>CAYPEE010000011.1:218-5621 GCA_964409665.1 uncultured Oscillospiraceae bacterium
TCAAGTTCGTAGGCGTGGGCGAGGGAGTGGACGACCTGCGGCCCTTCGACCCCGGGGAGTTCACCGAGGCCCTGCTGTAACGGGAGGAGACGGAAATGAAACTGGTATTGGCGAGCAAAAATCCGAAAAAACTCGATGAGATGCGGGGGATCTTGTCCTCTCTGGGGGTGGAGGTCTGCTCGGAGGCCGCCGCCGGCGTGGACGTAGAGGTGGAGGAGACCGGCTCCACCTTTGAGGAGAATGCCCTGCTGAAGGCGAAGGCGGTCATGGAGGCCAGCGGCCTGCCCGCCGTGGCGGACGACTCCGGCCTGTGCGTGGACGCGCTGAACGGTGCGCCGGGCGTCTATTCCGCCCGGTACGGCGGCCCCGGCCTGGACGACGCCGGCCGCTGCCGTCTGCTGCTGGAGAACCTGCGGGGCCAGCCCAGAGGGGCCAGATTCGTCTCGGTGATCGTCTGCTGCTTTCCCGGCGGGGACGCGCTCACCGCCCGGGGGGAGTGCCCGGGGACCATCGCCTTTGCCCCCATGGGGGAGGGCGGGTTCGGCTACGACCCGGTGTTCTTTGTGCCGGGGCTGAAAAAGACCTTCGCCCAGCTCTCGCCGGAGGAGAAGAACGCCATCTCCCACCGGGGAAAGGCGCTGCGGGCCTTCGCGGAGAGACTGGCGGACTATTTGAAATAGTAGGGGCCGCCGCCCTCGGCGGCCCGCAGAACGCGATGGTTTGGGAAGGCGCTGCGGGCCTTCGCGGAGAAACTGGCGGACTATTTGAAATAGCAGGAGCAGATCCAAAGGGGTGTAAACCAAATGGGCTTGACAAGCAGACAGCGGGCCCAGCTGCGGGGTCTGGCCAATGACATCGACACCATCGTGTACATCGGCAAAGACGGGGTGGGGGACAACCTCATCCGGCAGGCCGACGACGCTCTGGAGGCCAGGGAACTCATCAAGGGCAAGGTGCTGGAGAACAGCCCCCTGTCTTCCCGGGAGGGGGCGGAGGAACTGGCTGGGGCCGTCCGGGCCGAGGTGGTGCAGGTCATCGGCTCCAAGTTCGTCCTGTACCGGGAGACCCACAGCAGA
This sequence comes from uncultured Oscillospiraceae bacterium, assembly GCA_964409665.1. Lineage (GTDB taxonomy): Bacteria > Bacillota > Clostridia > Oscillospirales > Oscillospiraceae > Enterenecus. The sequence continues at coordinate 1,295 of CAYPEE010000011.1, forward strand.
CCGAAGGAGAAGCGCATCCGGCTGGTCAGATGAGGCGGCTGTTTACAGATTCGATATGTCTGGTCCGTGACCGGACGGAGCGTTCGTGATATGATTACTCCCAAGGCGGTGATCTCATGAGGATCGGCATCTACGGCGGCAGTTTCAACCCGCCCCATCTGGGCCACATGGCGGCGGCCAGAGCGGCCGTGGCCGCGCTGAAGCTGGACAGGCTGATGTTCGTCCCGGCGGGGGACCCGCCCCATAAGGAATTGGCCCCCGGCAGTCCCTCCCGGGCGCAGCGGCTGGAGATGACGGCCATTGCCGCGGACCAGCTTCTCCTGCCCGAAGTCACCGAGGTCTGGGACGTTGAGATGGAGCGGCAGGGCAAAAGCTATACCTCCGACACCCTGGCCGAGGCGTCCGGGCGCTGGCCGGGGGACGAACTGTGGCTGCTGGTGGGGACCGATATGTTCCTCACCCTCCACACCTGGCACGAGCCGGAGGGCATCCTGAGGCGGGCCGGCGTCTGCGCCTTTGCACGGAGCCGGTCCGACGACAGGGCGGCGCTGGAGGCCCAGAAGGACTTCCTGGAGCGGCGGTACGGCGCCAGAGTGGAACTCGCCGCCATTCCAGATCCGGTGGAGGTCTCCTCCACCCGGCTGCGGGAGTCCCTGGGCCGGGGAGAGGGGATCGAGTTCCTTGACCCGGCGGTTTACGGATACATTCTGCGGGAAAAATTATACGGGACCCGGGCCGACCTATCCCGCCTGGATCTGGAGGACCTGCGGCGGGTGTCCTGGTCCATGGTGAAGGCCAGGCGGCTGGCCCACATCCGGGGCACCGAGGAGGAGGCGGTCCGTCTGGCCCGCCGCTGGGGCGCGGACGAGGACGTCATGCGCCGGGCGGCCATCCTTCACGACTGCACGAAGTATTGGACGCCGGCGGAGCATCTGGCCGCCTGCGACCGGTACGGCGAGCCCCTGGACGATCTGGAGCGGAGCGCGGAAAAGCTGCTCCACGCCAAGAGCGGCGCGGCGCTGGCGAGATGTGTGTTCGGGCAGGAGGACGCGGTGGTGGAGGCCATCCGCTATCACACCACCGCCCGGGCCCGCATGGGTTTGGAGGAAAAGCTGCTCTACCTGGCGGACTACATCGAGCCCAACCGGGTCTTCCCGGAGGTGGAGGACCTGCGGGCGCTGGCCTATGAGGATCTGGACGGCGCGGTCGCCATGGGGGCCGGGCTGTCCATCCGGGAGATGGAGGAGCGCAACCGCATCGTCCACCGCAATACGGAGGAGGCCTATACATACTATATGAGGGGAAAGCGGCCATGAGCGGGAAACGGATCGACAACGGAACAGGAGGACGATCCGCTCCCGCGGGACGGAGCGCCCGGCGGGAGCGGGCTATGATGGCGGTCATGATCGTGCTGGCGGTGATCATGGTGCTGGCCGCCGCTGCGACGGTGTTCTGGAGCCGTTGGGTGGTCAAACCGGAACTGCCCGGACCGGGCCCGGATGCCAGCGCCCCGGCGGACGGCCCGCAGGAGAGCGGGGACCCCGCTCAGGAGGAGGGAGTGCGGCCCCTGTCCACCGGGACGCGCAGGAGCGCGGACTTCTTCACCGTGCTGATCTTCGGGGAGGACATCACCAGCGGCCTGACGGATACCATCATGGTGGCGTCCTATGATGTGACCAACCAGAGGGCCACCGTCATGTCCATCCCCCGGGACACCCTCTACAACTCCGCCGGAACGCGGGTGGACCAGAAGATGATCAACTCCGTCTACCCCTCGAACGGCGGAGGGGAACAGGGCGTGCGGGCGCTGAAGACGGAGATTTCCAGGCTGGTGGGCTTTGTGCCCGACTACTATGTGAAGATCAACTGGGAACTGGTGGGGGAGATGGTGGACGCCATCGGCGGGGTCGATTTCTACGTCCCGTGGCACATGGGGTACGACGACCCGTATCAGGATCTCCACATCCATTTTGAGGAGGGGCAGATCAAACTCAACGGCCGGCAGGCCATGGAACTGGTCCGGTGGCGGAAGAACAACGACGGCAGCGGCGGCACCCCCGCCAGCGACGTGTCCCGGCTCAGTCTCCAGCACGACTTTTTGGCGGCGGTGCTCAGGCAGACCCTCCAGCCTCAGAATGTGCTGAAGGCGCCCCAGCTGGCGGATCTGTTTCATAAAAACGTGGAGAGCGATATGACTTTGGGCAACATGGTCTGGTTTGCACAGTCGGCCCTCACGGGCGGGCTGGACACGGAGAATGTGAATTTTATCACCATGCCCTACCTCGGAGTGGATATCGAGGGGGCCATTTACCGCTATCGGGTCTATCCCGACCGGGAGAAGCTGATCGCCCTGGTGAACAAGTCCCTCAACCCCTATGTGGAGGAGGTCACCATCGGCCAGCTGGACCTGATCTCGGTCAGCGCCGACGGGAACCGCCTGTCCTCCAGTACGGGCAGGCTGAGGGATCCCTCCGCCGGGTGACGGAACTTCAAATTGAAATCGAGAGGAGAACGTGATATCATGCTGGAAACCAAAGAACTGCTCGCCCTGGCCGTCAGGGCGCTGGACGACAAAAAGGGAAAGGACATCAGGGTGCTCTACACCGCCGACCAGACCACTCTGGCGGACTACTTTATCATCTGCAACGGCACCTCCAACACCCAGGTCCGCGCGCTGTCTGACGCGGTGGAGGAGGCCCTGTCCAAAGCGGGGGAGGAGCCCCACCACATCGAGGGCCACCGGGGCGGACAGTGGACCCTGCTGGACTATTCCGCGGTGGTGATCCACATCTTCACCGAGGAGGCCCGGGAATTCTACTCCCTGGAGCGGCTGTGGTCCGACGCCGTCCCCGTGGACGTGAGCCAGTACCTGAACCAGGAGTAAGACCGGAAAGAGGTTGTCCCGTATGGAAGAACAAGCGACGAAAAAGGTGATGCTCTCCGGCATCCAGCCCAGCGGCAGGCTGCATTTGGGCAACTATCTCGGCCCGCTTCAGCACTGGCCCAGGATGATCGAGGACTTCGACTGCTACTTTTTCCTGGCCGATCTGCACACCATCACCGTGCGCCAGGATCCGGCGGAACTGCGCAGACAGACCATGACCCTGCTCGCCAGCTACATCGCCTGCGGCCTGGATCCGGAAAAATGCACCCTGTTCATCCAGTCCCACGTCCACCAGCACGCGGAACTGGCCTGGGTGCTGAGTTGCTACACGATGTTCGGGGAACTGTCCCGCATGACCCAGTTCAAGGACAAGGCCGCCAGGCATACGGAAAACGTCAACGCCGGCCTGTTCACCTATCCGGTGCTGATGGCCTCCGACATCCTGCTGTATCAGCCGGACTTCGTGCCGGTAGGGGAGGACCAGAAACAGCACGTGGAACTGTGCCGGGACGTGGCCAACCGCTTCAACGGCGTGTACGGGGAGGTGCTGAAGGTGCCAGAGCCCTACATCGCCAAGGTGGGAGCGCGCATCATGTCCCTGAGCGCCCCGGAGAGCAAGATGTCCAAATCCATGCCGGAGGGCTGCGTGTTCCTGCTGGACAGGCCGGAGGACATTGCCCGGAAATTCAGGCGGGCGGTCACCGACAGCGACACGGAGCGCTGCGTCCGCTATGACCCGGAACACAAGCCCGGCGTGGCCAACCTCATCGAGATCTACGCCGCCGCCGCGGGCAAGTCCTTTGCGGACGTGGAGCGGGAGTTCGACGGCGCGGGCTACGGAAAATTCAAGCCCGCCGTGGGCGAGGCGGTCATCGAGACGCTGCGGCCCATCCGGGAGGAGACCGAGCGCCTGATGAGGGACAGGGCGTATCTGGAGAGCGTCTACCGCGCCGGGGCCCGGCGGGCCGGCTGTATTGCGGAGAAAACGCTGCGCAAAGTATATAAAAAGGTCGGTTTCGTTCAGAGATAAAAACCGGTTCAAAGGGGCGCGGTTCCATTGAATATGTTAGTTGCGACAGTTTCGGCGCAGGATCAGGGCGTCTTCCAGTTTCTGCGCGGCGGCGGGGTGTCGCGGGTTTTGCTGGCCCTGGTCATCGCCGCGGTGGTGTCCTTTGCCGTCACTCCGCTGGTGAAGATCCTCTCGGTGAAGTGGGGCGCCATCGACGTGCCCAGGGACGACCGCCGGATGCACGATCACCCCATCCCCCGCATGGGCGGTCTGGCCATTTTCCTGGGGTTTCTGATCGCCACCCTGCTGCTGGTGCCCCTGGACACGCCCCGGAAGGGGATGCTGCTGGGCGCGGTGGTGATCGTGATCCTGGGCGTGTTCGACGATAAGTACGCCCTGCCCGCCAAGCTGAAATTCGTAGTCCAGATCGCGGC
>CAYPEE010000011.1:5721-20862 GCA_964409665.1 uncultured Oscillospiraceae bacterium
TCGACGATAAGTACGCCCTGCCCGCCAAGCTGAAATTCGTAGTCCAGATCGCGGCCGCCCTCATCGCGGCCCTGGCCGGCAACCGGATCACGGTGCTGTCGAACCCCAATATTTTCAGCGATAATCCCGTCTGGGTCCTGGGTTGGCTGAGCTGGCCGGTGACCATCCTGTGGATCGTCGCGGTGACCAACGCCGTCAACCTCATCGACGGGCTGGACGGCCTGGCCTGCGGGGTGTCCAGCATCAGCTCGCTGTCCATGCTGGTCATCGCCCTGCTGGTCAGCGAGACGGACGTGGCGGTGGTGATGGCGGCTCTGGCCGGCGCCTGCATCGGCTTTCTGCCCTTCAACTTCCACCCCGCCAAGATATTCATGGGGGACACCGGCGCCACTTTCCTGGGGTACATCATGGCCACCATGTCGGTGCAGGGGATGTTCAAGATGTACAATCTGATCTCCTTTATTGTGCCTTTTCTGGTGCTGGGCCTGCCCATTTTCGATGTTACCTTCGCCGTGTTCCGCCGCATCGCCCACGGGCAGAGCCCCATGACCCCGGATCGGGGCCACGTCCACCACCGGCTCATCGACATGGGTTTCTCCCAGAAACAGGCGGTGGGGGTGCTCTATCTGGTGTCCGCCATCCTGGGCCTGTCCGCCGTGGTGCTCACGGTGACCAAGGTCTCCCGCATGGTGGTGTTTTTGATCGCGGTTGGGATCGCGGCCCTGGTGGCATGGCAGGTGTTCCGCGGCCACGAAAAGCCGGCGGAGAAACATCATGGCGAACATCTGACGGACCCGCGGTCCCCGGAGGAGGAGGCCCCTTCCGCCCCGCGGGAGGAGGAAGTCACTTCCGTCCCCCAACAGGAGGAAACCCCTCCCGCGCCCCCGGAGGAGGAGAAGGACGATGGATAAACTGAAGGTGATGACGATCTTCGGCACCCGGCCGGAGGCCATCAAGATGGCGCCCCTGGTGCGGGAGATGGAGTCCCGGCCCGAGATCGAGAGCCTCTGCTGCGTCACCGCCCAGCACCGGCAGATGCTGGACAGCGTGCTGGAGATCTTTCACCTGACCCCCCAGTTTGATCTGGACATCATGGAGCCCAGGCAGACCCTTTCCACCATCACCAGCAAGTGCCTGCTGGGGCTGGAGAAGGTGTTCCGGGAGGTCCGGCCCGATCTGGTGCTGGTCCACGGGGACACCTCCACCACCTTTGCCGGAGCGCTGGCGGCCTTTTATCAGCAGATCGCCGTGGGGCACGTGGAGGCGGGCCTGCGCACATGGGACAAGTACTCTCCCTTCCCGGAGGAGATGAACCGCTCCATGGTGGGACGGCTGGCCGACCTCCATTTCTGCCCCACCGGGGCCAACCGGCGCAATCTGGCGGCGGAGGGGATCACAAAAGGGGTGTATGTCACCGGCAACACCGTGATCGACGCGCTGAATACCACTGTCCGCAAGGAACATTACTTTACAACTCCTGTGCTGAACGATCTGGACTATGAGGGCAGGAAACTGCTGGTGGTCACCTGCCACCGGCGGGAGAACTACGGCGAGCCCATGGAACAGATCATGTCGGCCCTGCGCGCCGTCGCGGAGCGGTACGCGGACCGGGTGGAGCTTGTCTACCCGGTGCACCTGTCCCCGGTGGTGCAGGAGGCGGCCCACCGCCATCTGGACGGGCTGGACAACGTCCACCTGATCGACCCGCTTCAGGCGGACGAGATGCACAACCTGATCTCCCGCAGCTATCTGGTGCTCACCGACTCCGGCGGGCTCCAGGAGGAGGCCCCCGCCCTGGGTAAGCCGGTGCTGGTCCTCCGCCGGGAGACGGAGCGGCCCGAGGCGGTGGAGGCCGGCACGGTGCGCATCGCCGGCACCCGCGCGGAGGACATCGTCGCCATGACCGCGGAACTCATCGAGTCCCCCGCCGCCTATGAGGCCATGGCCCACGCCGTCAACCCCTACGGGGACGGGCGGGCGTGCGGGCGCATCGCTGACGCGATCTTGTATCATTTCGGCCGGACGGACCGGCCGCCGGAGCCCTTCGCCAGCCGATAGGGCCCGCCCAGGGGAGGAGGGGAGCGCGTGGACGACAAAAGACGGATCATCCTGTCGGCGCTGATCGTGGGCGTGGTGCTGCTGGCGGTGCTGTCCAGTTTCCTCCCCAACATCTTTTTCAAACCGCCGGATGTGGTGGTGGCCGACCCTAACGCCACCGCCAGTCCGCCTCCGGGGGAGGCGGGCTCCCCCGAACCCAACGGGGTGGTGGTGGCCGTCAGCCCGGAAACGGTCCAGAGTGTCGTCTCCAGCCTGAAACGGTACGAGAGTTACAGCCGCGCCATGGAGGTGGAGTATTTTGACGACGCCGGCCGGTCCCTGGGGGTGACCGACATTCAGGTGTGGGCGGACGGCGGCTGGCTGCGCTCCACCGCGGCGCCAACCGCCGGACCGGTGGAGAACGCCATCGTGGGGGATGGGACGCTGTGGCTCTGGTACGGGGAGGACGGCGCTGTCTACACCGGTCCCGCGGGCCGGCTCTCCGGCGATCTGCTTCAGCGCATCCCCACCTATGAGGACGTGCTGGCGCTGGATCCGGACAGCATCACCGGCGCCGACTATGTGGAGCGGGGCGGCGTGCCCTGCGTGTATGTGGAGTCGGTGGACCCGCTGCTGGGCTACACCCAGCGCTGGTGGATTTCCGAGACCGGCGGTCTGCTCATGGCCGCTGAGACCCGGAAGGACGGTGTCACGGTCTATTCCATGACCTCCCAAGAGGTCGTCAGCCCCGCGGAGCGGTCCGCCAGCGCGTTCACCCTGCCCGACGGGACGGCGCTCTATTCGCCGGACGCGCAGTCCCCGTCCTGATCGTCGTCCCCCAGGCCCAGCAGGAGCAGCAGCCCCAGGGTGATGACCAGTTCCAGATTGTCCCCCTCCAGATAGAGGAACAGGATGATGAGTACCAACAGGATGTCCCCGGTGTCCAGCTTTTCCAGGGAAAAGTGTTTCAGCACCCCGTTCAGCAGTTTGGAAAGTCCGCCCGTCACCTCGCTCACCAGGTCGTTCACCGGCCTGCGCTGGACCGCGGACTGGGGACGGGGGCGGGCCTGCGGCTGCTGATGAGGGCGTGTCTCCGGCTCGTCGTCCAGCGGGATGAAATCGTCCCCGTTCACATACTGATTATACATGGCCGTCCTCCTTCGCCGCCCGGAACAGGTCCACCGCGGATCGGATCAGCCGGGACAGCTTTGCGATCTGGATGGCCTTATCCAGTTTTGCGTACCGCTCTTTCCGGACGAAGGGCCGCAGGGCGTTCAGCAGGGCCACCCGCTTGTCGTCGTTCCCGTTCTGGTACCGGGCGAACAGCCCCGCCGCGGCGGACAGCAGTTTGGGGTCCAGGGAGCTGAGCCCCTCCAGCAGATCGTTTCCGGCCGCCCGCTGCGGGGCGGGGGAGGCGGCGGGGGGAGGTTCCGCCGGCGGGGCGCTCTCCTCCTGGGGGGACTCGCTTTTGGACTGCCCGCCCCCGGCGTTCAGCGACTGGGCCAGGGACATGATCCGCGCCATGGCGTCCGGGTTGTTGAGGACGCTCTCCAACTTTTCTTCCAGTTCTCCCATGGCGCCGTCACCTCCTGCGTTTTTGACGTCACTCCAGCGTCTGTTTCATCTTCTGGAGGAGTTTCGCCCCCTCCGGGCTGCCCATCACCTGGCGGATGGCGTCGGCCAGTTCGCCGGCGTCCCCCCTGGCGGCCCGCTCCGCCGCCCCCTCCAGGTCGCCGCCTGTGGAGCGGCTCAGCATCGAAAAGACCTTTCGGGTCTCCGGCGCGTCCCGCAGCTGTTCCAGCTTATCGGTATCCCTCAGCAGGCCGGCGGCCTGCCTGTTGTTCAAAAGCTCGTCAATTTTCGGCATAAAAGTTCCCCTCCGTTTCTGGGACTATCCCAGTATATGCGGAGAGGGCGGGAGGGTGACCTGATGAAAATACTGGTGTTTTCCGATTCTCACGGCCGTCTGGGAAATATGGCGGACGCCATGGAGAAGGAGAGGCCCCGGCGGGTGTTTTTCCTGGGGGACAACTACCAGGACGGCAAGCTGCTCTCGGAGCGCTACCCGGAGGTGCCCTTTGATCTGGTCAGGGGCAACTGCGATTTCTGCGCCGGCCCGGACGAACTGGTGGTGGAGGCGGAGGGGGTCAGATTCCTGCTGACCCACGGCCACAGGTATTACGTCAAGAGCGGGACCGGGCGGCTGGCCGACGCCGCCAGAAAAGCGGGCGCCAAAATGGCCTGTTTCGGCCACACCCACGAGGCGCTCAACCAGCCGGAGAAGGGAATCTGGCTGTTCAATCCCGGCACCGCCGGCGGCGTCAACAACCGGGCGGGCTACGGCGTCCTCATCGTGGAGAACGGAAGCGTCCGGGGCGATCTGAGGTAAGGCGGCGAGAGCGCTCAAAAAGGCAGCCGCCTTTCTGAGCGCTCTCTTGTCGCTTTACTCAATTATTTGTCCGTCGGTGGAGATCGTCACAACGCTCCACGGTATGAATTTGCCGCTGTTCTGAAGCGCCCGCTTGACGGCGTTTTCGATGCCGCCGCAGCATGGCACCTCCATACGTACGACCGTCACGCTCTTTATATCGTTTCCTGCGATGATCTGGGTCAGTTTTTCTGTGTAATCCACCATATCCAGCTTCGGGCATCCGATCACTGTGATTTTGTTTTTGATAAAATCATTGTGGAAATTCCCATAGGCGTAAGCGGTGCAGTCCGCCGCAACGAGCAGGTGAGCACCGTTGAAATATGGGGCGTTCACCGGCATGAGTTTGATCTGTACCGGCCACTGCGACAGCCTGCTGTGGACGGTCACAGGATCTGTGCCTGGAGCCTCGCGACGGATCGCCCTTGACGCTGTGCCGGGGCACCCGCAGGGAAGTTTTTCAGCGGATTTTCCCTCTTTTGCGGCCAGGACTGCCGCCTCGTCATAGGCGGGAGCCTCCCGCTCCTCAAATGTGATCGCTCCGGTAGGACAGGCGGGCAGACAATCGCCAAGTCCGTCGCAGTAGTCCTCCCGCAAGAGTTTTGCCTTCCCATTTACCATGCCGATGGCCCCTTCATGACAGGCGTTGGCGCAAGCGCCGCAGCCGTTGCACGTTTCCTCGTCGATTTTGATGATCTTTCTTACCATTTAAGTTCCTCCTGTTCTGAGCCGCCTGCGCGGCTCTTGCCTTTCTGGCCTTATTGTAGTACAATGGGCAAAATAAGTCCGTTGTATTTACAACGGAAACGAGGTTTTTATGAAAAAGTATGTCTCTCTTTTGAAAAGGACAAAACTGTTTTCCGGCGTAGGCGGCGAAGATATACTTTCTATGCTCGCCTGCCTGAATGCCACGGTACAGAGCCGCGGAAAGGGCGAATATGTTTTTCGCCAGGGAGAGATGATTCGCAGTCTCACGCTTCTTGCAGCAGGACGGCTGCATATTCAAAAAGAGGATTATTGGGGAAATCTGAGTATTCTAAACGAAATTCGACCCGGCGAAATGTTCGGAGAAGCCTATATCGTCCCCAATAGCGGCGCACTGATGAACGATGTTGTAGCTGCCGAGGACAGCATAATTTTTTCATTTGATATTGATCGAATTTTGTCCGTCTGCCCTTCCGCCTGTCCTTTCCATACAAGGCTTGTAAAGAATCTGTTTTACACGATTTCCGAGAAAAACAGAAGCCTTGTCCAGAAGCTCGGCTATATGTCGCAGAGGACCACAAGAGAGAAACTGCTGTCCTATCTTTCAGACGAAGCCAAAAGGCAAAACAGCAGTTCCATTAAAATCCCATTCAACCGCCAGCAGCTGGCGGATTTTATTTCAGTGGATCGGAGCGCAATGTCGAATGAGTTATGTAAAATGCGAGACGAAGGAATACTGGATTTTTACAAAAATGAGTTTACATTGCATGGGGTATAAAACTGGCGTGGGGCTCGTTTTGCAATAAAAAAAGGCCCCGCCCGCAGGCGAGGCCCTTCGATCACGCGTGACTTTGACGGGGCTGTCTGTCGGCCGCCGGCCGGAACAGCAGGGTGATGCACCACAGGGCGGCCAGGCCCACCAGCCCGTAGATGATACGGGCCAGCCAGGTGCCGGAGCCGCCGCAGATGAAGGCCACCAGGTCGAAGTTGAACAGGCCGATGGAGCCCCAGTTCAGTCCGCCGATGACAGCCAGAGTCAGTGCCAGCTTATCCAGAAACATGGTACAAACCTCCTTCATGAAGCGCCTGCAAACGCTTTCTATCCTTGTCACGGGGATAGTTTGCGCCGTGTTTTTTGTGCTATGCCGGGAAATTTTTGTTATTCGACCGTGACGGAGCGGTTCAAAGGGATGATGGCCACATAGCTTTTGCCCCGCCCCAGGGTCAGCGGCCGGCCGTCGGATGTGAAATAGCGGAGCTGCTCCGAGGCGGCGCCCTTTTCCCAGGTGATGGGGATTATCCTGCCGCCGCAGGCGAAATACCCGCCGCCGGAGGACAGATCCACGTCGATGCGGCCCTTTTCGTCGTATGTCCGGCAGGCGGTCTGGAGGACGAACACGTTTGTGACGGCGATCTGCTCGCCCGAATTGCCGTCGATGTAGGGGGCGTCGTATTCCTCCACTTTGTAACGTCCGCTCCCCGGGTCATAGCGGAAGGTAGTGGTCTTGCTGGCGAAGGCGGCGGTGATCACGCCGGCGTCCTGGCCGTTTGCCGGGATGCCGTCGTCGGAGAAGGTCATCTCATAGGTGTAGCCCTCCGTATGGGCGAGCAGACCCGTGTCGTCCAGCAGGTCGGCGATCGCCTCGCCGGAGGTGACCAGGGTGTGCTCGGTGGCGTATGTCTTGCCGGGGACGCGGTCAAAGTCCCGCCAGAACACCCCGGCGGAGGCGCCGCTGTACGGGCCGTTGACCCCGTCCACCGTGAACGCGCCGGCGCTGGCCTTGTTGGCGTAGAACTCCGGACTGCCGCCCGCGTGGATATATACCGCGTCGTGCCCCTGGGCGAGTTCCCAGAAATACTGCCGGGCGGAGCGCACCGAGCCGACGGTCCCCGCGTCCTTCGCGTCCAGATAGACCGCCAGCATCCGCGTGATGCCGCCCTCGGCCAGCACCTCGTAGATGATGTCGGCGCCGCCGTTGCCCTGTTGAGGCATGGCGGCCCTGATATTGTTCAGCATGACGGCCACCGGTTTTTTGCCGGACAGGTCCTCCTCCACCGGCACGCCGGTGAGGGGATGGTAGAACTCCGGTTCCGGCGTGGAGACGGGCGTGGGCTCCGGCGCGGGAACGGGCTCCGGGGTGGAGGTGGACTCCGGCGTGGGGGAGGGCGCCTCCGCCGACGGGGAGCAGGCGGCCATCAGCAGGAGCAAGAGGGCGCAGAACAGGCAGACAAAGCGTTTCATGGGCGGTCCTCCTTACAGGTTTGACAGGGCGGTTCTTCCCGATTCCTCAGTATATCATTTCGGTCGGACCGTGTAAATAGAAATCGAGGAAAACGGCCCTTGTCAGTCCGGCGGGGGTCTGGTATAATGGCCGCGGACCGCCGCCGCGTTCCGGCCGGCGGAGGGCGCGGCCTTCTGGCCCGGCGGGGGCGGCGGCGAGGGGCCGTTTTCCGAAAAGACATTCGCACTCTCTGGGATCGGAGGTGATTGCGTGGTCTTGTCCATTGACGAAGTATATGAGATTCTGGACGGGGTATGTGCGGAGTTCCCCGAAGAATTCTTTCAGGATCTGAACGGCGGCGTGCTCCTGCTGGAGGACGAGGTGGCCGACCCGGGGGCCGGGGAGGACGTGTATGTGATGGGGGAGTACTGCTGCGACGGGATGGGGCGGTACATCAACCTCTACTACGGCTCCTTCGCCGCCCTGCTGGCGGATCAGCCCCGCCAGGTCTGGGTGGAAGAACTGCGGGACACCCTCCGCCACGAACTGACCCACCATGTGGAGGGCCTGGCGGGGGAGCGGAGTCTGGAGCGGAAGGACGAGGCCCAGCTTGCCGCCTACCGGAACGGAGAGGACTGGCCGGGGGACCGGCGCCATTCGAAGCGGTAGAGAAAAGGTGGGAGATTCGGGTCCGCAAAAAAGAGGCGCGCCGCCGGCGCGCCTCTTTTCGGTTCAGTTGACGCTGGGGATCTGGTTGGAGAACTTCTGCTCGGCCTGCTGGATCTGCTGGGGCGGGGCCTGGGTGACGGTGTACCAGCCCTTCTGGGCGGCGGTCTCGTACAGTTTGGTCTGGGTGCGGTGGCTCTGGGTGAGGATGTTCACGAAGGCGTCCCGCAGCTTGGTGTTGGTACACTCGGAGGCGAAGGTGTTGTAGTTGGTGGACATCTTCTTCTCGGTGAGGATCAGGTCGGTGATGATCTCAGAATCTTTCATAACGGTTCCCTCCTTACTTCAGAAAGCCCAGCAGGGTGGAGTAGTTGTCCTTGTGCTGGGTGGCGTACTGGGTGAAGGTGTTCTTCAGGTCGGTGTCGGACACCTCTTTGGCCGCGTCCTGGTACTTGCAGCAGATCACCCGCTCGAAATTGAGCTGGTCCTCCAGGGCGGACAGCTCCTTGGTGGTCAGATTGGGCATTTGGGTTGCCTCCTTTTTCAAATGTAACCATAGTATGGCGGGAGAGCGGGAAAAATATGCAAAAGCGCCCGGGAAAAATCCCGGACGCTTTTCACGCGGCGGAGGAGAGGACGCTCAGCGCACGTTCAGCGCGTCCTTGTAGAACTGGTTCAGTTCCCTCTTGGTGGAGAAGGTGGCCAGATACATCTGATTGCCCATGGCCCCGGCCAGGGCGTCGGGGATGCGGTCCACCATCTTCAGGTTGGCGGCGTACTTCTCCATGAGCTGCCCGTGGCTGAGGACGAAGTCCTTGCCGTCCCGCCGGCCGGCGTAGGCGCAGTAGAAATGCTCCCCCACGGGGACGGTGGACGCGTCGAAGGCGATCATGTCCGCCCAGATCTTATACACGTTGGTGGACCGGGCGAAATTGATCATATCGGGCGTGAACCCGCCGGAGGGCCGCATATTGACCTCCAGGGCGACCACGTCGCCCTTTTTGCCCATACCGGGCTGGTCCCGGGTGAGGCGGAAGAACTCAAAGTGGACGAACCGGCTCCTGACGCCGAAGGACTTGACCGTGGCCCGGCCGGCGTTCCGGATGTCGGCGGGCAGATCCTTGACGATGTAGTAGACGGAGTTGTCCTGATCGTTGACGATGTCCATGATGGACATGGGGGTTACGTTGCCCGCCTCAAACATCGGCTCGCCGCGGGAGTCGATGATGGCGTCGTAGGAGTTGACCTCGGCGTGGACGAACTCCTCCATGATGTAGGCGGCGCCGGGCATCTTATGCGCCAGGAACCGCTTCAGATCCTCCTCCGAGGACAGCTTGTGGGTGTCGGAGGCACCCACGCCGTTATCGGGCTTGACCACCACGGGCCAGCCCACCTCCCGGATGAAGGCGAGACAGTCCTCCTCGCCGTCCACCAGATGATACCGGGCGGCGGGGATGCCCGCTTTCCGGTAGTACTCCTTCATCTTGGACTTGTACTTGACGCGGGGGATGTCCTCGATCTGGAAACCGGAGGTGATATGGAAGTCGGTGCGCAGCCGGGCGTCCCGCTCCAGCCAGTACTCGTTGTTGGACTCCAGCCAGTCGATGCGGCCGTACTTAAAGGTGAAAAAGGCCACGGCCCGGTAGACCTCGTCGTAGTTCTCCAGGGTGGACACCTTATAGTACTCGTTGAGGCTGTCCTTCAGATCGGGCCTCAACTCATCGTAGGGGCAGTCACCGATCCCCAGCACGTTCATGCCGTTGTTCTTCAACTCCCGGCAGAACTGCCAGTAGTTGGTGGGGAAATTGGGGGAGAGGAAGATGAAGTTTTTCATATTGATACCAGCTTTCTGTCGTATGGTGGGGAATATCGCGGCGGTTTTCAGAAATACGGGCGGGTCTGGGACTTTCCATTGTATGTTGAGGAATACCGTAGGGGCCGGTCCGAGACCGGCCCGCCGCAATTGATACGCGGCGGTTTTCAGAAATGCGGGCGGGTCTGGGACCCGCCCCTACGGAGGGAAGGGGCGGGGTCAATCCAGCAGGTACGGCAGGAAATACGCCACCTGTTTGTACCACCAGGGCCAGTCGTGGTTCACGTCCCAGCCCCAGAAGTCCACCCACAGGTGGATGCCCTTGTCCGCGCAGATCTGGGCGATGCGCCGGGTGGAGTCGGGCTGCTCCCAGGCGCCCTGCCCCACGCAGATGACCCCCCTGTTCCGGTTGTAGAGTTCGATATAGGGGTGGTCCGGCGGCATATTCTCCAGGTAGTGGACGGGGGAGTTGCGGTAGACCACATCGTCCATATACCCGTCGAAACCGTACTCGGCGGTGTAGATGCCGCTGAGGGCCAGCAGCCGGTCGAAGATGCCGGGGAAACGGAAATAGAGGTTGGCGGCGTGGGTCGCCCCCAGGGAGGCGCCGAACACCAGGATGCCGGGGTCCCCGTCCCAGCCGTTGCGCTCGTTGGCCCAGGCCCGCATGAAGGGGACCAGTTCGTCGGTGATATAGGCGATCCACTGCTCATAGCGCCGGATGCGCCAGTAGGGGTCGTCCCACTTGTTGGACCAGCTCTCGGCGTCTATGGTGTCGATGGAGAACACCATCACCTGGCCGGACTCGATCCATGGGGACCACGCGTCGGTCATGCGGAAGTTTTCAAAGTCGAAGAACCTCCCGTCCTGGCAGGGGATATACAGCGCCGGACGCCCCGCGTGGCCGTAGACCTTGCACTCCATGTCCCGGCCCAGGGCGGGGCTGAAATCCCTGAAATACTGCGTATACAATGCGAACCACTCCCAAATCGGTTTTTCAGTAGTCTTTTCCGTAAAACAGCGCGTCCATGAAGAAGGGGATCTGCCTTTCCCAGCTGGCCTCGCTGTGGTCCCCGCCGGGGATGATCCGGCAGGTGAGGTCCACCCTCCGCTCCATCAGCATCTGGGCGAAACGGCCGAAGTTCCTGGCCATGCCGGAGTGGTTTTCCAGTTCCAGGGAGCCGTAGTCCATATACAGGGCGGTATCGGGGTCCAGCCGGGCGGTTTTGATGAGCCGCTCCACGCGCCCCGGCGCCACCCACAGGGAGGGGGACAGGGCCGCCGCCCGGGAGAAGTACGGATTGTACTCCATCAGCGCGTACAGACTCATGAGCCCGCCCATGGAACTGCCGGCGATAAAGGTGTCCGCCCGCCGGGGCAGGGTGGGGTACTCGCGGTCGATATAGGGCTTGAACTCCCGGACGATCCACTCCATGGTGAGCCTGCCCCGGCCCTCGATCCGGCCGAAGTTCCGGCTCTGGAAGGAGTAGGGGGAGTACTCGGACAGCCGCCCGTTGTCGGGGCTGTGGTCACACTCCACCGCCGCCACGATGAGGGGGATCTCGCTCTCCTCCAGGAATTGCCCCATGCCCCAGCTCTTGCCGTAGGTGGCGTCCTCGTCAAAGAAGACGTTGTGGCCGTCGAACATATACAGCACCGGGAACCGCCGGCTCTCATCCTCCTCGAAGTAGTCGGGGACGTAGACGTAGGCCCTGCGGGGCTCGTCGCCGGTGAGCCGGGGGAGGGTGACGTTCCAAGTCTCGATCATGGCCAGACTTCCTTTTCAGGATGATGCAAAAAGCGTAGCACAGGAGAGCGGAAAATGCAATCCGCATTTTCCCATATTTATGGGGGCGGGAGGCGAAAAAGCTGGGAAATATATAAAAAAGCGGCCGCCGTCCGGCCTTCCGGTTGAGGGCCGCATCGGGACATTTTCAAAAAACCGCATATTGCAAGTGCGCGCCGAAGGTCCCCCTCCGGCGCGCCTTTCGTCATTTTTTGCAAATGTGGGCGGCGCGGGCGCGCACAAGCGCCTTTTCTGTGCAAATGCGGGTGCCGAAACCCCGCGAAAACTTTATAAAAGTACACTTTTTTGAAAATACCAGAGGCAGGAGACCAAAAATGGAAATCACAAGCGTCATCAAATATGAGGGAGACAACAGTACCTTTGTCTGGAAGCACCCAAAAGAGGATTTCAGCACCGCCTCGCAGCTTATTGTCCATGAATCCCAAGAGGCGGTCTTTTTCCTAAACGGACAGGCGGCGGATTTGTTTGGCTCTGGACGGTACACACTGGAGACAGCCAATATCCCGGTGTTGCAAAGGCTGAAAAACATCCCTACCGGCGGGGTAAGCCCGTTCCACTGCGAGGTCTATTTTGTCAACAAGGTAGAGCAGATGGCCATTCGCTGGGGAACAGACAGCAGGATAGAGTACATTGAACCGACCTATGGTTTCCCGTTGGCGATCGGGGCAAACGGCGAAATGTCCCTGCGGGTTCAGGATTCCAAAAAGTTGTTGGTAAACCTGGTGGGTACGGAACGGGTGCTGTCGCGGGACACCCTGACCGGCTATTTTCGGGCGTTTCTCATGGCGCGGATCAAAACCTATATCGCTCAGGTGATGAAATCCAGCGCCATCAATATTTTTGAAATCGACGAGCATCTGCTGGAATTTTCGCAAGCGTTAAAGGAAAAACTGACGCCGGATTTTGCGGACTATGGAATCTCTTTAGAGCGGTTTTTTCTCACTGCCATCGCCAAGCCAGATGGCAGCCAGCAGTATGAAACCTTTAAGGAGCTGCACTTTCGGCAGTATGCCGACATTGCTGAGGCGAAAATCCAGCAACAGACCGCCGTGATCCAGGCCCAGACCGAGGCGCAGAAAACCGTCATCGCATCTCAGGCGGCGGCAACAAAGCGGCAGCAGGAGGGCTACACCTATCAGCAGGAGCGCGGCTTCGATGTGGCCCAGGATGTGGCGAAAAACGAGGCCGTCGGACAATTTACCAACATGGGCGTGGGTCTTGGCACCGTCGTCGGCGGCTGTGACCGGCAGGGAAGAGAATGGCCCCTGCCGTAACATCCTTGCTCAAAATTTTAATCAGAAAGCGTCAAATCCGGTATGGGTTTCCGATTTTACCCATTTGAAAGTTGTCGGAAGGAAATCAATGAGTTGGGGATGGCGCAGTCTTTCTCCGCAAAGGGTCATCCCTGTGACAACGCGGTCATGGAGTGCTTTTTCAAGTATTTGAGAAAGAATTGAACCGCCGTTCCTTTCAATCCGTCGAGCAACTCAAACTAAGTCTCATAACTTCTATATCTCCGGTTTTTATAATTCCGTCAGATCCCGTTCCTACAATAATGGCCTGTCCTCCAATCAGGTTGAATCTCACCTCTTTTGTAATTGCACTTGTCCGCTTTATTGACTATACTCCAGATCATTCCACATAACGCTGTCAGCCGGGATTGACAGAACGGGGCCGGGGAGACGATTTCCCGGCCCTGTCTTGCGCTTACATTTTGTTCGTTGGAAAAGAAATGCGTTAAGACCGGCCCGAATCATAACCGCGTGACCGGCCGCCGCGGCGATAGCGATCGCCCGTCCCGTCTGGCCAATAAAAAGGATTATCATATTTCGCAAAAAGGTGTTGTTTTTTTGAAAAGGGTGTGTTATACTCAAATCGCCAAATTTTATATAAGGAGGAATTTTTGTGGCAGATCCTGAAAAGAAGCGTGTCCGCCGTTCCGTGGAGGAGCGGGCCGCTGAGTTCGACGCGAAGATCCAGAAAGTAAACGATCAGATCAGGGACTTAGAAGAAAAACGGCAGGCGGCGGTCGCGGAGTTCGACGGGAGAATCGCGGCGGCCAAGGCGAAGATCGAGACCCTCGCGGCGGCCAAGGCGGAACTCCTGAAGCCAAAGACAAGAAAACCCCGCAGGACCAAGAAACAGAAGATGGCGGAGTTGTTCAAGCAGGTGCAGAAGTCCGGAATGAAGCCGGAGGAACTCGCCGAAAAGCTGGGGCTGGAACTGGACGAGTGACCAGCGCCCGGAACATGACAGATGCCGGCATGGATCTCTCTCATGCCGGCATCTGTTTGCCCTTTTCCCAGACGAAAATCATTTTACAGCGAGGTTATGTTATGAACCAAAAAGAGATCAACGAACTGCGCCGCCGCTGGCGGCCCGACAGGAACGCCGTCAGCCGCGTCTACGGCTGCTACGTCAGCCCCGCCCGCGAGATCGTGTCCGATATCGAGGAGCCCCTGTCCCTGATGGACGAGGACGAGAGGGAAAAATACCTGGGCCTGCTGAAAAAGGCCCTCTCCGGGGCGCCGGGCAAGAACCTGATCGACATCGTGTTCTCCACCGCGCAGGTGGCGGACAGCGATGAGCACCGTCTGCTCATGGGCCTGCGGGAGTCCCGGCTGAAGGACCCGGAACTCCGCCGCCTGTTTTACGAACGGGTCCTCAGGAGTTTGGATCTGGAGGACAGCGGCTATCTGCTGCTGATGGCCGCCGACGACTACGACGTGCCCTATCAGGGTAAGGACGGCGGGTTCCAGGACGGCGCCGGGGATCAGGTGTTCTCCTATTTCCTCTGCTGCGTCTGTCCGGTGAAGGAGACCAGACCCGCCCTGCGCTATTTCTCAGGCGACAATGAGTTTCACTTTACCGCCGGTCAGACCGTTGGCGCGCCTGAACTGGGGTTCCTGTTTCCATGTTTTGACGACCGGACGGCCAACCTCTACAACGCGCTGTTCTACTCCCGCAGGCCCGACCAGATCCACCAGGAGTTCATCGACGCCGTTTTCCATGTGGACCCGCCCATGTCCTCCGCCGAGCAGCGGGAGGCGTTCGAGGGCGCCCTGCGGGATGCGCTGGCCGATTCCTGCGACCTGAACGTGGCCCAGGCCATCCATGAGCGGCTGTCCGCAAAGATCGCGGAGCACAGAGAGAGCCGTGACCCGGAGCCGCTGGGAATGACGGCGAAAGAGATCGGGGCCATCCTGCGGGACTGCCGGGTGCCGGAGGAGCACATCGAGGCGTTCCAAAAGAACTGCGGGGAGCGGTTCGGCGCGGGCGCGGTCCTGTCCCCGGCAAACCTCATCGACCCGGGGCGGTTCGTGGTACAGACGGAGCGGGCCACGGTCGCCGTGGACCCGGAGTACAGCTTCGAGGTGGAGACCCGGATGATCGGTGGAAAACCCTACCTCCTGATCCCCGCGGGGACCGATGTGGAGGTCAACGGAATGGCGGTGAAGGCCGG
>CAYPEE010000012.1:0-20253 GCA_964409665.1 uncultured Oscillospiraceae bacterium
CGCGCCGGGCGTTTCGGTTCACTGGGGCAGGTAGTCCCTGGGGTCCACCGCCCTGTTGTCCTGGTACATGGCGAAGTGCAGGTGGTTGGCCTGGCCGCTCTCGGCGGCGGCGGTGCTGCCCACCGCGCCGATCACGTCGCCAGTCCTGACGCTGTCCCCTTCTTTCACGGTGGGAGCGGCCGCCAGATTGGCGTACTCGCTGGTCAGACCGTTGCCGTGGTCGATGGTCACCACCGTGCCCATCAGGTCGTCCTCCTCCACGGACTTCACCGCGCCGGCGGCCGCGGCCTTCACCTTGGTGCCCACGTCCGCGGCCAGATCCAGGCCGGGATGGGTGCGCCAGTCGTCCATGGTCACGTCATAGGCCAGCGCGTCCACCGAGAAGTCCGCCACCACCGAGCCATTTACCGGCCATGTAAAGACCAGGGCGGCGGGGGCGGGCGCGGGGGCGGCGCCGGAAACCGCTGAGGGCTCCGCCGCAGGTCCCGCCGTGGGTTTGGCGGCGGGGGCGGCGCTGGGAACCGCCGAGGGCCTCGCCGTGGGCGCGGCGGACGGTTTCCCGGTCGGCCCGGCGGACGGCTTTGCCGAGGGCGCGCCGCTCTCGACGATATGGGCCGAACCCGACACGGGCTGGTCGTCCTCATTGCTCAGATTGCCCCGGATGCCCCGCACCAGATAGAAGCCGGACAGGGCGATGGCCGCCACGCACACCAGCACCACCAGGTAAAATCCCTTGCCGCTGATAAAATCGCTGAATTTCTCCAGCCAGCTGCGTTTCTTGTTCATGAAAACACCTCCGGCCCTATTGTGGACAGACGGCGGTCCGTTTATACCCTTGTTCCGGCAAATCTCCCGGAGTCGGAAAATTAAAATTGCCCTTCTCCCCTCCTTCTGATATAATATGATGCGATACGGTTGCAAAGCGGCCAATGAGATCGGGACGACATTCCTTACGAAGGACGGATCGCGGATATGCTGAACGAGCAGCGGCAAACCGAATTTTGCAGGGCGCGGCGGGCCGCCATCGCCCTGAACTATCAGAACCTGAACCCGGAACAGCGCAAGGCGGTGCTGGCCACCGAGGGGCCCCTCCTGCTGCTGGCGGGGGCGGGCTCCGGCAAGACCACCGTGCTCATCCACCGGGTGGCAAACCTCATCCGCTACGGCCGGGGCTCCGACTGCGAGGAGGTCCCCGGCTGGGTCACCGAGGATGACCTGACCTTTCTGAAGGACTACGCCGCCCGCCCCGACCGGTCCCAAAAGGAGCGGGCCGACAGGCTCTGCGCGGTGGACCCCGCTCCCCCCTGGACCATCATCGCCATCACCTTCACCAACAAGGCCGCCGGGGAACTGAAGGACCGGCTGGCAAAGATGCTCGGCCCCTCGGCCAACGACGTCTGGGCCTCCACCTTCCACTCCGCCTGTGTGCGGATCCTGCGGCGGGACATCGAGAAACTGGGTTTCCCCGCCTCCTTCACCATCTACGACACCGACGACTCCCTGCGGGTGATGAAGGACTGCCTGAAAGAACTGAACATGGACGACAAGCAGTTCCCGCCCCGCTCTGTGCTGGCCGCGATCTCAAAGGCCAAGGACGAACTCCGGCTCTCCGCCGATTTTGCCGCCGACGCGGACCGCTCCGGGAACTACCGGCTGCAAAGGATCGCCCGGCTGTACGCCGCCTACGAAAAGCGGCTGCGGGAGGCCGGGGCCCTGGACTTCGACGACCTTATCCTCCACACGGTGCGTCTTCTCCGGGAACATGATGACGTTCGGGAATATTATCAGAGAAAATTCCGATATGTACTCATCGACGAGTACCAGGACACTAACAATCTGCAATACCTGCTGGCCTCCCTGCTGGCCGGCGGGCGGGAGAACATCTGCGTGGTGGGGGACGACGACCAGTCGATCTACCGGTTCCGGGGGGCCACCATCGAGAACATCCTGTCCTTCGAGGAGCAGTACAGGGGCTGCCGGACCATCCGGCTGGAGCAGAACTACCGCTCCACCAAAAACATTCTGGCGGCGGCCAACGCGGTCATCCAGAACAACCGGGCCCGCAAGGGCAAGGAACTGTGGACGGCGGGCCGGGAGGGGGACAAGGTGACTCTCTACACCGCCATGAACGAGAACGACGAGGCCCAGTTCGTGGCGGGACAGATCATGGACGGCTACCGGACGGGCCGGAGGTGGAGGGATTTCGCCGTCCTCTACCGGATGAACGCCCAGTCCAACCAGCTGGAGGTGGCCCTGAAACGCAACGGCGTCCCCTACCGGGTCATCGGGGGCACCCGTTTCTTCGACCGGGCGGAGGTAAAGGATATGCTGTCCTACCTCTGCGCGATCCAGAACCACGCGGACGATCTGCGCCTGACCCGGATCATCAACAACCCGCCCCGGGGCATCGGCAGCGCCACCGTGGAGAGGGCCGGAGCCATCGCGGCGGAACGGGGACTGCCCCTGTGGGAGGTCGTCTCCCACGCCGCCCGGTACCCGGACCTGCAAAAGTCCGCCGCCCGTCTGGGGCAGTTCGCGGCGCTCATCGAGGAGCTGACCGGCCTGTCCCGAACCATGGAACTGCCCGCCTTTTATGAGGAGGTCGTCTCCCGCACCGGCTACGCCGCCATGCTCCAGAGGAAGGACGACATTGAGAGCCGCACCCGCCTGGAGAACGTGCGGGAACTGATGACCTCCATCAACGGGTACATCGAGAACGCGGAGGAGCCCTCCCTCGCGGGCTTTCTGGACGAGGTCGCCCTGTACACCGACATCGACAGCCACGACCCCGGCGAGGACGCGGTGGTCCTCATGACCATGCACTCCGCCAAGGGTCTGGAGTTCCCGGTGGTCTTTGTGGTGGGCATGGAGGAGGGCATCTTCCCCGGCCTGCGCGCCATCGGGGAACAGGAGGAGATGGAGGAGGAGCGGCGCCTGTGCTATGTGGCCCTGACCCGGGCCAAGGAGCGGCTGGTGCTCACCTGCGCGTCCCAGCGGATGCTCTTCGGCCGCACCGCGAACAACCGACCCTCCCGGTTCGCCGGGGAGATCCCCCCGGAACTCATCGAGACCTCCGGCCGGTCCTACCTGGACCCCTACGCCGCCCGGCCGGACGGCTGGGACGATTTCAGTCAGACTCCCCGCCCCCCCTACCGGAGTCCCTACGGCCGGGGGGAGGGCCGCTATCCCGTGCGGGAGCGGAGCGCCGGCAGCGGCACCGGCGCCTATCCCCGCCGGCCCGAGGCGGCCGCCGCCCACCCCAGGCCGGGGACCGCTCCGGTCCGGCCCGCCGGCCTTTCCGCCGGAGGGAAGGGACCCGCCGCCCCCCTGCCCGACATCCGGCCGGGGGACGCGGTGGAGCACAAGGCCTTCGGCCGGGGCATGGTGACCTCCGCCCAGAAGGTCGGCGGCGACGTACTGCTGGAGATCGCCTTCGACGGGGCCGGCACCAAGCGGCTGATGCTGAGATCCGCGGCGCAGTACCTGAAAAAGCTGTAAAGGAGCGTTACGATGCGACTGGACAAATGGTTAAAGGTCTCCCGGCTCATCAAGCGGCGCACCGTGGCCAACGATGCCTGCGACAACGGCAGGGTCCTGGCCAACGGCCGGGAGGCCCGGGCCTCCTACGACGTGAAGATCGGAGACGTGCTGGAACTGAGGTTCGGGGACA
Organism: uncultured Oscillospiraceae bacterium; assembly: GCA_964409665.1. Lineage (GTDB taxonomy): Bacteria > Bacillota > Clostridia > Oscillospirales > Oscillospiraceae > Enterenecus. The sequence goes on from CAYPEE010000012.1 coordinate 3,671, forward strand.
GGGCCGTGAAAGTGGAGGTGCTTTCGGTGGCCGAGACCGTGGGCAAGGCTGGCGCCGGGGCCATGTACCGGCAGCTGTGAGGCGGCCGTCGGCGCGTCCCGGCCAGGACGTGAAAAGGCGGTCCCCCGTTGGGGGACCGCCTTTGATCGATGCGGGATCGGCAATTACTTCGCCACCGCGTCCTTCAGGGCCTTGCCGGCCTTGAACACGGGGACCTGGGTCGCGGGAATCTGAATCTCTTGCTTGGTCTGGGGGTTGCGGCCGATGCGGGCGGGACGGGCTTTCACCTCATAGGTGCCAAAGCCGACCAGCTGCACTTTCTCGCCTCTGGACAGGGCCTCTGTGACAGAGGCGACGACGGCGGCAATAGCGGCGTCGGCATCCTTCTTGGACAGTCCGGTCTTCTCGGCGACAGCGGCGATGAGTTCGGTTCTATTCATGACAACACCTCCAATCATTTTTTCTATGGTGCGCGTGCGGTTCTCCCGCGATACTTAAAGCGCGCGTGCGCGCCGTTAAGCCTGAGTTTCCTCTCGCTTCCCCTCGTTCCAGAGGGCGTCCAGTTCCTCTAAGGAGAGTTTGTCCATTTTCTGACCCCTCTGATCCGCCAATTCCTCCATCCGGCGGAACCGGGCGGCGAATTTGTCGCTGGCGGCCTGGAGGGCGTCCTCCGGGTCCACGTGCAAAAACCGGGCGGCGTTCACCGCCGTAAACAGCAGATCCCCCAGTTCCTCCGCCGGGTCACCCCGGCCGGCGACGGCGGCCTTCAGCTCCTCCGTCTCCTCCGACAGCTTGTCCAGCGGGCCGGACACGTCCGGCCAGTCGAACCCCGCCTTGGCGGCCTTCTTCTGGACCTTTTCCGCCCGCCACAGGGCCGGGAGGGTCCTTGCCACCGCGTCCACCGCGTCGGCCTGGGACACCTGCCCCTTTTCCTTCTTCTTCAGTTCCTCCCAGTTGGCGAGGACCTCTCCGGCGGAACGGACCGTCACGTCCCCGAACACATGGGGGTGGCGGTAGATGAGTTTGCGGCACTCCCCGTCGGCCACGCCGTCCAGATCGAACCGGCCGGCGTCCTCCTCGATGGAGGCATGGAAGATGACCTGCAGGAGAACGTCGCCCAGTTCCTCCTTCATGTGCTCGGGGGAGTTCTCGTCGATGGCCTCGGCCAGTTCATAGGACTCCTCCAGCAGGCTCCGCCGGATGGACTGGTGGGTCTGCTCTATGTCCCAGGGGCAGCCCCCCGGCGCGCGGAGAATACGGACGATCTCGATCAGATCGTTCAGGGTATAGTGATCTTTCTCTATCCAATTTACCATACTTTCGCCCCCGATGCAAGTGCTTTCCGCGCCAAAACGCGGAAAGTACGGAATTTTTGCGTTTGATCCGACGCGTTCCGGCCGCGTCCCGCCGGGAAAGTCCCGTCCGGTCAGCGCAACCGGAGCAGCTTTGCGATCCTGTCTCCCTTGGGCATGAGGGAGAGGTCGTCTTTGGAGATGGCGCGGGTCAGCACCACCAGGGCGCAGTAGACGACCACGCCCACGCCCACGGCGAGGATCACACAGACGGCGTTGCCCAGGTTGGAGAGAACGCCCGCGTCCCCGAAGGGGCCGAATCCGGCCAGGAGCCGGGAGGACAGGCCGTACACCGCCCACACCGAGAGACCCATCACCGCGGAATTGACCACCGGCTTGACGAATACCCGCAGATAACTGAGGGACTTGGGCAGCACCAGCTTGATGATGACCAGATCCAGGAGCGCCACCAGCCCGAAACAGGCCAGAGTGCTGTAAGCCGCCCCCCGGATGTTGATCTCCGGGACGGCCACCAGAAAGTAGTTCATGATCACCTTGATCACGCAGCCGACGATGGTGGTGACCATGGTGACAGTGGCCAGCTTATAGGCCTGCAGAATGGAGTTGCACACCAACATCAGGCACACGGCGATGGCCGCGAAACCCAGCACCGACAGCATCCAGCCGGCCAACTCCACGTCTGTGGCGGGATAGAGCAGGCGGATGAGAGGTTTCCCCAGCACGGACAGGCCCACTCCGGCGGGGATGGCCAGCAGGGCGGTGGTGCGCAGGGCGGTCTCGCTGACCAGGGCGCCCTGCTTATAGTTCCGGACGGCGCAGGCGGCGGACACCGCGGGAATGACGCTGGCGGTCAGCGGCACCATGAACTGGCTCGGCAGGTTGTAGAGGGTGATCGCCTTGTCGTAGACCCCTTTCAGGGTGCGGGCGGCGTCCTCCGCCAGATGGGCGGCGTCCTGGAGGCGGCCCATCACCAGGCTGGCGTCGATCAGGTTGGCCACCGCCATCACCGAGGAGCCCAAGGTGATGGGAATGGCGAGGGCGACCAGGGTGCGGAAAATTTTCCCGGACTCCTCGGGCCTGTCGTCGGACGGGGGGATGCGGGAGCGGTAGGAGCGGTACATAAAGAACATATATACCGCGGCCAGGCCGCAGCCGATGGTGACTCCCACGATGGCGCCGCCGGCGGCGATGGACTCGTCCATCCCCTGCCGGACGATGATCCAGGCCAGGGACAGGCCGAACACCAGCTTGCACACGGCCTCGATGATCTGGGAGACGGCGGTGGGGGTCATGAGGGAATGGCCCTGGAAGTAGCCCCGCATGGCGGACAGGGGGCAGATGAAGAACAGGGCCGGGGCCAGGGCCAGGATGCTGTAATAGCTATGGCTGTTGTTCATCAGTTCCGCCAGCTGACGGGGAAACAGGAGCATGATCAGGCAGGTGATGGTGCCCAGGACGCAGAAAGCCACCATGGAAATGCGGAACACCTTCTGCACCTGGTTCCCCCGGCCGGTGGCGTGGGCCTCCGACACCATCTTGGACAGGGCCACCGGCAGGCCGCCGGTGGAGATGACGATGAGCAGGGAATAGATATAGTAGGCGGTGTTGAAATCGGCAAAGGCGGCGTCGCTCAGGATCCAGCCCAGCGGGATCTTGTACAGGGCGCCGATGATCTTGACGATGATGATGCCGGCGGCCAGAATGGCCGCGCCGCCGAAAAATGAATTCTTTTTGGGTTGGGAACCGGCCATAGGCTCAACTCTCCTTCATCGATCCGCGGGGAAGACGGTCCTGTTCCGGTATATGACCGTCCCGCCCGCCGTATGCGCGGCCCCGCGCGCGCTGCTGAATCCATAGTGTACACCCGTTCCGGGGAAAAATCAACGAAAACGGCGTAAATTTCGCAATTTTCTCCGGACGGGACGCAAACAGGCGGGAAACGGTTGAAATGGCCGGCGGAATTTGTTATAATAGTAAAATCTATCAGTGTGGCCTCCGGCGCCCCAAGGGGATTTCGGAGGCGGAGAGGTTCGCTTGCTTTGAGGAACAGACTATGAAATATGAATACTGGACGCTGAAGCCGGCCCCGTCGGCGGCGGACACGGCACAGCTTGCCAGGATAGGGCTGTCCCCTCTCTGCGCCGCCGTACTGTGCGCCCGGGGGCATACCCGGCCCGACGAGGCCGCCCGTTTCCTCTCCTGCGGGATGGAGCGGCTCCACGACCCCTTCCTGATGAAGGACATGGATAAGGCCGCCGCCCGGGTGCGCGCCGCTCTGGACCGGAACGAGGTCATCGCCGTCTACGGGGACTACGATGTGGACGGCATCACCGCCACCGCCCTGCTGTCCGGTTTTCTCGCCCGGCGGGGGGGCGCGGTCGTCAGCTATATCCCCGACCGGGAGGGAGAGGGCTACGGCCTCAACCGGGACGCCGTCGCCCGGCTGAAACGGCAGGGGGTGTCCCTGATCGTCACGGTGGACTGCGGCATCACCGCCGCCGCCGAGGTGGACTACGCCCGCTCCCTGGGGCTGGACGTGGTCATCACCGACCACCACCACTGCGTGGATGAGCTGCCCCGGGCCGCCGCCGTGGTGGACCCCCGCCGCCGGGACTGCGCCTATCCCTTCAAGGAACTGTGCGGCGTGGGGCTGGCCCTGAAGCTGGCCCTGGCCCTGACCCCCGAAAATGAGCGGGACGGGGTGTTCCAAACGTACGGGGAACTGGCCGCCATCGGCACCGTGGCCGACGTGATGAGCCTCACCGACGAGAACCGTGCCATCGTCCACCACGGGCTGGAACTGCTCCGGCACACCAAACGGCCGGGGCTCCGGGCCCTGCTGCGGGAGGCGGGCTGCGCCGACGCGCCCCTCACCACCGTCAACGTGGGGTTCGGCCTGGCCCCCCGCATCAACGCCGCCGGCCGGATGGGAAAAGCCGCCGTGGCGCTGGAACTGCTGCTCACCGACATCCCCGCCCACGGGGAGGAACTGGCGCAGATCCTGTGCCGGATGAACCGGGACCGGCAGACCATCGAGCAGGCCATCTCCGAGGAGTGCGAGACCTACCTGGAACAGCACCCGGAGGAGACCGCCCCCGCCATCGTGCTGGCGGGCGAGGGCTGGCACCAGGGAGTGGTGGGCATCGTGGCCTCCCGGCTGGCGGAAAAATACGCCTGCCCCGCCGTCATGATCTCGCTGGAGGGCGGCGTCGGCAAGGGCTCCTGCCGCTCCTTCGGGGGGTTCCACCTGTTCCGGGCGCTGGAAAAGTGCGCCCCTCTGCTGGTGGAGTACGGCGGCCATCACCTGGCGGCGGGCTTCACCATCCGGGAGGAAAATATCCCCGCCCTCAAGGAGTCTATCCTCCGGCAGGTCTCCGAGTACACCGGCGGCAGGCCCATGACCGCCGAGATCGACGTGGATGTTGAGATCGAACACTGCGGCCTGCTCACCCTCCGGGAGGCGGAGGCCCTCTCCGCTCTGGAGCCCTTCGGCACCGGCAACCCCAAGCCGGTGTTCCTGCTCCGCTCCGTTTTGGTGGTCTCCTGCTGCGACGTGGGGGGCGGCCGCCATTTGAAACTGAAACTCCGGCGGGACGGCGTCACCCTGGACGCGATCTTTTTCTCCGCCAACGCCGCCGCCTGCGGGGTGTCCGCCGGCGACCGGCTGGACGTCATCTTCACTCTGCAGAAGAACGAATTCCGGGGGGAGCGCACCGTGCAGCTCCAGCTGTGCGATCTGCGCCCCGCCCCCACCCGCGCCCGGCTGGAGCGGGAACTCTACGCCCGCCTGCGGCGGGGAGAGGCCCTCTCCCGCTGGGAGGCGGGACTGCTCCTCCCCCAACGGGCCGACTTCGCCCGGCTGTGGCGGCTGCTGGAGCAGCTGTGCGCCGCCGGCCCCGTCCAGGCAGGTCCCGCCCTGATGAAACAGGCCGCCCGGGACCCCTCGGGCCGGTGCCGCTACGGCCGCGCTCTGGTCTGCCTGCAGGTGATGGGCGACCGGGGGCTCATCCGCTGGGAGGCCTCCGGCGGGGAGGCCACCGTCACCCTCTGCCATCCCGAACGCAAGGTGGATCTGGAACAGGCCGAACTCATGCGGCGGCTCCGGGCCCTGCTGGAATAAACCCTTCCCCGAACTATCCCTGGAAAGCGAGGTGCCTCTATGGATATTGCCCATGAGCGCTTTACCCAACTGGTGAAACACATTCCGGCCTCCACCAGTATGGCCGATATGGAGCGCATCCGCGCCGCCTTCGAATATGCCAACCTCCACCACGGCGACCAGCTCCGCAAGAGCGGCGAGCCCTATATCATCCACCCCATCGCCGTGGCCGAGATCGTCAACGAATTGGAACTGGACCCGGACGCCATCATCGCCGCCCTGCTCCACGACTGTCTGGAGGACACCGACGCCACTTACGACGAGATCGCCCGGCTGTTCGGCCGGCAGGTGGCCGCCCTGGTGGACGGGGTATCCAAGCTGACCCGCATCCAGTACACCTCCAAAGAGGACGAGCAGATGGAGAATCTGCGCAAGATGTTCATGGCCATGGCCAGGGACGTGCGGGTGATCCTGATCAAACTGTGCGACCGGCTCCACAATATGCGCACCCTCCAGTACCAGTCCACCCCCAAGCAGAAGGAGAAGGCCCTGGAGACCATGGAGATCTACGCCCCCATCGCCCACCGCCTGGGAATGCAGAAGATCAAGTGGGAACTGGAGGACCTGTCCCTCCGGTACCTGGACCCGGTGGCCTACGACGAGGTGGAGCGGGAACTGGCGGAGGTCACCTCCGCCCACGCGGAGTTTCTGGCCAGTATGCAGGAGCGCATCGAAAAGCGGCTGGCCGAGGAGGGCGTGAAGTGCCAGGTCTACGGCCGGGTAAAGCACATCTACTCCATCTACCGGAATATGTACGCCCAGAACAAGACCCTCAAGGAGATCTTCGACCTGTACGCGTTCCGGGTCATCGTCAGCGACATTCCCACCTGCTACAATGTGCTGGGCTGCATCCACGATATGTTCAATCCCGTGCTGGGCCGGTTCAAGGACTATATCGGCACCCCCAAGCCCAACGGCTACCAGTCCCTCCACACCACCGTCATCGGCCGGGAGGGCATTCCCTTCGAGGTGCAGATCCGCACATGGGAGATGCACCAGACCGCCGAGTACGGCGTGGCCGCCCACTGGAAGTACAAACAGGGCATGGCCAACCGGCAGCTGGGCACCGAGCAGGAGTTCGAGTGGGTCCGCAAACTGCTGGAGAGCCAGCAGGACGCCGACCCGGACGAGTTCGTCCACACCCTGCGGGTGGATATGTTCGCCGACGAGGTGTTCGTCTTCACCCCCAACGGGGATGTGAAGTCCCTCCCCGCCGGGGCCACCCCCATCGACTTTGCCTATTCCATCCACTCCGCCGTGGGCAACCACATGACCGGCGCCCGGATCAACGGGCGGCTGGTCACTTTCGACACCCCGCTGACCAACGGCGATATTGTGGAGATCATCACCTCCCGCTCGGCCAAGGGCCCCAGCCGGGACTGGATGAAACTCTGCAAATCCAACGAGGCCCGCAACAAGATCCGCCAGTGGTTCAAACGGGAGCGCCGGGAGGAGAATATCGCCACCGGCCGGGCCATGTTTGAATCGGAACTGAAACACACGGGGCTCACCCTGGCCGCCGTCACCGCCTCCTCGGAAGTGCTGGACACCCTGCTGAAACAGCTGCGTTTCGGCTCCCTGGACGAATTGTACGCCGCCATCGGCTACGGAGGTATGTCCGCCCAGAAGGCCGCCGGCCGCATAAAGGAGGAACTGACCCGCCAAGGCCGCCTGCAGCGCCAGAGGGCGGAGCAGGAGGCCGTCCAGGCCTCCGCGGCCGCCGCCGGGGAGACCATCTTCCCCGCCTCCGCCAGGGCGGCCCTCCAGCCCGCCGGCCGGGGCAAGCCCTCCAGCGGCATCATCGTGGAGGGGCTGGACAACTGCATGGTCAAGTTCTCCAAGTGCTGCACCCCCGTCCCCGGCGACCCGGTGGTGGGCTTCATCACCCGGGGCTACGGCGTGTCCATCCACCGCCGGGACTGCCCCAACGCCGACCCCGCCCGCCGCAGGCCGGAGGAACGGGACCGCTGGGTGAAGGTGACCTGGGCCGACACCGCCGGCGAGGCCGCCTACCGCACCTGCCTGGACATCTCCGCCAAGGACCGGGACGGCCTGGCGCTGGACGTGGCCACCGTGCTGTCCGCCCAGAAGGTGAAGGTGAACAACCTCTCCGCCCGCAGCCAGCCCGACGGCTACGCCGTGGTGTTTTTGGAGCTGTCCGTGCGGGACCGCTCGGAGCTCAACGCCGTCGTCACCAAGCTGTCCCAGATCCCCGGCGTGTTCCTGGTGCGCCGGGCGGCGGGGTGACGCCGTTTTCGCGGGGCCCCTCCCCTCCGCCGCGCCCTCCTGTCCGATCCCAAATCCCCCGCAAAGGAGCCTGATCCGCCATGTCCACCCCCGCGATCCAGCCGCTGCTGTTCGGCGGCGACATCAACGTATACAGCGTAGCCCGCGCCTTCCACGAGGCTTACGGCGTTACGAGCATCGCCTACGGCATCTACGCCGGCACTTTCCCCTGCTCCGGCAGCGCCATCATCGACTACCGCCCCTGCGCCGAAAACGAGGACGCCGGGACCTTCCTGGCCAACGTCAAAACCGTGGCGGCCGAGTGCCCGGACAAGACGGTCCTTGTGGTGGGCTGCGGGGACAGCTATGTGAAACTGGCCGCCCATCTGAAGGACCGGTTCCCCGCCAACGTAACGTGCAATTATATCAGCGGGGAGATGCTGGACAGGCTCACTGACAAGGAGCGATTCTACCAGCTCTGCGACCAATACGGCATCGACCATCCCGCCACCTTCGTGTACGAGGGGTCCATGGGGCACGATTTCACCCTCCCCTGGGGCGCCCCCTACATCGCCAAGCCCGCCGACGGGGTGGCCTACTGGGCCACCGGCTGCCGGGAACTGAAAAAAGTGTACGTCTGCGGCAGCCGGGAGGAACTGCTCTCCGCCCTGGACCAGGTCTACGCCGCCGGCTATCCGGGCAGGATGATCCTGCAGGAGTTCATTCCCGGGGACGACACCTGTATGCGGGTGCTCACCAACTACTCCGACCGGCACGGCAAGGTGAAACTCATGTGTCTGGGCCACACCCTGCTGGAGGAGCACTCCCCCCACGGCGTCGGCAACCACGCCGTCATCGTCACCGAGTACGACCAGGGGCTGTGCGATAAGATCCGGGGGATGCTGGAGGATCTGGGCTATGTGGGTTTCTCCAACTTCGATCTCAAACTCGACCGGCGGGACGGCAGGTACAAGGTCTTTGAGATCAACTGCCGCCAGGGCCGGAGCAACTACTATGTCACCGGCTCGGGCCACAACATCGCGGAATATCTGGTGGGCGACCTGGTGGAGGGGCGAGACCTGTCCCTCACCGTCACCCAAAACCAGTCCCTGTGGCGGATGGTGCCCCGGTTCGTGGCCTATCGGTTCATCCCCAAACGCTGCCACGCCCAGATGAAGGCGCTGGTGCGGGCCGGGGCCGACCACCACTCCCTGGAATATTCCGGGGACAGGGCCTTGAAACGCAGGCTCAAGATCTGGAAAAACCACATCGGCAACTACGTCCGCTTCCGCAAGTACTGCGAGAGGCCGGAGGAATGACATGGACAAGCAGACCCGATTAGGGATACTGGGGGGCATGGGGCCCCAGGCCACCCAGACCTTCTACCAGTTCGTGCTGGACCGCACCGACGCCTCCCGGGACCAGGACCACCTGCCCGCCCTCATCCTGTCGGACACTCGGATGCCCGACCGCACCGGGGCCATCCTGTCCGGGGACACCGGCGGCATCTACGCCCGGCTGCTGGCCGACGCGAAACTGCTGGAGCGCTGCGGCTGCGCCGTCATCGCCATCCCCTGCAATACCTCCCACTACTTTGTGGACAGGCTCCAGGGAGAGATCGGCGTGCCCATCCTCCACATGATCCGGGAGACCGTCCGCCTCCTGGCCGCCCAGGGGAAAAAGCGCCCCGGCATCCTGGCCACCGACGGCACCATCCGGACCGGTCTGTACCAGAGAGAGTGCGCCGCCCTGGGGCTGGAGGCGGTGTCCCCCGACCCGGACGTTCAGAAACGGGTCATGTCCATCATCTACGACGAGATCAAGCGGGGGGAAAAGAGCGGTCGGGACCGGTTCGCCCCCATCGACCGGGCAATCCGGGGGGCGGGGTGCGACTGCGCCGTCCTGGCCTGCACCGAGCTGTCCGTGTTCTCCGCCTGCCACCCCCTGCCCCCCTTTTACGTGGACGCCATGATGGTGCTGGCGGAGCGCGCCATCGCCGCCTGCGGCTATCCGCTGCGCGCCATTTGACCCATACGCCAGACGATTTGGAGGCCATTTTCATGGACCTGACCCTGTATGCCTTAAAAGAGTACGTCGCCCTGCTGGACCGGGAGGACCTGCTGGCCGCTCCCCTGCCGGACGGGCTGGACTTGGACCGCACCGTAGAACTGGTGTCCTACAACTCCAACGAGGTGGTCCCCGGCACCCTGTTCCTCTGCAAAGGGGCCCACTTCAGGCCGGAGTACCTGGCCGACGCCGCCGCCCGGGGCGCTTTCGCCTACGTCAGCGAGACCCCCTACCCGGAGACGGCCCTGCCCTGCGTCCTGGTGCGCGATATGCGCCGGGCCATCGCTCCCATGGCGGTGAAATACTACAACGACCCCTCCCGGCGGCTGAACGTCATCGGCGTCACCGGCACCAAGGGCAAGTCCTCCACCGCCTATTACCTCAAATACATTCTGGACGAGTACCTGGCCCCCAAGGGGGTGTCCTGCGGGGTGATCGGCTCCATCGAGACCTGGGACGGCGTGGAGCGGTTCGAGTCCCACCTGACCACCCCGGAACCCCTGGAACTTCAGAGACATCTGGCCAACGCCCTGTCCGCCGGACTGGAATACATGGTCATGGAGGCATCGTCCCAGGCGCTGAAATACCATCGCACTCTGGGCACCCGGTTCGCCGCCGCCGCCTTTCTCAACATCGGCGCCGACCACATCTCCCCCATCGAACACCCGGATTTCGACGACTATTTCCACTCCAAGCTGAAAATTTTCCGTCAGAGCTCCACCTCCATCGTCAACCTGGACTGCGACCGGGCGGAGGAAATTCTGGCCGCCGCCCGCCGGGACTGCCGTCGGGTCGTCACCTTCTCCGAAAAGGACCCCGGCGCCGACGTGTACGGCTCCCATATCCGCAAACGGGGGACGGACATCATCTTCCAGGTGACCTCCCAGCACCTGTCGCGGGAGTTCCAGCTCACCATGCCGGGCCTGTTCAACGTGGAAAACGCCCTGGCCGCCATCGCCGTGTGCCAGGCGCTGGGCATTCCCCGGCAGTGCGTCTACGTCGGGCTCATGAAGGCCCGGGTGCCGGGGCGGATGGAGGTCTATACCAACGCCGACGACTCTGTGACCGCCATCGTGGACTACGCCCACAACCGGATGTCTTTCGAGACCCTGTTCCAGTCGGTGCGGAAGGAGTACCCCGGTCGGCGGATCGTCACCGTGTTCGGCTGCCCCGGCAAAAAGGCCCTGGACCGCCGCCGGGATCTGGGGGAAATTTCCGGCCGGTACTCCAACCTGGTGGTCCTCACCGAGGAGGACCCCGGCGAGGAGGACACCGTGTGCATCTGCCGGGAGATCGCGTCCCATGTGGCGGAGCAGGGCTGCCGGTATGTGATCCAGCCCAACCGGGGCGAGGCCATCCGGCAGGCGGTGCTGAGCTGTGAGGAGCCCACCGTCATTCTCATCACTGGCAAGGGGGCCGAGACCAGACAGAAACGGGGGCTGGAGTACATCGACACCCCCTCCGACGTGGAGTACGCCCAGACCTGGCTGCGGGAGTACGACGTGGTCCACCACCTGGACGGCCTGGAGAAGGTCCGGTCCCTGTCCTATGTGCTGCCCAAACTGAAACGGCAGGCGGGCACCACCGTGGTGGTGAAATACGGCGGCTCCGCCCTGGGCCCCGGGGGGGCGGTGGACTCCATCCTCCACGACGTGGCGGTGCTTCAGATGTCCGGCATCCGGGTGGTCCTCGTCCACGGGGGCGGCAGGAACATCACCGCCCTGCTGGAACGGCTGAATGTCCCCACCCGGTTTGAGAACGGCTACCGCGTCACAGACGAGGCCGCCCTGGAGTGCGCCGAACTGGCCCTCTCCGCCCAGGTGAACAAGTCCATCGTGTCCGCGCTGAACGCTCTGGACGTGTCCGCCGTGGGGATCTCCGGGAAGGACGGCAGGCTCCTCACCGCGGAGTGCAGGGACCCCGCCCTGGGTCGGGTGGGCCGGATCACCGAAGTGGATCCCCGGCTGCTGGACGCCCTCCTCTCCGCCGGGTTCCTGCCGGTGGTCTCCCCCATCGCGGGGAGCGGGGACGGCGCAGGTTACAACTGCAACGCCGACGACGCCGCCCAGGCCGTGGCCGAGGCCCTCCGCGCCCACCGGCTGGTGTTCCTCACCGACGTGGGCGGCGTGCGCATCGACAGCCGCAACCAGTCCACCGCCGTGGCCCGCATGGACGCCGCCCGGGCCCGTGAACTGCTGGACGCCGGCCTCATCGCCGGGGGAATGGTCCCCAAGGTCACCGGCTGTCTCCACGCGCTGGATCACGGCGTGGGAGAGGTCTCCGTGCTGGACGGCACTACCGAGCACGCCCTGCTGCTGGATATGCTCCACGAGCGGGTCGCCGGCACCATCTTCACGAAATAGGCGAGACAAACGCGAAAACGGTCCCTCCGGCCGCGGAGGGACCGTTTTCGCGTCCAAAACATAAAATGGGGCAGCCTGGATCAAGGGGGAATTCCCATGAAACTGTCCCGTCTGCTGTCCGTACTGAACCTGCCCTGTCCCGCCGACGCGGAGATCACCTCCCTCGCCTGTGATTCCAGAGAGGTCACGCCCGGCGCGCTGTTCGCCGCCCTCCCGGGGGCCAGGGAGGACGGCTCCGCCCACATCGGAGAGGCCATCCAACGGGGCGCGGCCGCCGTCCTCTGCCGGCCGCCCCTGCCGGAGGGCGTTCCCGCCGCGGCGGTGGACGACCCCCGGACCGCTCTGGCCGCGCTCGCCGCGCAGTTTTACGGCTGGCCCGCCCGGGAGATGACCATGCTGGCCGTCACCGGCACCAAAGGCAAGACCACCACCGCCTGTATGCTCCGCTCGATCCTCACGGCGGCGGGACACCGGTGCGGCATGATCGGCACTCTGGGGTCCTTCCTCGGGGACGAGCCGGTCGCGCCCGCCGCCAACACCACCCCCGAACCCATCGCCCTCCACCGGACCCTGCGCCAGATGGCCGGCGGGCGCTGTACCCATGCGGTCCTGGAGGTCTCGTCCCAGGCGATGAAACTCCGCCGGGCGGACGGGATCGACTTTGCCGCCGGACTGTTCCTCAACCTGTCCCCCGACCACATCGGCGGGGCGGAACACGCCGACTTCGACGAGTACCGCTCCTGCAAGGCCGCCCTCTTCCGCCAGTGCCGTGTCGCCGTGGGCAACCTTGCCGACCCCAACTGGCCCGCCATGCGCGCCCAACTGCGCCCCGGCGCCCCCGCCCTCACCTTCGGGATGTGCCCCGGCGCGGACGTGCGCGGCTCCTCCGTGGTCCCGGAGGGCCTCGCCTCCCGCCTGACCGTGGCCGGCTCCCCAGAGCCCTACGCCGTCCCCATGCCGGGAGCGTTCAACGCGCTCAACGCCCTGGCCGCCATCGCCCTGTGCCGCACCATCGGCATAGACGACAAGGCCGTCCGCCGGGGGCTGGAGACTGTCTCCGTGCCGGGGCGCGCCCAGCTCTTTCCCGCCCCGCCCCCGTACACCGTTCTCATCGACTACGCCCACAACGGCGAGTCCTTCCGCGCCCTGCTCTCCGCCCTGCGGCCCCATACCGCCGGCCGCATCATCGCCGTGTTCGGCGCCGGAGGCGACCGGCCGCCCATCCGCCGCGCGGATGTGGCCCGCGCCGCCGCCCGGTACGCCGATCTGGCCGTCCTCACCGAGGACAATCCCCGCTCCGAGGACCCCGCCGCCATCTGCGCCCAGATCGCGGACGCCATGGGGAACGCCATCCCTCACACCACCGTCCTGGACCGCCGGGAGGCCATCTTCACCGCCCTGGATCTGGCCCGCCCCGGCGACGTGGTCGCCCTGCTGGGCAAGGGCCACGAGACATACATCGAGTCCTGCGGCGTCCGGCGGCATTTTTCCGAGTGGGAGGTGCTGGAGGAGTATTTCGGCCGGAACTGACCGCGAAAGGGCCTCCCCCGGAACGCCGGAGGAGGCCCCTCTTTCGCGCGTTATTCAGTTTCTGGGGCGGTCGGGACTGACGTAGGTCTTGGCCTGCTCCTCTCCGCGCAGGACGCGAAGCCCGCCCAGCGCCAGGGACTGCATCTCGTCCTCGCCGGCGTAGACGACCACGGGGGCGATCCAGTCCACATACCCGGCGACGGCCTCGGTGAAATACTTGGAGTAGGCGATGCCGCCGGTGAGGATAATGGCGTCCACCTTGCCCCTGACGCCGGGGGCGCACTTGGCGATATTCTTGGCCACGTTGAGGGCCATGGCGTCGTAGATGAGTTTGGCGTGCTCGTCGCCGCCGGCGATCATCTTCTCCACCTGGCGGCTGTCGGTGGTGCCCAGGTGGGCCATGAGACCGCCGCGGCTCTTGACGGTCTTCATCATCTCCTTCTGGGTCATGCCGGGGGTGAAGCACCGGGCGATGACGTCGAACATGGGCAGGCCGCCCGCCCGCTCGGGAGAAAAGGGGCCCTCCTCGTCGTTGATGAAGTCCTCGATCCGGCCGTTGTGGTGCAGGTTGACGGAGATGCCGCCGCCCAGGTGGGCGACGATCACGGTGATGTCCCGGTAGGATTTTCCCTGTTCCCCGGCGTATCGCATGGCGGCGGCGCGGGTGTTGAGGTTATGGCCCATGCCCTTGCGGAACATATCGGGCAGGCCGGTGATCCTGTTGATGGGGGTGAGTTCCTCCACGGTGACGCCGTCGTAGATGTAGGCGGGGATGCCCAGCTCCCGTCCGATGGCGTCGGCGATCATGGCGCCCACGTTGGAGGCGTGCTCGTTGCGGGGCTTGTTGCGCAGCTGCCAGATCATATCGTCGTTGACGGCGTAGGCGCCGGCCTCGATGGCGGTGAGCAGGCCGCCCCGGGAGACGATGCCGTTCAGGGTATTCAGAGGGATGCCGTGGGCGGCGAGGGTCTTGAGGACCAGATCCTTGCGGAACTCGTACTGGTCGGCCACCTGATCGAAGGGGGCCAGTTCCTCGGGGGAGTGGACAATGGACTCCACAAACAGGGCGTTCTCGTCGTCGTAGACGGCCAGCTTGGTGGAGGTGGAACCGGGATTCAGAATGAGCAGACGCATGATGCGGACCTCCTTACTTCTGGGCGGCCACCGCGCTGATGACGATGGACAGGTACTTCTCCTCGGGGGTGGAGCCGCGGCTGGTCATGACGATGGGGCACTTGGCGCCCACGATGAAACCGGCCATCTTGGCGTGGCAGGTGACGGCCAGCATCTTGCCCATGATGTTGCCGGCGTGGATGTTGGGGGCCACCAGCACGTCGCAGTCGCCGGCGCAGGGGCTTACAAACCCCTTGAACGCGGCGATCTCTTTGGACACGGCGCAGTCGTAGGAGATGGGGCCCTCCACGACGCAGCCGGGGATCTCGCCCCGCAGGTTCATCTGTTTCAGCGCGTCGCCCTCCACGGTCTCGGGCATCTTGGGATTGAGCTTCTCCACGCAGGCCAGCACGCCCACCTTGGGCATATCGTAGCCCATGGCCCGCAGGGTGTCCACGGTGTTCAGGATGATGTCCTTTTTCTGCTCCAGAGTGGGATAGGTCACCATGCCGCCGTCCACGGGCACCAGCAGTTTGTGGTAGGTGGGGACCTCAAAGGCGGTGAAATGGCTCATGGTGCGGCCCTGGCCCAGGCCGTGCTCCCGGTCCACCACGGCCTTGAGCAGCACGGAGGTGTCCAGCTTGCCCTTCATCAGGAAGTCGGCCTTCCCCTCCCGGACCAGCGCGACGGCCCTGCGGGCGGACTCGGCGGCGTCGGGCACGTCGTAGATGTCCTCCTCCGGGACGGCGGCGCCGAACTCCCTCAGCGCCTCGTCGATGGCGTGTCTGTCGCCCACCAGCACGGGGGTGGCGATGCCCTCCTTCCGGGCCTCCAGCACGGCCTCGACGGTGTGGGGGTCGCCGGCGGCGGCGACGGCCATGCGGGCGGTGCGGGGCTTGCTCTTGGCGGCGCGGATGAGTTCGTCGAATGTTTTGAAAACCATGATGGACTTCCCCTTTCCTGTGTTGCAAATCATATATCTTGCAAGATTTTCCCTACCTTTAGGATACTACTATTTTACCAGAAGTCAAGGGGATTTCAGGTTGGGATTTTGCACAAAAGTACAGGGCAAAATCTGTCGTTTTCCACGATGGCCCGATTTTTCCTTGCATTTTTCCGACCGGTCTGCTATTCTTTATATGTTGCAAGAAATAAAATTCGGGAGGGGTCCCCATGCCCGCCATCAAAAAGCGCTCCCTGGTGGATCAGGTCTACGACCGGCTCCGCTCCGACATCGTAACCCTGCGCGTCCCCCTGGGCAGCCGGGTCAACGTCAACGAGCTTCAGGACACCCTTGGGGTCTCCTGCACCCCCATCCGGGAGGCCATCAACCGCCTCCAGCAGGAGGGGCTCATCGAGTATGAGAACAACATCGGCGCCCGGGTCATCTCCCTCACCCCCAAGGACGTGGAGGACATCCAGCAGCTGGCGGTGACTCTCCACTGCGCCGCGGCGGAACTGGCCATGGCCCGGGGCGACCGCCAGGCCATGGCGGAGCAGATCGGCCGGCGCATCACCGAGTTCGAGGCCGCCTCCACCCCCCAGGGGCAGGTGAACGCCGTCCACCAGCTTGTGGGGGTGTTCTACGCCCACTGCGGCAACAGCCGGCTGGACCGCTCCATGCTGGCCATCCAGGGGCAGCAGCTTCTGCTGCGCTCCCTGTACGCCGCCGCCGCCGGCGCGGACCGGGAGCGGGACCTGGCCGACTTCCGGCGCATCCTGAAGGGCGTGGAGACAGGCGACTCCGCCGCCGTCTGCGCCGCCCTGCGGGAGAACGCGAAACGGATGGAGCAGACGGTGTGCGCCGCACTG
>CAYPEE010000013.1:0-19092 GCA_964409665.1 uncultured Oscillospiraceae bacterium
CACTCTGATCCTGTTCGACGAACTGGGGGCCGGCACCGATCCGGTGGAGGGGGCCGCTCTGGCCGCCGCCATCATCGAGTCCGCCCGGGGCCTGGGGGCGGCCGTGGCCGCCACCACCCACTACGCCGAGTTGAAGGTGTACGCCATGACCACCCCCGGCGTCCAGAACGCCTCCTGCGAGTTCGACGTGGAGACTCTGGCCCCGACCTATCGGGTGCTGACCGGCATCCCCGGCAAGTCCAACGCCTTCGCCATCTCCAGACGGCTGGGTCTGCCCGACTATATCATCCAGAAGGCCGCCGACCGGGTGGACGCGGAGAACATCCGGTTCGAGGACGTGCTGAGCCAGTTGGAGCGGCAGCGCCAGCAGATGGAGCGGGAAAAGGAGGCCGCCGTCAGGCTCCGCCGGGAGATGGAGGAGGACCGGGCCCAGGCGGAGCGGTATCGGGCCCAGATCGAGGAGGAGCGACGGAAGGCCACCGAGCGGGCCCAGGCGGAGGCCAGAGCCATCCTCAACGAGGCGCGGGACACCGCCGACAGCGTGTTTCAGGAGCTCAACGAGATGCGCCGCCGCCAGGAGCAGGCGTCCTCCTGGGTGGACGACAACGACCAGCGGGCCGCCCTCCGGCACAGGCTCAACGAGGCGGAGGACGCGCTGGGTGTCAGGCCGGAGGAACTGCCCGCCCCGCCCCCCACCCGGGACGCCGTCGTGGGGGACACGGTGGAACTGGTGAAGATGGGCACCCAGGCGGAGGTCACCGCCGTCAATAGGGACGGTACCCTCCAGCTCCAGGCGGGCATTTTGAAACTGAAGGCCCGGCAGGACGAGGTCCGGGTGTTGGAGGACGTCACCGCCCGCAGGAAACAGAGCCAGCGGGACCGGGCCAGAGCGGCGTCTGTGACCCACGAGTTCCGGGCGGCGGCCGCCAAGGCGGAACTGGACATCCGGGGCATGACCGCCGGGGAGGCCCTGGCGGAGGTGGACAATTTCCTGGACGCCGCCCTCATGGGCAGGCTGGAGACCGCCCGCATCATCCACGGCAAGGGCACGGGCGCCCTCCGCAAGGCGGTGCGGGAGCACCTGAAAAAGAGCCGTTATGTAAAGGAATTCCGCCCCGGCGTCTACGGCGAGGGGGAGGACGGCGTGACCATCGTGACGCTGAAATAAAAAAGACGGCCCGCTCACCCATCCATAGCGGAACAAAAGCGGAATAAAGAACAAACTTGTCCCTTATATTTGTGCAAACTGCCGTTGACGCTGCCCTATAAAATCTGTTATGCTTACACTGCGTAAATTCAGTTTGGGGCGTGTTTTGCCCCATGTTAAGAGTATGGAGGGTAACGCTCATGTTCATGAAAGAGACTACGGTCAGCAACCAGGTCGGTCTCCACGCCCGTCCCGCCACCTTCTTTATCCAGAAGGCCAACGAGTACAAGAGTTCTATCTGGGTGGAAAAAGATGAGCGCAGGGTGAACGCCAAGAGTCTTCTGGGCGTCCTTTCTCTCGGGATCGTGAAGGGCACCGTCATCAATCTGATTGCCGACGGCCCCGACGAGGAGGCCGCTGTCAACGCGCTGGTGGAACTCATCAATTCCGATTTTTCCGAGTGACCGGCGGCACAGAGCGGGACTTGGGTCAACCAGGTCCCGCTTTTTTTACGCCCGAACCGATTGACATAAAAAAGGTTGACGGGGACGCGCCCCATCTGGTATTCTATTGAAAAAGCGAAAGGGGGCGGGCGGATGACCTTTGAGGAACTGCGGGACAGGGCCCACGCCCTGCCCCTGAAGCCCGGCGTCTACATCATGCAGAACGCCAGGAGCGAGGTCATCTATGTGGGCAAGGCCAAAGCCCTGAAGAACCGGGTGAGCCAGTACTTTCAGGACCAGAGCCGCCACAATGAAAAGACCCGCGCCATGGTCAGCCAGATCGACCATTTCGACGTGATCGTGGTCCAGTCGGAGTTTGAGGCGCTGGTGCTGGAGTGCGCCCTCATCAAGCGGCATATGCCCCGGTATAATATCCTCCTGAAGGACGGCAAGGGCTTTCCCTTTATCCGCCTGTCCGTCCAGGAGGAGTACCCCAGGTTCTCCCTGTCCTCCAGGGAGGCCCAGGACGGAGCCCGGTACTTCGGCCCCTTCGGCAGCCGCGGCGCCAGCCGCGACGTGATCGACGCCCTCCGCACCGCTTTGAAGCTGCCCTCCTGCTCCAGAAAGTTCCCCAGGGACATCGGAAAGGAGCGGCCCTGTCTCAACTATCACATGGGGGTGTGCGACGGCTACTGCCGCCCCCAGATGGACCAGAGCCAGTACCGGGCGGCAATCGGCCAGGCCGTCCGCCTGCTGGAGGGAAAGCTGGACGAGGTGGTGGGGGAACTCACCGCCCAGATGGAGCGGGCGGCGGAGGAGCTGCGGTTTGAGAAGGCCGCCCAGATCCGGGACCGCATCCGGGACCTGCAGATTTTGTCCACCAGACAGAAGGCGGTGGCCGGCGCCTTCGCCGACACCGATGTGATCGGCTATCACCGGGGAGAGGCCAAGAGCTGCTTTGTGGTGCTCCACTATCTCCGGGGGGAACTGGCTGCCAAGGACTGGGAACTGCTGCCCGTCCCCCTGGAGGAGGACGAGGGGGAGACAGTGGCTGCCCTCACCGCCCAATATTACACCGTCCGGGGCCGTCTGCCCCGGCAGATCCTGCTGCCGCTGGAGTTCGAGGGCAGGGAGGATCTGGCCCGGCTGCTCGCCGGCAGCGCGGGCCGTAAAGTGGAACTCCTTGTCCCACAGCGGGGCGAAAAGGCGGCCCTCACCCGCATGGCCTGTGAAAACGCCCAGGAGGAGGTCCTCCGGGCCACCACCGCCGAGGAGCGCCGCTCCAAACTCACCGAAGCCCTGGGGGATCTGCTGGGGCTGGAGCGCCCGCCCCACCGCGTCGAGGCCTTCGACATCTCCAACACCGGCGGCGCCGACATCGTGGCCTCCATGACCGTCCACATCGACGGCAGGGCCCTCAAGCGGGACTACCGGCTGTTCCTCCTGAAGGATATGGCCCACGCCGACGACTACGCCGCCATGAGACAGGTGGTGGAGCGCCGGTTCCGCCGGTATCTGGACGGGGACGAGAAGTTTTCCGCCCTGCCCGACCTGCTGCTGATGGACGGCGGCGCGGGGCAGGCGGCCGTGGCGGAGGAGGCTCTGGCCGAGTTGAACCTCAACGTGCCGGTGTTCGGCATGGTGAAGGACGACCGGCACCGCACCCGGGCGCTGGTGGCCGGGGACGGCCGGGAGATCGGCATCCAGCGGAACCAGGCCGTCTTCGCCATGGTGGGCCGCATCCAGGAGGAGACCCACCGGGCGGCCATCGAGTTCCACCGGAAGCGGCAGCAGGGTCACATGAAGGGCTCCGCCCTGGACGGCATCCCCGGCGTGGGGCCGAAAAGGAAGGCCGCCCTGCTGAAGGCGTTCAAGAGCGTCAGGGCCGTCAGGGCCGCCTCGGAGGAGGAACTGGCGGCCGTGGTGGGTCAGAAGACCGCGCGGGCGGTCATCGCCCGCCTGAATCCAAAGACCGGGGAGTGAACCGTTATGCGCGTCATTACAGGGACCGCCCGCGGCCGGAGGCTGGAGGAGCTGCCCGGCCTGGACACCCGCCCCACCACCGGCCGGGTGAAGGAGGGAATGTTCAGCGCCATCCAGTTTGAGATCGAGGGCCGGCGGGCGCTGGATCTGTTCGCCGGGACCGGCCAGCTGGGCATCGAGGCGCTGTCCCGGGGAGCGGCCTGGTGCGATTTTGTGGACCGCGATCCCGCCGCCATGCGGGTGGTCCGGCGGAACGCGGAGACCTGCGGCCTCTCGGATCGGGCCGGGTTCCATCCGGCCGAGTGGTCCGCCTTCCTGGACCGGGCGGGGGAGAAGTACGGGCTGATCTTTCTGGACCCGCCCTACGGCTCCGGGGCGCTGGAAACGGCGCTGGAGCGCATCGCGGCGATTGACATTGCGGCGGGAAATGGTATAATAGTGTGCGAAAGTCCGGCGGGACGCGCCCTCCCCCATCTGCCCGACCCCTATGAGAAAGGGCGGGAGTACCGGTACGGGAAGACGGGAGTGACCCTTTACCGCAGGAAGGCGTGAGTTCCATGAAAAGAGCCATTTATCCCGGCAGTTTCGACCCGGTGACCCTGGGGCATCTGAACGTCATCAAGCGGGCCGCCGCCATGTTCGACGAACTCATCGTCTGCGTGTGCGTCAACTCCGCCAAGGACCGCGGCCTGTTCTCCGCGGAGGAGCGGGTGGAACTCATCTGCAAAGTCACCGAGGAACTGCCCAACGTGAAGGTGGACTGCACCGCCGGTCTGGTGGCCGACTATGCCCGGAAACACCGGGCCAGGGTGCTGGTGAAGGGCCTGCGCGCGGTGTCCGACTACGAGGCCGAGATCCAGATGGCCATGATCAACGCCAAGCTGTACAACAAGCTGGACACCGTCTTTTTGTACACCAGTCCCAAGTACGCCTATCTGTCCTCCACCGTGGTGAAGGAGATGGCCCGGTACGGCGCCGACCTGTCCGACTTCGTGCCCCGGCAGATCATCGGCGATGTGGAGCGCAAGGTGCGGGGCAGCCGGCCCTGAGCGGGCAGACGCATTTACATACATTTTATTTAAGGAGAGATGACAAATGGCGACCGGCGTGGATGAATTGATGGATATGCTGTTCGATATGATCGACGAGGCGAAGAACGCCCCTCTCAGCAGCGGAAAGTGCGTGATCGAGCGGGACAGGGCGCTGGACATCATCGAGGACGTGAAGGCCCAGTTCCCGGTGGAACTGGCCGAGGCCCGGAAGATTCTCAACGCCAGGGCCGAATTTGTGGCCGCCGCCAAACGGGAGGCCGAGGAGATCAAGAAGCGGGCCGAGCAGGAGGCCAGCCAGAGGGTCAGCGAGTCCGAGGTGGTCCGGCAGGCCCGGCAGAAGGCGAACGAGATCCTCAGGCAGGCGGAGGCCCAGGGCTGGGAGGTCAAGGACCGGGCCAACAATTACTGTGACAATCTGCTCCTGCGCACCGAGGAGGCCCTGGCCGACGCCCACGCCGAGATGCGCAAGGTCCACAGCGATTTCCGCTCCGCCATGGACAGCCTGACGCCCCCCGCCCATGTGCAGCAGAGCCAGTCGGGCAGAAAGGTGTACGACGCCGAGGCAGACCAGTGAGTTCGGAGCCGGCGCCGTCTGAAGCGCAAAAAAAACGCCGCCGCGGAACTTTTTCCGCAGCGGCGTTTTTTTTGCGCTTTTGCCATATCTTGTGGCGTCCCGGTCATGGGACACAAGACCCTGTGCCAAAAATGGAAAAAGGAATGAAACATCCGTTTGAGTTTATGAAATAGGGAGATTTTTGTGCAAAAACCCGATATTTTCTCGAAAAAAAGTTCTTGCAATTCTCAGCGGGGAAGTGTATACTGGGGTCAGGTTGGAGTGAAATGGAGTAAATTCACTTTATTTTGGAGGAGATTGGAGGGAGCGGCATGACAGGGACCTACGAACACAGTCTGGATTCCGCCGGCCGCCTCATCGTGCCCTCCAAACTCCGGGATAAACTGGGCAAGGCGTTTTACCTGTCCGTGGGCGTGAAAAAAAACCTCACCCTCTACCCCATGGAGACATGGGACAGGCTGCGCGCCCGGGTGTCCGAACTGTCCACCACCGACGCCGCCAGGCTGGACGTGTTCTTTGCCTCCGCCCAGCTGTGCGAGGTGGACAAGCAGTGGCGGTTTCAGGTACCCGCCTATCTGAAGGACTACGCCGGCATTGTCCGGGACGTGGTGATCACCGGCAACAACGACCGGGCCCAGGTGTGGAACGCGGAGGACTGGAAGGCCAAGGCCCGGGAGCAGCTCAACCCGGAGAACATTGCCGGTCTGATGGCCTCCCTGGGCATCTGAGATGGAATACGCCCACAGGCCGGTCCTGCTGGCGGAGTGCCTGGAGGGGCTGAGGATCCGCCCCGGGGGCGTCTATGTGGACGGCACTTTGGGAAGGGCGGGCCACGCCCGTGAGATCGCAAAACGGCTCACGACCGGGCGGCTCATCGCCATCGACCGGGACCAGGCCGCCATCGACGCCGCCCCGGAGCGCCTTGGGGCGCTGATGGACAGGGTCACTTTGATCCGGGGCAATTTCGGCGGCATCGGCGCCATTCTGAATGACCTCGGCATCCGCGGCGTGGACGGGATGCTGTTCGACCTGGGGGTGTCCTCCCCGCAGCTGGACGAGGCCGCCCGCGGTTTCTCCTATCTGCGGGACGCCCCGCTGGATATGCGGATGGACCAGAGCGCCTCCCTCACCGCCCGCGACGTGGTGAACACATGGAGCCGGGAGGAGCTGAGACGCATCCTCTGGGAGTACGGCGAGGAGCGGTACGCCGGGCCGATCTCCGCCGCCATCGTCAAGGCCCGTGAAGGGAAACCCATTGACACCACGTTGGAACTGGCGGAACTGATCAGGAACGTTATGCCGGCCAGGGCCAGAGGGGAAAAGCAGCACCCCGCCAGGCGGTCCTTTCAGGCAATCCGCATCGCCGTCAACGACGAACTGGGCGAGGTGGAGCGGCTGCTGGCCTCCGCGCCGGAGCGGCTGAAGCCCGGCGGACGGATCGCCGTCATCTCCTTCCACTCGCTGGAGGACCGGCTGGTCAAGACCGCCTTTGCGTCCTGGGCCCAGGGATGCACCTGCCCGCCGGATTTCCCGGTGTGCGTGTGCGGCAAAAAGCCCGGGGCGAAACTCATCGGCAGGAGACCGATCGTCGCGGGCGAGGCCGAGTTAAAGGAAAACCCCCGCGCGCGGAGCGCGAAACTGCGCATCGCGGAAAAACTGTAAGGACCTGTTTCCGCAGGGGGACAAGCCGGATTGGGCGGTTTGGAAAAACAGGTCCCAAGAAAAGGAGTGCGCGTACCCATGGCTGACGAGAGAAGAGCCCGGACGGATCGGGCGGACAGAAGATACCGCACCTACGGCAGCGTGGCCTATCAGGCGGAGGAGGAGCGGGAGAACGCGGTCCGCCGGAGCGCGGCGCGGCCTGCGGAGCGCCCCCAGCGCCAGCCGGAGATCGAGCGCCGGCCCCGCATCCAGCCCCGGGAGCGGGTGGCGGCCCGCCCCGTTGTCCGGGTACGGACGCAGGACGCCGTCGCCCCATTCTCCGTAGCGGGTTTCGCGGTGGTGCTGGTGTGCGCCCTGCTGCTGGTGGCGGCCACCGCCCAGCTGGCCGTGGTCAACAACGATATTGTGGATCTGCGCGCCCAGATGTCCGATCTGCAGGATGAGGAGCGGCAGCTCCAGGCCCAGTATGAGACAGCCTTCGATCTGGAGGCCATCGAGGAGATGTTCACCGCAGACGGGTCCATGGTACGGCCCGCCGCGGGGCAGACCGTCTATCTGGACATGGCCGCCGGGGATTCGGTGGTCTACTACGACGGGGCGGGGACGGGACTTTCCGCCCTGATCCGGCAGGCGGAGGATCTGCTGGACGGGGTCCTGCCCTGGTGAGAGGTTCTTCGGCGCATAAACGCGGCCGCAGGGCCATAAACTGAGATAAACAACAGGAAGCGGACAGGAGGGGCGTAAGGAGACTGAGGAGGTTTCTTGCGCCCCTTCGCGCTGAATGCGCGGGAGTTTTCCGGGACAGGAGGGAAGGGATATGGAACAGCGGGAGAGAAGGCCCCGGGGCGGCCGCGGAAAGAGCAACCGGAGCCTGCTGCGGCGCACCGTCGTCCTGATGGCGGTGATGGGCGTGGCGGTATTTATCCCCCTGGTGGTGCAGCTGGTGCGGCTGCAGATTTTCCAGTACGACGACTGGAAGCAGCGGGCCGCCAATCAACAGACCCAGAGCGTGGCCATCCCGGCCAATCGGGGCACCATATACGACAGCCAGGGCCGCGCCATGGCCATGTCCGCCACGGTGTACCAGTTGATCCTGTCCCCCAAAGACGTGGTCGCCCTGGTCAACCGGGACAGTAAGGACTTCCAGGACGGCGAGGGGAACTTCAAAGAGGACGCCTACAACGCCGCCGTCCAGGCCAAGCGCGCCGCCATCGTCGATTGGCTGGTGAACAACCTGGGCATGGACGAGGAGCGGCTGTGGACGCGCATCGAGAACACCAAGTCCGCCTACGAGCGGCTGGCCACCGAGCTGGAGGAGGAGCAGGCGGAGCGGGTGCGGCAGTTCGTCAAGGAGCAAAGACTGGCCAACTCCCTGTATCTGGTGGATTCCAGCAAGCGGTACTATCCCTTCTCCTCCGTGGGGTCTCACCTGCTGGGGTATATGGCCGAGAATGAGAACAGCGGCGGCCAGAAGGTGGGCGCCATGGGCATCGAGGCCATCTACGAGGACGCGCTCTCCGGCGAACTGGGCCGCCAGGTGTACTCCAAAAACGGCGCCCAGCAGGAGATGATGTCCGGCTATGAGATGTATTTCGACGCCGAGAACGGCTACGACCTGACCCTCACCGTGGACGAGCGCGTCCAGTCCCTGCTGGAGCAGACTCTGGCGGAGGGCATCCAGACCTACGACGTGCAGAAGGGCGGCTTCGCCATCGCCATCGATCCCCAGACCGGCGCGGTGCTGGGGATGGCCTCCGCCCCGGAGTTTGACCCCAACGACTACGACCGGATCATCGACCAGGATCTGTCGGAGGAACTGTCCGCGGTGGAGGAGCAGTACGGCGCCGACAGCGAGGAGTACGGCCAGGCGTACACCGCCGCGTATGAGACCCAGATGCACAACAAGGCCCTGTCCGACGGCTATGAGCCCGGCTCCACCTTCAAGCCGCTGACGGTGGCCATGGCCCTGGAGCAGGGGGTCATCTCTCTGGACGACCACTTCTACTGCGGCGGCTCTCTGAAGATCGAGGGCTATCCCAAGCCCATTCACTGCCATGTTCACTCCGGCCACGGCGACCAGACCCTCACCCAGGCGGTGGCCAACTCCTGCAACGTGGCGCTGATGCAGATCGCCTTCAAGATCGGCGCCGCCACGTTCTACGACTATCTGGAGGACTACGGCTACACGGGCTCCACGGGCATCGACCTGGCGGGGGAGGGGACCAACATCATCCTGGACCGGGACACGTTCACCGGGCCCTACGGCCAGTCCTCCCTGGCGGTGTATTCCTTCGGCCAGACCTTTAAGACCACCCCCATCCAGCACATCGCGGCCTTCGCCTCCGTCATCAACGGCGGCCATCTGATGGAGCCCTATGTGGTCCAGTCCATCCGGGACGACGAGGGCGGCACCGTCTACTACCATGATCCCACCGAGGTCCGCCAGGTCATCAGCGAGTCCACCTCTGACACCGTGCGGGGCATCCTGGAGTACGTGGTCAACAAGGGCTCCGGCCACAACGCCTACCAGGCGGGCTACCGCATCGCCGGCAAGACGGGCACCTCGGAGAAACGGGACGAGGACACCGACGACGTGATCTGCTCCTTCATGGGCTACGCCCCCGCGGACGACCCCAAGGTGCTGGTGCTGCTGGCCTATGACTCCCCGAAACGCTCCTCGCCCGGCTCCAATTACACCGCCAACGGCACCTACATCAGCGGCGGCAACCTCACCGCCCCTATGGCGGGCAAGCTGATCGCCAGCATCCTGGACTATATGGGCATAGAGAGACAGTACAGCGCCGACGAACTGTCCAGCGCCGACGTGACGCTCCGCAGCGTCACCGGTCTGGAGCTGACGGTGGCCATCGGCCGTCTCCAGGGCCAGGGCCTGGGGTTCCGCACTGTGGGGACCGGCCAGACCGTGGTGAGGCAGGTGCCCGCCGCCGGCGTGTCCGTCCCGGGGGGCTCCACCATCGTGCTCTATCTGGGGGACGAGGCCCCGCCGGAACAGGTGGAGACGCCCGGCGTCGTCGGTCTGACCCCCGCCGAGGCCAAGACCAGGTTGGAGGACGCGGGCCTGCTCATGCGGGCCTCCGGCGCGGTGGACTACACCGATTCCTCGGTGAAGGCCATCTCCCAGTCCATCGCGCCGGGAGAGGCCGTGGCCCCCGGCGCCATCGTCAGCGTCCAGTTCGCCAACAGCGTGGTGGACTACAATATGGAGGACAACGATGATACTTCAGGCATCCCGATCCCAACAGAATAACGATATGCCCGTGGCGGTGGTGGGCGCCGGAGAGACGCAGACCGCCGGACTGCTCCAGCGGCTCACCGGGCTGCCGGTGGTGAAGATGACCCCCTATCAGGCCGCCCGCTCCCAGCGGGAGTGGAGGGCGGTGGTGGTGGAGAACTACGACCTGCCCGCTTCGCGGGGGCTGTCCGCCTGCGCCGCCGCCCGGTGGCAGCTGGCCCGCCACACGGACGTGATCGTGGTGGGACTGGACGATCCGGAGGGGCGGCGGCTGGCCGCCGCCATGCCGGGGGCGGTGTTCGCCTATTCCGACGGGCGGCCCCAGGCCGACCTCACCGCCAAAAACGTCCGGCTCCGGGGCGGACGGCTGGAGTTCGAGGCCCTGACCGACGGGGAACTGACGCGGGTGCGGGCGCCCTGCGGCCGGGAGCCCCGGCTGTACGACCATCTGGCCGCCCTGGCCGGGGCGCTGGCCCTGCGCGTCCCGCTGGAGGAGGCCGCGGCCGCCCTGTCCGGAGAGGCCGCCCCCGCGGCCGCCGGTTCCATCGCGTGACCGTGCCAAAGCGTTTGAGAGAGAAATACGAAGGAAGGCTGTGAAGGTTCGACATGAGGATATTGTTTGCGGCGGTCGTCGCGTTCGTCATCTCGCTGGTGCTGGGGCGGTTCCTGATCCCTGCTCTGCGGGCCCTTCACGCGGGGCAGTCCATCAAGGAGATCGGCCCCAACTGGCACAAGTCCAAAGAGGGCACCCCCACCATGGGCGGGCTGATGTTCATCGCCGCCTGCGCTGCGGCCGTGGCCGTCTTCGGCTGGGAGGATATGGCGCATGGCGACTGGACGGCCCTGATGGTGCTGGTTTTCTCCTGCATCTTCGGCTGCATCGGCTTTGCCGACGACTTCGCCAAGGTGAAGCGCCGCCGCAACGACGGCATTTCCGCCGGTCTGCGCCTGCTGCTGGAACTGGCCGCCGCCATCGCCTTCCTTGCTCTGCTGCGCCGGGTGGGAGGACTTTCCCCCAACCTGTACGTCCCCTTTTTGAACTTGTCCCTGCCCCTGCCCTGGCCGGTGTACCTCACTTTTTCCGCCTTTGTCATCGTGGGCTGCGTCAACGCGGTGAACCTCACCGACGGGCTGGACGGTCTGGCGGGTTCGGTGACTCTGGCGGTGATGGTGTTCTTCGCCGTGCTGTCCGTCTGGTGGGACCGGGGCCCCGCGGGCATCTTCGCCGGGGCGCTGGCGGGGGCCATTTTGGGCTTTCTGGTGTATAACTTTCACCCGGCCAAGGTGTTCATGGGGGACACCGGCTCCCTGTTCCTTGGGGGCGCGGTGTGCGGCCTGGCTTTCGCCCTGGACGCGCCCCTGGTGCTTGTCCCCGTGGGCATCGTCTATATCGCGGAGACCTTGAGCGACATTATCCAGGTGATCTACTTCAAGGTCACCCACGGCAAACGGATCTTCCGCATGGCCCCCCTCCACCACCACCTGGAACTGGGCGGCTGGAGCGAGGTGCGCATCGTCCTCACCTTTACCGGCATCACCGTGGCGTTTTGCCTGCTGGCGTTCGTGGGCGTGATGTACCGGTACGCCGTCTGACCTGAGAAAAACCCGAACGGAGAGGAGAGAGACAGGATATGGCCTTTCGCAGAAAAGCCCGCCGGGATCTGACCACTGAGCAGCAGCTGGCCCGGGGTCCCATGGACCTGGTTTTTCTGGCGCTGGTGCTGCTGCTGACGGCGGTGGGCCTTATCGTGCTGCTGTCCGCCTCCTTTGCCGTGGCCATGTACAACCAGTACCCCGGCGTGGACACCGGCGGCGACCCCTATTATTACTTTATCCGCCAGGCCGGTTTCGCCGTGGCGGGCGTGATCCTCATGTACCTCGTCTCCCGGGCGGACTACCAGTGGCTCCGCCTGCTGTCGGTGCCCGTCCTGATCGGCGCGGTGGCGCTGCTGCTGCTGATCTTCACCCCTCTGGGCCGGGGGGCGAACGGCGCCCGCCGGTGGCTGTGGCTCGGCTTTTCCTTCCAGCCCTCGGAGATCGCCAAGATCGCCGTGATCATGTTCTTCGCCGCCCGCCTGTCCAAGCGAAACGACGGGCTGCGGGCGGCCCCCAAAAAGTGGAACAGACGCTCCCTCACCGGCCGGATCGGCGCGTTTTTGGATAAGATCGGCCTTCTGGAGCTGATACCCTACGGGGTGATCCTGCTCATCATTCTTGTCCTGCTGTATTTGGAGCCCCATATGTCGGCTATGATCCTGATTTTAGTGGGGGCGGCGTCGGTGCTGCTGGTGTCCGGCGTCGGCTTGGGCTGGTTCGCGGCGGCGGGCGCCCTGGTGGGCGGGGCGCTGGTATTTCTCATCACCCAGACCCAGTATATGACCGCCCGAATCAACATCTGGCGGGACCCCGCCAGCGATCTGCAGCACGGCGGCTATCAGCCATGGCAGTCCCGGATCGCCGTCGGCTCCGGCGGTCTGCTGGGCAAGGGGCTGGGCAACAGCATCCAGAAGTACCTGTTCCTGCCGGAGATGCAGAACGACTACATTTTTGCCATCGCCTGCGAGGAACTGGGCCTTATCGGGGCGTGTATCATCATCGCCCTGTTCGCGCTGCTCATCATCCGGGGCTACTGGCTGGCCATCCACGCCAGGGACCGGTTCGGCACCCTGCTCATCGTGGGCATCATCACGCTGCTGGCGGCCCAGACCTTTTTCAACATCGGCGTGGTCATCGGCGTCCTTCCCCCCACCGGCATCTCGCTGCCCTTCTTCAGCTACGGCGGCACGGCGCTGGTGATCCAGCTGGTGGAGATGGGCATCGTGCTGAGCGTATCCCGCCAGATCACCGCGCCCAAAGTGGAGTAGGGGAGAGGACGGTATGCGAGTCATATTTACCTGCGGCGGGTCGGCGGGCCATGTGAACCCGGCGCTGGCCGTGGCGAGACAGTTCGAGCATCGCCACCCCGGCTGTGAGATCCTGTTCGTGGGCGCGGAGCGGGGGATGGAGCGGCGCCTGGTGGAGCAGGCGGGCTATCCCATCCGCACGGTCAAGGTGTCTACCTTTGAGCGGGGCTTCAGCTGGAAGGTCCTCAGGCACGACCTGCGCAGCGCCGTCATGGTCCCCATGGGGCAGCACGAGGCGGCCTGTATCATCAGAGAATTTCGGCCCGACCTGGTGGTGGGCACCGGGGGCTACGCCTCCTTTCCCGCCGTGCGGGAGGCCGCCCGGCGGCATATCCCCACCGCCATCCATGAGTCCAACGTGTACCCCGGCCTCACCACCCGCGCCCTGGCGGACAAGGTGGATCTGGTGGCCGTGGGCTTTCCGGAGGCGGCCGCCTATTATGAGGGGATAGCCAAGCGGGTGGCCGTCACCGGCACGCCGGTGCGGGAGGAGTTCTTCTCCCTCACCCGGCAGCAGGCCCGGCTAGAACTGGATATCGCGGACACACAGCCGCTGGTCATCTCCTTCTGGGGTTCCCAGGGCGCCGGCCACATGAGCGAGCGCACCGTGGACCTGTTCCAGAAGTGGGACAGCGAGGGCCGCCGGTTCCACTATATCCACGCCGCCGGCCGGGATATCGACGATATGCCCGGCGAACTGGAGCGCCGGGGCATCCGGGTGAGCGACCGGGAGGTCCGGGCCTACATCGACGATATGCCGAGGGTCATGGCCGCCGCCGATCTGGTCATCTGCCGGGCGGGCGCGTCCACCCTGGGAGAACTCACCGCGCTGGGCAAGCCGGCCATCTTGGTGCCCTCCCCCTATGTGGCCGCCAACCACCAGTACAAGAACGCCAAGGTCATGGCGGACCGGGGCGGCGCGGTGCTCATCGAGGAGGCGGACTGCACCGGCGAGCAACTCTACGACACCGCCATCGAACTGCTGGCCGACGGCGCCCGCCGGGCGGCCATGGGCCGGGCCATGAAGGAACTGGCCGCCCCCCATGCCGCCGAGGAGATCTACCGCGAATTGATCAAGATTTTGAAATGATTGTAAACAAAGCGGCCGGCCGCGTCATAGGGGCTTGCAGCTTTGGATCATTTCGGATATAATATCAACCCGGTATGCTTCCGCATAGGATGGATGGAAATCCATTCCTATGGGGAGGCTTTGCCATGAGCGTAATGTATATCCGGGGCGGCGTACCCCTGGAGGGAGAGCTCACCGTCCACGGGGCCAAAAACAGCGTACTGCCCATCCTGGCGGCCTGCCTGCTGGCGGGCGGCCCGGTGACCCTCCACAACTGCCCCGATCTCACCGATGTGGACGCCGCCCTGGACATCCTGCGGCACCTGGGCTGTGAGACCGGACGGGAGGGCCGGGACCTCTTTGTGGACTCCACGGGGGCGGCGGGCAGCGCCGTGCCGGAGGCGCAGATGCGCTCCATGCGCTCCTCCATCATTTTTCTGGGACCGCTGCTGGCCCGCACCGGGGAGGCCCACATGACCTATCCCGGCGGGTGCGAACTGGGCCCCCGGCCCGTCGATCTGCATCTGGCCGCCATCCGGGCCCTGGGGTGCCAGGTGACGGAGGACCGCGGCATCCACTGCCAGGGGAGGCCCCGGGGCGGGGAGGTGCACCTGTCCATTCCCAGCGTGGGCGCCACCGAAAACGCCATACTGTGCGCCGTGGGCGGTACGGGGACCACCACCGTCGTCAACGCCGCCCGCGAGCCGGAGATCTACGATCTGCAGTGTTTTTTGAACGCCCTTGGGGCCAGCGTCCGGGGGGCGGGGGGCTCCGCCGTCACCATAGAGGGCGGCCGGCCCCTCCACGGCGGGGAGTTCACTGTCATGGGGGACCGCATCGTGGCGGCCACGCTGCTGTCCGCGGCGGCCGCCGCCGGCGGCCGGGTGGCGCTCCGGGGGGTGGACTGGCGGCACCTGTCCACCGTGCTGTCGGTGCTCTCCCAGGCGGGGTGCCGCATTGTCAGTCGTCTGGAATATGTGGAACTCCGCCGGGACCGGTCGAAGCCTCTCCGGGGGGTGCCCACGGTGCGCACCGCGCCCTATCCCGGCTTTCCCACCGACGCCCAGGCCCCGGTGATGGCGGCCCTGGCCGCGTCGGAGGGCTGCACCCTCTTTGTGGAGACCATGTTCGACAGCCGCTACCGCCATGTCTCCGAGCTCCGGAGGATGGGAGCGGACATCACCACCGAGGGCCGGGTGGCCCTGATCCGGGGCGTGGAACGGCTCCACGGCGCCAATGTGGAGGCCCCCGATCTCCGGGGCGGGGGGGCTCTGGCCGCCGCCGCCATGGGCGCGGAGGGGGTCACCGCCCTGAGGGGCCTGAGACACATCGACCGGGGGTATGAGAACCTGGAGGTCATGCTCTCCTCCCTGGGAGGCGACGCCGTCCGCCGGGAGGAATAGATCAATTTGCGGATCTGCCGACAGGCCCCGGCCGGACACGCCAGAGAGAGAGGAGGGAGATACCATGGCAGCCCCACGTCAACGGAGACACCGGCCCTATCGGAGCCGACGGAGCCGGTTCGGACCGCTGTCCAAGCTGCTGTCCGCGATCGCGGTGATCGCGGCGGTGGCGGTGGCCTGTGTGGTATTCTTCCGGGTGAACCATATCGAGGTGGAGGGCAACCAGCGCTACTCCGCCCAGGAGATCATCGACGCCTCCGGCATCCGGATGGGGGACAACCTGGTGACCCTGCCCAGGAGCCGCATCGCCAGCAATATCCTGTCCAAACTGCCCTATGTGGAGGGCGTGGTGCCCCGGCGGGCCCTGCCGGACCGGGTCGTGCTGGTGGTCACGGAGCGGACGGCGGCGGCCAGCGTGGACACCGGGGAGGGCCGCTGGCTCATCTCCGCCCAGGGCAAGCTGCTGGAGCGGGAGACCGGGGAGCCGGTGACGGCCATCATCGGGCTGACGGCCCTGGCCCCCGTGCCCGGGACCTCCATCCAGGTGAGCGGGGAGCAGGAGGCCACGCTCCGCTATGTGCTGGAGCTGATGGCCGCCATAGGGGAGAACGGCTCACTGTCCGAATACGCCTCCATCGACTGCACCCCCGCCGCCTACATCGGGGCGGAGCGGGGCATCTATCACATCCGTTTCCCCAGGGGCGGCGATTACGGCTATGATCTGCGCCTGCTGAACGCTGCGCTGGCCAGCGACCAGATGCCCAAGGACGTTCCGGGTACGCTGGATCTGACCATCGAGGAGGGCAGGGTGCATTTCATCCGGGACAGATAGATCTGCCGGCGCCCCGAAACCGGAGGCCGGCAGATTTTTAATTTCAAAAAAACTGAAATATCTATTGACCGCGCGCGGAAAAAAGACTACAATAGTACAAGATATAGCTGAGTATCATCGGGCGGACGACTATCGCTTGTTTTCACATACGAACTTACAGGAGGGCATGGGCATGGCATTTACGATGGACGCCGGCGTGGATCATGTGGACGTTTTGAAGGTTATCGGCGTAGGCGGCGGCGGCACCAACGTGGTCAACCGCATGGTCCGCGCCGGAATGCAGGGCGTGGATTTTATCGCGGTCAATACCGATAAGCAGTGCCTCAACGCGTCTGAGGCCACCCAGAAACTGGCCATCGGTGAAAAACTCACCGGCGGCAAGGGCGCGGGCGCCAACCCGGAGGTGGGTCGCGAGTCCGCCAAGGAGAGCAAGGACCAGATCAGCGCCCTGCTGGACGGCACCGACATGGTTTTTGTCACCGCCGGTATGGGCGGCGGCACCGGCACCGGCGCGGCCCCGGTGGTGGCCGAGATCGCCAAGGAACGGGGCATCCTCACCGTGGGCGTGGTCACCAAGCCCTTTAAGTTTGAGGGCCGCCGCCGCATGGAGCAGGCGGAGAGGGGCATCGAGGAACTCCGCCAGAAGGTGGATTCCCTGGTCATCATCCCAAACGATCGGCTCCAGTACGCCACAGACGAGAAGATCACCTTTGCCAACGCCTTCGCCATCGCGGACGATGTGTTGCGCCAGGCGGTGCAGTCCATCTCCGATCTGATCACCACCACCGGCCTGATCAACCTGGACTTTGCCGACGTGACCGCCGTCATGAAGGACGCGGGCCTGGCACACATGGGCGTGGGCCGCGCCGCCGGCAAGAACAAGGCGGAGGAGGCCACCCGCATCGCCATCAACAGCCCCCTGCTGGAGACCTCCATCCAGGGCGCCAAGGGCATCATCGTCAACATCACCGGCCCGCTGGACATGGGTCTGGACGAGGTGGAGATGGCCGCCGACATGGTCAAGGAGGTGGCCGATCCCGACGCCCTGTTTATGATGGGCACCGCCTTTGACGAGACGATGGAGGACGAGCTGCGGGTCACCGTCATCGCCACCGGCTTTGGCGATGTGGCAAATCCCGTCCCCGCCGGCAAGGAGGAACCCGTCCCCGCCAAGCCCGCCGCGGCCGCTCCGGCGGCCCCCATGCCCGCCGCGCCGGAGCCCGCCGCCCCGGAACCTCCGGAGAGCGATCCCTTCGACGATATTTTCCGCATCTTCAATAAGAGATAGGAACCGGCATTGGTCCGCCCGGACGGCGGGGGATGCCTGTGCATACCGATCTCAAAGCGCGTACATTGACCCCCGGCCCGCAGATCAGGCCGGGGGTCTTCGGTTCTCAGAGGAAGGAGGACAGGACGGTGGAAGTGGTCGGACGTTTCGCCCCCAGCCCCAGCGGGCGGATGCACCTGGGCAATCTGTTGGCCGCCTTGCTGGCCTGGCTGGACGCGCGGAGCGCCGGGGGAAGGCTGATCCTCCGCATCGAGGATCTGGACCCGGACCGGTGCGACAGGGGCAGGGCGGCCCAGATCATCGACGACCTCCGCTGGCTGGGCCTGGACTGGGACGAGGGCGGACTGGAGCCGGATTGGTGTCAGTCCCGGCGCTCCGGGTATTACGCGGCCGCCTTTGAAAAGCTGAACGAGATGGGGCTGGTCTACCCCTGCTATTGCACGAGGGCGGAGCGGCTGGCCGCCTCCGCCCCCCACGGCGGGGAGGGGGAGCCGGTGTACTCCGGGAAGTGCGCCAATCTGACCGGGGAGGAGCGGCTGGCCTTTGAGCGGGCGGGCCGCAGGCCCGCCTGGCGGGTGCGCGTACCGGACGCAACTTTGTCCGTCAACGACGGACACTACGGTCTCTACACGCAGAATCTGCGCCGGGACTGCGGGGACTTTATCGTCCGCCGGTCGGACGGGGTATGGGCCTATCAGCTGGCGGCGGCGGTGGACGACGTCCTCATGGGGGTAACCCGCGTGGTCCGGGGGAGGGACCTGCTGCCCTCCGCGCCCAGGCAGGCGTGGCTCTGCCGGACGCTGGGACATGAGCCGCCGGAGTACTGCCATCTGCCGCTTTTGGCGGATCAGGCGGGCCGCCGGCTGTCCAAACGGGACAGGGATCTGGACATGGGGACGCTTCGGACCAGATACGCGCCGGAGGAGCTCACCGGCCTGCTGGGGTGGTACGCCGGGCTGCTGGAGAAGCCGAAAAGTGTCGAACCGAAAGACCTTTTGCCGGCCTTCTCATGGGCAAAAGTGCCGAAAAACGATATCGCCGTGGGTTGTCCTTGACAGCCGGACACCGATAGCATAAAATATTTCAAAACATTGGAATTGGAGGAGTGGAATATGGCCCAATTTGAGCAAAACGAAAAGTTCGTCAAGACCGGCCTCACCTTCGACGACGTGCTGCTGATCCCCGCTGAGAGCAGCGTGCTGCCCGCCGATGTGGACCTGCACACCCGCCTCACCAAAAAGATCACCCTGAACATTCCGGTGATGAGCGCCGCCATGGACACGGTCACAGAGTCCCGGATGGCCATCGCCCTGGCGAGAGAGGGCGGCATCGGCATCATCCACAAGAATATGTCCATCGGCCAGCAGGCCGAGCAGGTGGACATGGTGAAGCGCAGCGAGAACGGCGTCATCACCGACCCCTTCTGGCTGGGCCCGGGGCACACCCTGGCCGAGGCTGACGAACTCATGGCCAAGTACCGCAT
>CAYPEE010000014.1:0-18100 GCA_964409665.1 uncultured Oscillospiraceae bacterium
CGGAGCCGCCCATGGTGACCCATGCGCACTCGGGGGCGAACCCCTCTACATGGTCCTTCTCCTTCTGGAGCAGGCTCTCCGGGATGAGCATGGGCAGATACACGTTCTGGTGGCCCAGTTTTTTGAACTCGGCGTCCAGCTGGCTCTGAATGTTCTCCCAGATGGCGTAGCCGTAGGGCCGGTAGACGAACATACCCTTGATAGAGGAGTAGTCGATCAGTTCCGCCTTGGTGCACACGTCGGTGTACCACTGGGCGAAGTCCACGTCCATATCGGTGATCCGGGTGACCTGCTTGTTTTTCTCCTGTGCCATGATCTCTCCATCCTTTGAATATAAGAATGATATTTTTCCCAAACTATGGCGGACGCCCCCTTTCCGGGTGCGCCGGCCTATATTGTATTGCCTCGGCCGGAAAAAGTCAAGGAAAAAGGGCCGCTCCCCTTCCCTTTTGCCGCGGGAACATATAACATGGTAAACCCAGCGGGCGAGGCTGACCTCCGGCGCTCCCCCTCCCGCGGACTTGAGCGGGTCCATCGCCGCCCAAAATACAAATGAAGGAGTGTTCTCTATGCCTCACACGTCTGTCAATCATCCCGCCCGCATCACCCTGCGCCCCGTCGCCGCCAAACTCCGGCCCAAAGTGACCGTAGGCTTTCCGGTCCGTTCCGCCGCCGCCCAGACGGACAGCCGGACGACGCTGGGGCGCTGGCTGGATATCTGGATGACCAGCGAGGTGGAGCCCTACCGGGCGGACACCACCATCAACGGCTACAACGGCATCATTCAAAACCACCTGGTACCCGCTCTGGGGGAAGTGCCCCTGTCTAAATTGACCCCCGATTTGCTTCGGGGCTACTACCAGTGGCTGGAAACGGACCGGGGCCTGTCCCCCAACACCGTGCGCAAGCACCATGTGTTGCTCCATACCGCCCTGAAGGCGGCCTTTCAGAGGGGGATCATCCCCGACAACCCCACGCAGCGGGTCACGCCGCCCCGCCCCACCTCCGCCAATATCCGGTACTACACCCCCGCTCAGCTGAAGCGCCTGCTGGACGAGGTAACCGGCCAGGCGCTGGAACTTCCGGTGAAGCTGGCCTGCTATCTGGGGCTGCGGCGGAGCGAGATCCTGGGCCTCCGCTGGCGGGACGTGGATCTGCAGACCGGACTGCTGTCCGTCCGCCGGGTACGCACCACGGTGGGCTCCCGCATCGTGGAGAAGGCCCCCAAGACCTCCGACAGCTGCCGCACCCTGTCCATCCAGGCCCTGGACGACCTGATGGCCCTGCTCCGCCGTCTGGCCGACGGGCGGGCTCTGGCCGGCATCCCCTGCGGACCGGACGATTTTCTGGTGCTGGACGACCTGAACCGCCCCTGGCACCCCAATCTCATGTCCCATTCGCTGACCGCCCTGCTCACGGCCAGAGAACTGCCCCCCATCACCTTCCACGGCCTGCGGCACACCTTCGCCTCCATCGCCAATAACGCGCGGGTCCCCATGTACCAGATCAGCCGGGCCATGGGCCACAGCAGCCCCAACACCACCCAGCGCATCTACACCCATCTGTTCGACCAGCCCCCTGGGGTGGTGCGGGCGGGGGGGGCCGACTCAAGCCCAAGGGCCGCGCCCAACACAGCAAACACGGGCGCGGCGGGTAAAACCCCGCCGCGCCCTCATACGCCTATTCCGTCCTTCCCGGGGCGAAGAGCCCCGCGGGCAGCAGATCGCTCAGGCTCACCAGCGCCTGGCTGAAACCGCCCCCGTCCCATTTTACGGGCGGGCTCTCCAGCAGGTCCGGGGCCCGGTCCAGTCCCAGGGGAATGGTGACCACCATGTTCAGCCCCTTGCCGGGGACCGCGTCCGCCATGAGCCGTCCCCCGTGAAGGGCGGCGATCCGCCGGGCGATGGCCACGCCGTTTCCGCTCCTCCGCCAGTCGGGGGCCTGCGCCCCCCCGCCGGAGAACAGGGCCTCCAGTTTTTCCGGCGGCACGCCGGGCCCGTCGTCCTGCACCGTGAGGGAGGCCTCGTCCCCCTTTTTCGCCAGCGTGACGCTCACCCGTCCGCCGGCCCTGGCCCCGTTGGACGTAAGTTCCAGCAGCATCTGGCGGATGAGTTCCGCGTCCACAAAGGCGCTCATCCGCTCCGGGCAGCGGACGGTCAATTCCACGCCGGCCCCCGCCAGCAGGGCCGTCATCTCATCGCCCAGTTCGCGCACCAGACCCGCCAGATCCACCAGCGCCAACTCCAGCCGGGGGGCGTCCGCCCCCAGACGGCAGGTCAGTTCCATCCGCCCCACAATGCGCAGCATCCGGCAGATGCTCTGGTTCAGCGCCGCCAGCTGTTCCCGGCTCCTCCCGTCGGTGGCGGTCTGCTCCAGCAGCTGGCTGGCCGCCGTCATCTGGGCCAGCTGCACCCGCAGCAGTCCCGCCGTCCGGGCCGCGCCCCGGTCCAGGTCCCTCGGCTCCACCGGCTCCACCTCCCATTCTCTCTATCATTCCTATGCTGTGCGGATTTCGCCGTCCCTTCCCCGGTAAAACCTGCCGGAGGGACGGCCCATCCGCCTCCGACGGTCGAATCCTGTCGAATCTTATATATTGTAACAGATTTCACACCGCCGCGCAACAGCAAAACGGCGGCGGCCCGGAGTTTTCCTCCGGACCGCCGCCCGCACGTTCGCTCACTCGCCGTCCAGTCTGGCGGCCACTTCTTCCATGGGATTGGGCCGGAACGCTTCCAGCTTTCCGCTGTCCACCGCCCGGGCCAGTTCGGGCTGAATGGGCAGCCTGGCCAGCACCGGCAGGGACAGGTGCGCCCCCAGCGTCTCGATCGTACTCTCCCCGAACACGGGGTATTCCTCCCCGCAGCCGGGGCACTTGAAATAGCTGTAATTCTCCACCAGACCCAGCACGGGCACCTCCATCATCTCCGCCATCCGCACCGCCTTGGTGACGATCATCCCCACCAGGGTCTGGGGGGCGGTGACCACAATGGCCCCGTCCACCGGCAGGGACTGGAACACGGTCAGGGGGACGTCGCCGGTCCCCGGGGGCATATCCACGAACAGATAGTCCAGATCCCCCCAGATCACGTCGGTCCAGAACTGCTCCACCGCCCCGGCGATGACGGGTCCCCGCCACACCACCGGGTCGGTCTCCCGCTCCATCAGCAGGTTCAGGCTCATGATCTCGATGCCCCCCTCGGTGACGGCGGGATACAGCCCCAGTTCGCTGCCCTCGGCCCGCTGGGCGATGCCGAAGGCCCGGGGCACGGACGGGCCGGTGATGTCCGCGTCCAGGATGCCCACCTTTTTGCCCCGCTTCGCCATGGCCGCGGCCAGAGAACAGGTGACGGCGGACTTGCCCACGCCCCCCTTGCCGCTGATGACGGCGATGACCTTTTTGATGTGGGACAGCTCGTGACAGGGCTTGCGGAAGTCCTGAGGGCTCCCCTCCCGGCCGGGACAGTTCTCCCCGCAGGAGGAGCAGTCGCGGGTGCAATCGCTCATCGTTCTTTCTTCCTTTCCGTCTGGACAGAGTGTGCCCAGAAAATTTTTAAAATATTTTGCAGAAATACCTTGACAGGCGAAATATCTCGTGGTATATTAGCCTCACAAGATACCTCAGTACATGATGTATCTCCGCACACAGCCACCCCTCCCCTCTGCGAAGAAAGGAGAATGCCCATGTCCATCTCTGCGGACATCCTGCGCGGCCACACCGACACCATCATTTTAGCACAATTACTGCGCGGGGACAACTACGGTTATGAGATCAACAAAAAAATTCTGGAACTGACCGGCGGGGCCTACGGCCTGAAGGAGGCCACCCTCTACACCGCCTTCAGGCGGTTAGAACAGGGAGGGCTCATCACCTCCTACTGGGGGGACGACGGCCCCGGCGCCCGCCGCCGGTACTACGCCATCACCGAAGCGGGCCGCAAGGTCTGCGAGGAGGGCCGGCGGGAGTGGGTCAACACCCGCGCCCTGCTGGACGCCCTCATCTGCAACTGTGAAAAGGAGGTCTGAATCATGGAAAACGTAAAAGAAAAACTGGCCGCCGCCATCCGGGAACAGCTCACCGGCGCGCCGGACACCCCCGCCAAGTCGGAACTCGTCGAGGAACTGTCCGACAACCTGTACGCCCGCTACTCTGACAGGACCGCCGCCGGCATGGACGGGGAGGCCGCCTATCAGTCCGCCCTGGACGACCTGGGGGACACCGCCGAACTGGTGGACTACCTCAACAGCCTGGAGCCCGGCCAGCCCCTCCCCGGGCCGGAGCCCGATCCAGAACCTGATTCCGGCGACTTTGAGAAGATGCTGAAAAACATTGGGGACATCGTGCGGGACGCGCTCAAGGCCGCCCAGGGCGCCGTCAACGCCGTGGACGTGGACGGTGTCGTCCGGGATGCGGTAGACTCCGCCAGGGAGGTCACCCGGCAGGCCAAGGATGCTGTCAGGGACGTCACAGACCACATGAAAAAGGGCGGCAGCTACACCTACACCTCCCCCAACGGCAATATACACATCACGGTCAACGACGGCAAGCCCCCCAAGCCTCCCAAGCCCCCCGTGGTCCCCGGACCTCACGGCCCGGGCGCCCCGCCTCCGCCGCCTCCGCCGCCCAAATCCCCCGGACCAGATGCCCCCACTCCCCATGAGCTGGTCCTCACGCCCGCCGGGTCCGACGGCGTCCTCATTACCTCCATCGACGTGGAGGTGGGGGGCGACGTCACCGTCCGCACGGACGACACCCCAGAGGGGGACGTGGTCATCGGCGGCAGTCTGGACGATTTGGACGTCCGGGCGGAGGGCGGCGCCCTCACCATCCGCCAGAGGGACACGGCCAGCAAGGGTTTCTTTCTCCGCCGGGGGATGTCCCTGGCCGACGTGGAGCTGACCCTCCCCCTCCGTCCCTGGTCCTCCCTCCGTTTCTCCACCTCCAACGGGGCGCTTTCGGCCGCTCTGTCGGAGCCGGTGGACGCGCTGGAACTGCGCACCGCCTGCGGCGATGTTGACGCCAAACTGGATCGCTGCGGCCGCCTCGCCGTCAACTCGGTGAATGGCGACGTGGATCTGACCGCCGGCCAGGCGGACAGCGTGGACCTCCGCACCGTCAGCGGCGACGTGGAGGCGTCGGTGAGGCGCTGCGGCCTGCTGAACATCAGCACCGTCAACGGCGACGTGGAGTGGCGCGGAGACGCGGACGAGGCCCACTGCCGCTCTGTCTCCGGGGACATGGAACTGGGCGGCGGCTACGGCTCTCTGGACCTGTCCTCCACCAGCGGCGACCTGCGGATCCGCGCAAACTCGGAGGGCGCCGTGAACTGCGCGGCCATCAGCGGCGATGTAGAACTGGAACTGGAGGCCCTGCCCGCCGCCCTGAACGTGACCACCCGCTCGGGGGACGTGGAAGTCAACCTCCCCGGCGGCGGCCCCTTCTCCGTGGACTTTCAGACCTCCAGCGGCGAGCTGTCCTCCGGCTTCGCGCCCGGCCATCTGGAGGGCCGCCATATCTCCTTCGACGTCAACGGCGGCGGGCCGGTCTACCGCATCCGCACCGCCAGCGGCGACTGCGCCCTGAACAAACTCTGACCCGGTCTCCTCCCGGAGGACCGTTCAGGGCTTCCCGCCGGGCCGGGACGTCCCCGGTCCGGAGGGATTTGTAAACATTTTTGCGGGGACTTGTAGTTTTCGGGCCGCTGTGCTACAATGGGGGCACTGGAATTTGATTGACGGAGGTGTCCCCCATGGCGGAACTCAATATGCTCTCCTATAAGCTGCAGGACCTGCAGTTCTTCAACAAGCTGGACAAGCCCGGCCAGATCCAACTGGAGAACAACTTCTCCTTCTCGGTAAACTACAACCAGGACAGCACCCGCTGTATGGCCAAACTCTACCAGTGCGTCAAGGACAAGACCGACGGCCCCGACCACAAGTTCTTCATCTCCCTGGAACTGGCCGGCATCTTCGAGATCACCGGCTACGTCAGCGACGAGGACAAGAAGGACTTCCACGTCCGCTGCTATCAGCAGCTCTTCCCCTACGCCGAGACCATCGCCCGGCAGACCTGCGCCGCCGGCGGTATGCCCAACTTCCTGCTGCTGCGCCAGAAGATGAGCCGGGACAGCGTGATGCTCAACCGGCCCAATAACCAGTAAAAGATCCCCCGCGGCCCAAGACCGCGGGGGATCGCTTTCCCGTGTCAGCTTTTCTCCTCAAAGGTGGCGCCGCAGGCCCGGCAGTGGACGGTGATGCGCCCCTCGCCCCGGGGCACCCGCATCTGCTGGCCGCAGTTGGGGCACTTGAAGTAGCGGTGGTCTTTGTCCGCCATCCGGGCGCGGAAGGAACTGAACCTCCGGACGATGGGCCGGGTGAACTGAAGAAATTTCGCGTTCTCCGCCCGCCGCTTATCGATCTTCCGGGAGAAGGAGCGGAACAGGCACACGGCCAGCAGC
This sequence comes from uncultured Oscillospiraceae bacterium, assembly GCA_964409665.1. Lineage (GTDB taxonomy): Bacteria > Bacillota > Clostridia > Oscillospirales > Oscillospiraceae > Enterenecus. The sequence continues at coordinate 6,456 of CAYPEE010000014.1, forward strand.
GCCAGGGCGAGGAGTTCCAGGATCCTCCAGCGCGTGAACAGACCGACGACATAGAGGATCACATAGACCGCGATGAGGAACATATTCAGCTGGTCGCCGCCGTAGCGGCCCATCATCATCCGGGCCAAAGCCCTCCGGATCATGGCCGCTCACCTCCTCACCGGGCGATTTTGAAACGCGTTTGAAGGATAACTCTATATTAAGCCTCCATTTTGCCCCCGTCAATGGGGTAAGCGTAAACAAAATGTGAATCTTTCATTGCCCATCGGCGGAAAATCTGCTATACTTGAGCCACATCGCGCAAAGGAGGCCGGCGGTATGGCCCGCATCGACAAGGAAAACTACTATCTGGACATCGCCTCCACCGTGCTGGAGCGCTCCACCTGTATGCGCCGGCACTACGGGGCCATCATCGTCCAGAATGACGAGATCGTCTCCTCCGGTTATAACGGCGCTCCCCGGGGCCGGAAAAACTGCGGCGACCTGGGCTACTGCGCCCGGGAGGCCATGAAGATCCCCTCCGGGGAACGGTACGAGCTGTGCCGCTCCGTCCACGCCGAGGCCAACGCCATCATCTCCGCCTCCCGGCGGGAGGTGCTGGGGGCCACGCTGTACCTGGCCTGCAAGGATCCCGCCACCGGGGAGCTGGTCCGGGGCTCCACCTGCTGCTCCATGTGCCGCCGGCTCATCATCAACGCGGGCATCGGCCGCGTGGTCGTGCGGGACACTCCCGCCGACTACCGGGTGGTGGACGTGCAGAAGGAGTGGATCGACGAGGACGACTCCATCCCCGAGGCGGCGAGATGAAAACGAAACCGGAAAACGGGCGCGCGATCCCCCGCCCGTTCACGCGGTTTCTGGCGTTTTCCGCGGCGATCGCCGCTCTGTTCGGCGCGTCCGGCTGTACGCCCCGGCGGGAGCCCGTGAAAGACACCTTCACCGCCATGGACACGGTGATGACCCTCACCCTCTACGGCGGGGAGGCGGACGCCCTGGACGCCGCCAGGGACCGGGTGCTGGAACTGGACGCCCTCCTCTCCGTCACCGACCCGGACAGCGACATCGCCGTCCTCAACCGGGAGGGGACCGCCGCCCTCTCTCCCGACACCGCGAAGCTGCTGGAGCAAGCCCTGGAACTCTGCGCGCAGACGGACGGCGCGCTGGACATCACCATCTACCCCGTGGTCAGGGCCTGGGGCTTCACCACCGGGAACTACACCGTCCCGGATGACGGCACCCTGGCCGCCCTGCTGAAACGCGTGGACTACACCAGAGTGACTCTGGAGGACGGCGCCGCCGTCCTGCCCCGGGGGACGGAGATCGATCTGGGCGCCGTGGCCAAGGGCTGGACCGGGGACGAACTGGCCGGCCTGCTGCGGGAGAAGGGTGTGGAGAGCGCCCTCCTGGAACTGGGCGGCAATATCCACACTCTGGGCTCCAGACCCGACGGGTCCGACTGGCGGGTGGCCGTCCGGGACCCGGCGGACGCGGAAAACTATCTGGGCGTGGTGTCCGTCTCGAACCAGGCGGTCATCACCTCCGGGGGATACGAGCGCTATTTTGAGCGGGACGGCGTCCGCTACTGGCACATTATGGACCCCCGCACCGGCGCCCCCGCTCGGAGCGGACTGGCCTCGGTCACCGTGGTGGCGGACAGCGGCCTCTACGGGGACGCCCTCTCCACCGCCCTGTTCGTCATGGGCCGGGATGCCGCCCTGGACTTCTGGCGGGCCCGCCGGGACTTCGAGGCGGTCCTGGTGTCCGAGGACGGCTCAGTCACCGTCACCGCCGGACTGGAGAAGTCCTTCGTCCTCTCGGCGGAACGCCCCTTTACCGTCGCCCGGCCATAAAACTCCCCCCGTTCGGGGGAGTTTTTGTCGATCCGTCCCAAAATAATGTTGGAAAACCCTCTTGACAGGAAAGCGTCCGGCCTTTACAATAAAGGATGGGTAATTTTGAAAAACCGCGCGGGTTTCCCGCCGTTTTATGTGAGTTTGCAGCGCCTCCGGGCGTTTTCTATACGGTCCGTCTGATAGATTGTAAACCCGGATCATGCGCCCATACGGGGCGGTTTTTCGATTATCGCGGTGCGCTTTGACGCGTATCGCGCTTAATTTTGTCTTGAAACCATTAAAAATTTTATGAAACAGGAGGTGTGGAACTCAAATGATCCCAGTGTTCGTACTGGTCATCGTGGCCGTCGCGGTGGGCGCGGTGTGTTTGATCGTGGGCGCGGTCGTCGGCTACCGGCGCCGGAAGGCCGCGGCCGAGCGGGAGATCGGCTCCGCCGAGGAGGAGGCCCTGCGTATTATTAACGAGGCCACACGGAGCGCCGAGAGCAAGAAGCGCGAGGCCGCCGTGGAGGCCAAAGAGGAGATTTTGAAGGCCCGCAGCGAATTCGACAAGGAGGTCAAAGACCGCCGGGCCGAGATCCAGCGGCAGGAGAACCGCCTGAGCCAGAAGGAGGAAAACCTGGACAGAAAGCTGGAAAATCTGGAGCGCAAAGAGGGGACCGTCACCGCCCGCATCGCGTCCCTGGACGCGGAGAAGGCGGAAGTGGACAAGATCAGGGACGACCAGCTCGCCATGCTGGAGCGCATCTCCGGCCTGACCGTAGACGAGGCCAAGCGCTACCTCATCGACCAGCTGGCCGACGAGGTCACCCACGAGGAGGCCACCAAACTCAAGGAGATCCAGGCCCGCTTTAAGGAGGAAGCCGATACCTACGCCAGGGAGCAGATCGCCCTGGCCATCCAGCGGTGCGCCGCCGACCATGTGTCCGAGGCCACCGTGTCCGTGGTGCCTCTGCCCAACGACGAGATGAAGGGCCGCATCATCGGCCGGGAGGGGCGGAACATCCGCACCCTGGAGACCATGACCGGCGTGGACCTGATCATCGACGATACCCCGGAGGCCATCACCGTGTCCTGTTTCGACCCGGTGCGCCGGGAGATCGCCCGGCTGGCCCTGGAAAAACTCATCCTGGACGGCCGCATCCATCCCGCCCGCATCGAGGAGATGGTGGAGAAGGCCAAGCGGGAGGTGGATGCCACCATCCGCGCCGAGGGCGAACGCGCCGTGTTCGAGACCAACGTCCACGGCCTGAACCCAGAGGTGATCAAACTGCTGGGCCGCCAGCACTATCGCACCAGTTTCGGTCAAAACGTGCTGAACCACTCCATCGAGGTGTCCCACCTGGCCGGCCTGCTGGCCGCCGAACTGGGCGCCAACGTGGCCGAGGCCAAGCGGGCCGGCCTGCTCCACGATCTGGGCAAGTCCGTTGACCACGAGGTGGAGGGCTCCCACGTCCAGCTGGGCGTGGAACTGGCCCGGAAGTACCACGAGAGCGAGGCAGTCATCCACGCTATCGAGGCCCACCACGGCGACGTGGAGCCAAAAACTATCGTGGCCTGTCTGGTCCAGGCGGCCGACGCCATCTCCGCCGCCCGCCCCGGCGCCCGGAAGGAGAACGTAGAGTACTACATCAAGCGCCTGGAACGGCTGGAGGAACTGTCCTCCTCCTTCCCCGGCGTGGAGAAGGCCTACGCGATCCAGGCGGGGCGCGAGGTCCGCATCATGGTCCGGCCCGAGGAGGTATCCGAGGACCGGCTGATCCTGCTGGCGAGAGAGATCGCCAAGAAGATCGAGGACGAACTTCAGTATCCCGGCCAGATCAAGGTCAATCTGATCCGGGAGACCAAGGCCATCGAGTACGCGCGGTAATCCGAATCAGGGATATGACAAAGCCCTCCCCCGTCGGGGAGGGCTTTGTGCCGTTTCTTTCAGTCGGGCGGCGTTCAGCGTTTGCCGCTCTGGCGCTTTTCCCACGTCTGAACGGCGGTGGGGGCCCAGTTTTCGGCGTAGGGAGCGGTCTTGGCGCACAGGTGTTCCGCGCTCTCCGGGCTCTGGTAATCGGTGTTCACCGCCCCGGTCTCGGCCACGATCTTGGGCAGGATCTCCGGGTTCTCCAGCATGGGGCAGGGTCTCAGCATATTGTCGTTGAAGGGCTGGCCGCGGTGATAGGCCATGAAGATCGGGCTCTTCAGGGCGTCCAGCAGGCTGACGTCGTGGATATTCACGTTGGAATAGTGGATGAACACGCAGGGCTCCACGTCGCCCTTGGCGTTGATGTGGAGGTAGCGGCGGCCGCCGGCGATGCACCCGCCCACATATTCCGCGTCGTTCTGGAAGTCCATGGAGAAGATGGCCTTGGTGGAGCGGAACGCCCGGATGGCGTTGTACATCTTCATCCGCTGTTCGGGGGAGGGCAGCAGTTCGGTGGCGGCGTCGTTGCCCACGGGCATATAGTGGAAGAACCAGATGAACAGGGCGCCCGCCTCGATGATCTGGTCGAAATAGGCCTCGCTGCTCACTTCGTCCACATTCCTGCTGGTGTAGCACGTGGAGATGCCGAACGGCAGCTTGAGGGATTTCATCAGGGCCATCGCGTCGCGGACCTTCTTGTACGCGCCCTGGCCCCGGCGGGAGTCGTTGATCTCCTCGGACCCCTCCAGAGAGATGGCGGGGATGAAGTTCCTGACCCGAAGCATCTCCTGGCAGAACGCCTCGTCGATGAGGGTGCCGTTGGTGAAGGACAAAAACTCGCAGTCGGGGTGCATCTCGCAGATGCGGATCAAATCGTCTTTGCGGACCAGCGGCTCCCCGCCGGTGTAGATGTACATATAGGTGCCAAGCTGCTTGCCCTGGGTGACGATGGAGTCGATGTCCTCCAGGCTCAGATTGAGCTGGTGGCCGTACTCGGCGGCCCAACAGCCGGTGCAGTGCATATTGCAGGCCGAGGTGGGGTCCAGCAGAACGGCCCAGGGGATGTTGCAGCCCTCCCTGGCGCTGGTATCATTCTGGATGTTGCTGCCCTTCAGACTGGCGTTAAAGAGCAGATTCTGGAAGATCGCCTCGCGGACGCCGGGGTCCAGATCGTAGATCCGCAGGATCAGCTGGTACCAGTTGTTTTTCTCCGCAATGGCCTTGCGGACGGCGTTCCGCTGGCTCACATACCAGTCCTTGGGGGTGAACTTGTCTACAAGGGCCATGAGTTTCGGCAGATTTTCCGCGGGGTTTCCCTCCACATAATTCAGCGCCTGACTAATGGCAAAGTTCTGCATGGCGGTCTTGATCGAAGTACTCATAGTGCACATCCTTTCTCTTTCAGCCGTATCCTGACCAGATTTGACAGTATTATAGAAGAAACTGCCGGAAAATGCAAGAGACAGGATGGCGGTTTTGTCATAAAATGTAGCATCGGATCATTTTGTTGCCGGGTCGGATCCCAAAACATAGTTTAGCAGAGACATCCGCTCTTTGCAATGTCAAAACATGGAAAGCCCGCGGCTCCCCAAATTTTCACGATCCGGAGCCGCTCACAGATAGCGGACCGTTTCGGACAGGTCCTTCCGGCTGCCGTGGGTGGGCAGGGGTCCCGCGCCTTCGGCGGCATAGCCCAGGTCCAGCAGCATCAGGACCTCTTCGTTCTCCGGCAGGCCAAGTTCCTCCGCGGTCTTGTCCGGGTCCAGGAAATTCAGCCAGCAGCTGTCCACGCCGGCGTCATAGGCGGCCAGCATCATGTGGGTGGCCACAATGGAGGCGTCCTCCGCGCCGGAGTCCCGCCTGCCGCCGGGATAGGTGAACACATTGGACTTATCGAAGGCGACGGCCAGCACCGTGGGCGCGCTGTAACGGCACGGCGTCAGCCGGTCCACCTTGGCCAGCCCCTCCGGGGACTGGATCACATAGACGCGCTGTTCCTGAAGGTTCTTGGCGGTGGGGGCCGCGCGGCCCGCCTCCAGGATGGCGTTCAGCTGGGCCCGCGTGATCTGACGGCCGTCAAATTTTTTGCAGGAGTAGCGGTTCTGAATGACTTGCGTAAATTCCATGCGTAAGACCTCCTTATGATTTCAGCGGATGGATGGGCGAGGATCCGAACAGCGGATCCCGCTTTTATGATACACCGTCCGGCGGATCTTGAAAAGAGTTTTCTGAACCGGAAAGACAGCCGGGACCGGCGCGGTCCCGGAGTCCGGCCAGCCGTTCCGCCTCCCGGAGATCCTCCGGCGTGTTGCAGTTGAGGAGCAGCTCCTCCGGCCCGGAATAGTCCCAGCGGCGCCAGGGGAGGACGCCGCTCAGGGCGCGGACGGCCCCTATGCCGCTGTCCAGCAGTTCGGCGGCGGCCCCGGCGGCGGCCCGGTCATAGACCCCGATCAGGGGCTCCTCCGCCGTCCCGCGCCGCAGCACGGTGACGCCTCCCCGGTGGGCGCGGCACAGGGCGGCCAGGACCTCCGCCGGGACCAGCGGCGTGTCCACGCTCACGACCAGGCAGACGGGGTGCCGCGCGGCCCGCAGGCAGGCGTGGAGCCCGCCCAGGGGGCCCCGCCCCGGGTACTCGTCCGGGATCACCCGGGTCCCGGGCAGAGGAGGACAGCCGGCCCCGGACAGCAGGATCTCTCCGACGCCCAATGCCCGCAGTTTATCCGCCTGGATCTCCAGCAGCGTCCTACCGTTCAGCCGGAGGGCCCTCTTGTCCCGGCCCATCCGCCGGGAGGCGCCGCCGGCCAGCACCGCGCCGGACAGTCCGCTCAGGTCCGTCCCGCTCATCGCACGGTCAGGCGGACCACGCCGGACACGCTGCGTTTGCTGTCGCTGTCCCCGAAGACGATCAGCCGGGGTCCGTCCTCCTCCTGAATGAGGTAGACCCGGTCCGGCGCGTTGATCTCATCCGATGTGACCACCGCGCTGTACGCGTCGTCCGCCGTCACGGTCACCTCCGCGTACCCGGAGACGCCGGCCTCCCTGAGGACCTGGGAGAGCGGAACGCCCTGCGTCTCTATGGCCTTCTCCTCCCCCCTGCCGTTGACGAGAACGCCCCGCACGGGGACCGGTTCCAGCCGCTCCAGGGACAGTTCCGCGGTCCGTCCGCCGTACTCCACGCGCAGGGCTCCCTCCGCCGCGGCCGGGCGGTTCGTCAGATAGACGGCGGCCACCACGGCGGTGACCGCGAGCAGCAAGGCGATCAGGATCAGAGTAAACTTCCTGTTTTTCATGTTCCGGCCTCCCGTTTTGTTCGCAGACCCGCGCCGAGGACGGGCGCCAGCCGCCGGGCCAGTTCGCCGCCCGCCAGGCCGAACACGGCCCCCGACGCGGCGGACACGCACAGGTAGAGCAGAAGCGGCAGCCCCCGCAGGCGGAACACCAGCGCGTTCGCCGTCAGGGCCGCGCAGGGGGCGGCCACGGCGTTGGCCAGCACGGCGCGGTCCCGCCGGGAGAGCGCCGCCGCGCGGCGGGTGGCCGCCAGCACCAGGTCGATGGCCAGTCCCGGCAGGATGTACCCGACGGGGGCCAGCGCCCCCATGTTGCCCACCATGCCGAACGCCAGGGCCAGCCCGCCCTGGACGGCCCCCATGGCAGCGGCGCAGCCGAACCGCTCCACCAGCACGGCGCCCACCACCAGAAACATGAGGGACAGGCTGGTGGAGATGCCGCCGGGAATGTGGAGCGCGTCGGTGATCAGATTGGCGGCGGGGCCGATGATCCGCTTGGAAAACAGCCCCAGATCGCAGCACAGCGCCAGAAAGATCAATGTCCGCAGACGAAACGTCCGCATGGGATCACCCCCGCAGCGTAAAAAAGGGACGCGCCGAAAGCACGTCCCTAAGCGCGCGCCGGCGGCGCGCCGGAATCCAATGCTTTCTTCTCAAACACGGAAAGCGGGGCCGTTTCCGGACCCACTCGGCGGCGCGGATCTCTCCCGCCGCGGCTGAGACGCCATAGGTACTCCCCGTAGGCGCGGCAGCTTGAAAGCGTATGAAATTGCGAAAGGCCGGCGGCAGGGGCCTTGCGCCCCCGCCATCCTGTCAACTGATTCTGCGCCGTTTTCGCCGCGCGGAACGCGCGCCCCGGGTCATCCGCCGCTGTCCGCGCCCGCGCTGGACATATTCTGCCACCGGTTCTCCACGAAGTCATCGTCGTAGGTCTTGTCGATAAACTCCTCAAGAATGTTGGAGGGGGGCTGGTCGGCCTGCCGCTCGTTGTAGCGGAGCATGACCGCCACGGTGAACAGTCCGTTCAGCACCATCAGCACGACGATGAGCCAGGTGACGATTTTGGCCGCCACCGGGGGGAATTTTTCGATGAATCTGTCCAGGGGAGGATAGGCGATCTTCACCCACACCAGGCCCAGAATGCCCCAAAAGACCATATACAGCAGGTTGGTACGCCCGCCGATGTTCAGCGGCATATCGCTGTAATCCCAGAATACCTTGCCGAAGACCAGTTCGGTGAACACACTGCACAGATACTCAAAGGCCCCGCCCAGAAGCGCGCCCGCCAGGAGGATCCACCGGTCGTTTTTATCCCTGAGGCGGATCAGGCACACCGTCAACAGCACGGCGCCGATGCCCCACACGAAACTGAAGGGGCCGAAGATGACGCTGGAGCGGCTCATCCATACGCCGCCCGTCACGCGGCAGAAAATGGTTTCAATGATGTCCCCCACAAAGGCCGAGATGAGGAAGACCCAGATCAGCTTATCCAGATTCATGCCTTTGGCGAATACGATGTCGCCCCGCTCCTGCCCGTCCGAAATACCGGGATAAGCCTTCTCCAGGCGCCTCCAGACGGTCCTGCCGATCCTGGCGGACAACTCGTCCGTCTGCCCCTTCTCCATCCGCCGCTCGAAACTCTCCTGCCCCTTCCGCATGGCAAAGACCACGGCGATGAAGTCCGCCACGATCAGCACCCACGCGACGATCCCGATCACGATCAGGACGACTTGGGGGATCATGGCTGTCAGCACCATCAGCAGAGGCTGGAGCAGCAGATAGGCCACCAGGATGGCCGCCGCCGTCAGCGCCAGGCGCAGCAGATTCTGCCATGTGCCGGCGGGAGCGGCCTCCAGCCATTTGGCGTTTTTGGACAGCCTGCCGCCGAAGAAGCCCAGCACGGCGCGGATAATCACCAGACTGGCCAGAGTGATCACATACATCGCCCCGTAGTTGCGCCCCAGGAAGGGCAGGGCGACGGAGATGACGGCGAAGACCATGCCGATCTCAAAGTCGATGGGCAGGGAGAGCAGGGCCCGGTTGATAAACTTCTTCTCCTTGACGGAGAAAAAGATCACCTCCGCCACCCACGCCAGAAAGCCGTAAATCAGCAGGAAGAACGTCTGTTGTTCCAGGTGGAGAGTCATGGCCGTTCAGCTCCTTGAATGTTATTTGTATCCTGTCCGGCGCGCCGCGTGTCAATATATGGGGATATTATAGCGTAGAAGTGCCGAAATAGCAAGCATTTTTTCAAATTCCCCCTATCAGATTTCCCGCAATCATGGTACAATATCCCCATGGGACCGGGGACCCGCGCGGACGCCGGATACGGTTCCCGCCGGGAAAGACGAAACTTTTTCGCGGGGACGGCGTCCTCGTCCCCCCTTGTCCGTCCAGAGTTCCGCCGGTCAGGAGGCCACGCCGATGCGAAAAGAGAGAGACGCGGGATTTGATAACATGAAGGCCGCCCTGATCTTCCTGGTGGTATTCGGCCATCTGATCGAACCCCTGACGGGAAACCGGAAGGTTTTCCTGCTCTATGAGTTTATCTATACGTTCCACATGCCCGTATTCGTGTTTATCACCGGATACTTTGCCCGGCCCGGCGGCCGGCACACCCGGCATATCCTGCGTTTCACCGCCCTCTATCTGGTGTTTCAGACGCTCTATCTGCTCTTTGACGCGGCGGTGCTCCAAGGGGTCAGGCCGGACGGCGGGATCTTTCAGTATGCCACTCCCTACTGGATCCTGTGGTATGTTATGGCCCTGGTGGGCTGGTATCTGTGGCTGCCGGTACTGTCCCTGGCCTCAAGCCGCCGCCGGCAATTCGCCGCCGTGGCGGTCTGCGCGGCGATCGCCCTGTTGGCGGGGCTGGACAACTCCATCGGCTATCCCTTCTCCGTTTCCAGATTCCTGACGTTTCTGCCTTTCTTCGCCGCCGGACACTACTTCTCCCGGGCCGGCCCTCCCACAGGCCGCCGCCGGTGGGTGACAGCCGCAGTCTCTCTGCCGGCGGCCCTTGCCCTGTCGGCCCTCACCCTGTCCCGGCCCTCGGTACAGGCCAACGCTGGCGTGCTGTACGGCTCCAGTTCCTACCTGGCGACGGGCAGCGTCCCCTGGGACCGCCTTCTGCTCCTGCTGGCGGGCGCGGCGTGGACGGCGGTGTTTCTGTCGCTGACGCCCCGGCGGAAGATCCCTCTGATCACCGCCGTGGGAAGACATACCCTGTGGGTTTTCCTGCTCCACGGGTTTCTGGTGAAATATATCGTAAAACGCGGTTTCTTCCCGGGCGGCACGCCCCGGGATCAGGTGATCGTCATGGCTGTTATGGCGGCCGCCATATCGCTGGCGACGGGCTTGCTGCTGCCGGCGGCGGCCGGCGGACTGAGACAACTGGCCGCCGCCGTCCGCCGGAGGGCGGCGCCGACGGGGGACTCCGACGGCTGACGTCTTTTTCGGACCGAAAAAAGTATTTTCCGCCAGACAGCGGCGGCCGGGAGAGCGCCGCCGGGGTGCTGCGATTATTTTTCAAAATATTTTCCTATCTACCTATTGACATAATAGGTTTGTTGGTATATACTGCCCTCAAACCGGTAAAGGGGGCGGCGCCATGAGCCGTTGGTTCCGCAAACTGCTGAGACACAATTTCCGCTGCGGGCGAATGTGAGGGCATCCGCACCGGAGAACCATACAAAGTCCCAGAAAACATCAAAAAATTAAAAAAGAGGTATCTTTTATGAGTGACTATAAATTTGAGACCCTGCAGCTCCACGTGGGCCAGGAGCAGGCCGACCCCGCCTCCGACGCCCGGGCGGTGCCCATCTACGCCACCACCTCCTACGTCTTTCACAACTCCGCCCACGCCGCCGCCCGTTTCGGCCTCAGCGACCCCGGCAACATCTACGGCCGGCTGACCAACTCCACCCAGGATGTGTTCGAGAAGCGCATGGCGGCCCTGGAGGGCGGCGTGGCCGCCCTGGCGGTGGCCTCCGGCGCGGCGGCCATCACCTACACCATCGAGGCCCTGGCGCAGAAGGGCGACCACATCGTCTCCCAGAAGACTATCTACGGCGGCAGCTACAATCTGCTGGCGCACACGCTCCCCCAGTTCGGCGTGGAGACCACTTTTGTGGACGTTCACGACCTGACCCAGTTAGAGGGCGCCATCCGGCCCAACACCAAGGCCGTCTACATCGAGACCCTTGGCAACCCCAACTCCGACATCCCCGATATCGACGCCATCGCGGACATCGCCCACCGCCACGGCCTGCCCCTGGTCATCGACAACACCTTCGGCACCCCCTACCTGATCCGGCCCATTGAACACGGCGCGGACATCGTGGTTCACTCCGCCACCAAGTTCATCGGCGGACACGGCACCACCCTGGGCGGCGTCATTGTGGACAGCGGCAAATTCGACTGGAAAGCCTCCGGCAGGTACGCCCCCATCGCTGACCCGAATCCCAGCTATCACGGCATCTCCTTCGTGGACGCGGTGGGCCCCGCCGCCTTCGTCACCTACATCCGGGCCATCCTGCTGCGGGACACCGGCGCCACCATCTCCCCCTTCGCCGCCTTTCTGCTGCTCCAGGG
>CAYPEE010000015.1:0-17965 GCA_964409665.1 uncultured Oscillospiraceae bacterium
ATCCCCACGCGCTGCTTGAACACCTTGGAAAAATAACTCTGGTTTCCATAGCCCACGGCCAGGGAAATCTCCATAAGGGACATATTGCTGTTCTTCAGCAGCACCTTCGCCTGGCCGATCCGGCGCTCCGCCAGATAATCGGAGAAACTCACCCCCATCCGTCGCTTGAAACTGGCGGAGAAGTAGGCGCTGTTCAGCCCCACATAGCCGGCCACATCCCGCAGGCCGAGGGGCTCGAAATAGTGCTCGTTGATGTAGTTGACCGCCTTTTGCAGGCTGGGGGAGTCCGGGACCTTCTGGTCAGCGAAGGCCATTTCGATGAACAGATCCAGCACCTCCAGCAGAGTATAGGACAGGCCGGTCAGGTCCCGCTCATCCATAATCTGATTCAGGGCCTCCTCGGTCATGCGGTAGACCTGGGCCTGGTCGCCGCCGTTTTCCACCAGCGCCCGGGACAGCAGCGCCACCAGTTCGATGGTGCGGGTACGGATGATCTCAAAGTTATTGCCGGAGGTGAAATAGACCCGGCCGATCATCTCGTTCAGCAGGGCTCTGGCCCTGGGCTTATTGCCCACGATCACCTCAGCGATGAGCTGTTTCTCCTGGTCATATTGGGAGACGGCGAGAGGGCCGTCCTCCTTGATCAGCTGGATGTATTCCCCGATCCGGGCCTGCTGCACGTCCCGGGCGATCCGCTGGCGGATAAAGGTGTTGTCCTCCTGACCGGCGCAGTCCGGGATCAGCCTTGTCAGCAGCCGGCAGAGGTAGTGGGCCCGGGAGGGCTCGACCAGCGGCGCGCCGCCGTAGGCGCCGTAGAGTTTGGCGCGGTACTGGATGTTCAAATCGAACCGCTGAAGCACGCCGTCGATCAGGTCCATGTCTGGGTATTCCAGGGCGATCGGCCCGGCAAGGACGCTTGCCCGGAGAGTCTTGCCGCGATAGGCGGGCACCGCGAAGTGGACATAGCCGGCGGGACAGGAAAAGATGTAGCCGTCCATGAGCCGCGCCGCCTCCCGGCAGGCGTAGATATGGGAGTCGCCGCAGGGACAGAGCCGGCCGCAGGCCTCCTGGAAGAGCTTGCAGTAGGAGCACTCCTCCCCGAAGACGCGCGTGGCCTCCCCCTCAGGTGAGAGAACGGTCAGCGGGATGCCGGTGGCGTGATAATAGGTGTCCATGTTCTCGTCGAGTTGAGTCATCCAGTCCATCGAACATCGCGCCCCCTTTCAAAACTCTTTGAAACTATTATACGAAATCAGTTACAAAAAGTAAAGATATTTCCAAAAATTTTTCCAATCTTTGCGTCCCGCCCGGACGCGGAGAAAAACAACAAAAAAATCGGGGGATCTCCGGCGCCGGGAGGTAAAATTTTCATAAAACTCGCAAAGAAATGGCAAACACATTTTATGCAAGATACTATACTGATTTTATGAGGTAAAACCAAGTGACCGAGATCCGACCAATCAAAAGAAGGAGGAAACTGTGATGGATCTGCATGAAATCTCCGCGGCCGTGGAGGCTGGCAAGACCAAACAGGTGAAGACCCTGGTGAGTCAGGCCCTGGAGGAGGGCTACGGGGTCCAGGAAATCCTGGACGACGGACTCATCGCCGCCATGGGCGCGGTGGGCGAGAAGTTCCGCACCAACCAGATCTTTGTCCCCGAAATGCTGCTGGCCGCCCGGGCCATGTCCGCCGGCGTGGCCATCCTGGAGCCGCTGATGAAACAGAGCGGCGTCAAGCCCATCGGCACCGTGGTCATCGGCACCGTCCGGGGCGACCTGCACGACATCGGCAAGAACCTGGTGGCCATGATGCTCCGGGGCATCGGCGCCGTCGTGTACGACCTGGGCGTGGACGTGCCCGACAAGAACTTTGTGGAAAAGGCCGAGGAGGTGGGGGCCGACATCGTCTGCCTGTCCGCCCTGCTGACCACCACCATGCCCGCCATCGGCGACGTGATCCGAGAGTTTGAGGCCGCCGGCGTCCGGGACAAGTATTACATCATGATCGGCGGCGCCCCCGTGTCCCAGAAATTCTGCGACGAGGTCAAGGCCGACGCCTACACCGCCAACGCCAGCGACGCCGCCACGGTGGCCGAGGCCTATCTGAAGTCCAAGCGGGGCTGAAACGGGAGGAAACCGAGATGAGCGTACAGTTCACCAAACTCGCCTACGAGTCCGTGGACGATTTCGTCTACGGCGTATGCCCCCACCCAGTGACCACCAAGAGCGGTCTGGTCATCGGCGGCGGCGAGATCTATCCCGAGGTCAACTTCACCCTGCCCGCCATGCCCGCCACCGAGGAGACCCTCCCCGAGGCCAGGCGCATCTATCAGGAGATCATCTCCGGCGTGATGGAGAAGGCCCGCCAGCTCTCCGTGCCCGGCCTGGTGGTGGAATTTGAGACCCTGCCCCAGTTCACAGAACACCCTGAGTGGGGCATCGAGATCCACAAGATCCTGCGGGACACCATGTATGAGTACGAGGCCAGGTACGGCATCAAAAGTGCCCTGCGCATGACCCCCAACGACCTGCGGGAGATGGTCCGCCCGCCCGTGATGCGGGGCAACCGGTACTGGGACGCCATGGTGAAGGTCTTTGAGCAGACCGCCAAAGATGGGGCCGACATCCTGGCCATCGAGTCCACCGGCGGCAAAGAGGTCAACGACCAGGCCATCGTCAGCGCCGACCTGCGCACCTCCGTCTACGCCCTGGGCTGCCTGGCCCCCCGGGATATGAAATGGCTTTGGACCAACATCGTGGACATCGCCAACGCCAACGGCGCCATCCCCGGCGGGGACTCCGCCTGCGGTTTCGCCAACACCGCCATGGTGCTGGCCGAGCAGGGTTTCATCCCCAAGGTCTACGCCGCCGTCATGCGCGCCCTGGTCGCCCCCCGGGCCCTGGTGGCTCTGGAGTGCGGCGCCGTCGGCCCCAGCAAGGACTGCGCCTACGAGAACGTCTACCTGAAGGCCATCACCGGCACCCCCATCGCCCTGGAGGGCAAGACCGCCGCCTGCGCCCACTTCAGCCCCATCGGCAACATCTCCGCAGCCGTGGCCGACCTGTGGAGCAACGAGTCCGTCCAGCAGGTCAAGCTGCTGTCCGGCTTCGCCCCGGTGGTGTCCACCGAGCAGCTGATCTACGACTGCCGCCTGATGAACAAGGCCGCTGAGAAGGGCCATCGCCGGCTGATGCGGGATCTGCTGGTGGAGTCCGACGGCAACTTGGATCCCAACGCCTATGTGATGAAGCCAGAGAACGTGTTTGAGATCGCCGGCGAGATCGTCAAGACCCAGGACCCCTTCCTCCGCACCCTGAACACCGGCAAGAAGGCCCTGGAGATCCTCCGGCGGGGCGTGGACAGCGGGGATCTGACCTTGGATCAGCGGGAACTCCACTGGATCGACGTGCTGCGGGACCAGCTGGACGAGATTCCGGAGGACGAGGCGGAATTTATCGCTGAGATGAAGGACGAACTGGACGAGGATCACTACACCCCGTCCGAGTATGGCGTCTGAGCGGATCCCTGTCGATCTGATCGCGGGCTTTCGCGGCAGCGGGAAGACCACCCTCATCCGGGCCATGGCGGAGACCCTGTGGCCCGGGGAGCGGGTGGTCTTCCTCCTCAATGAGCGGGGCAAAGTCGGGCTTGACGGGCTTGGCCTGCCTGTGGTAGAATGGCAAGGCGGGTGCATCTGCTGCACCGCCGCGTCCATGCTGGAGCAGGCCGCGGCGGACCTGCTGACCCGGTACAGCCCCGGCCGGCTGGTCGTGGAACTGGCGGAGACGGCCAGGCCGGCGGACGCGAAAACGCTGTTTGACCAGTCCGGCAGCGGACTCAGGGTGGAACATATCATCCTCGTTCTGAACGGAGCCGACTTTCCCCGGCGGCGGGCGCTGTCCCAGCGGTTTCTGGAGGAGCAGTTCCGGGAGAGCCCCGCCGTCCTGCTGAACGGGGCGGATACCCCCGGCGGGGCGGAGGCCCTGAGCGCCATCGCGGACACGGCGCCCCGGTGCGCGGTATTTCAGGCGCCCGCCGAAATTGCGGCGCTCTACCGCGCGTCCCGGGTGTTCCGGACCGTCGGCCCCGCCAGAAGGCGCGGCGCGCCGATCCCGCCGCTGACCGGCCTGACTTAATCCACCGCGCGTATCGGGGAACGCGGGCGTTTCGCATACGGAAGGACGGCCGCGCCATCTGTTTTGGATGCCGCGGCCGTTTCCAATCTTCAAAGGAGAGATCCCACATGAAAAAGAACACCAAGATCCTCATCGCCGTCGTTCTCATCGTGGCGCTTGTCGCCTCCCTGACCGCCATCTATCTGGCCACCCGGCCCAAGACCGCGCAGGGCTCCAAGTCCTTTACCGTGGAGGTGGTCCACGCCGACGGGAACAAAAAGACCTTCTCCTATCAGACCGACGCGGAGTATCTGGGCGAGGCGCTGCTGGACGAGGGGCTGATCGCCGGAGACGTGAGCGAATTCGGCCTGTACATCAACACGGTGGACGGCGAGGACGCCAACTATGAGGAGAACAACTCCTACTGGGCGCTCTATGTGGGCGAGGAGTATGCCCAGCAGGGCATCGACCAGACTCCTGTCTCCGACGGCGGCCAGTACTCGCTGGTATACACGGTTGGCTGAGCGCAGGACTACCCTGGCCGAACTGGCCCTGTTTGGCATCCTGGGCGCGCTGACGTTCGGGTTGAAGGTCGTGATGTCCTACCTGCCCAACATCGAGCCGGTGTCCCTGATGGTCATGCTGTTCGCCGTCACCTTCGGGCGAAAGGCCCTGTACCCCATCGCGGTCTATGTGCTGCTGGAGTTTCTGCTGTACGGGTTCAACCTGTGGTCCATCAACTATCTGTACATCTGGGCGATCCTGGCCGTCGCGGCCTGGCTCCTGCGGGGCATGAGGCATCCCCTGGCCTGGGCCGCGCTGTCCGGCGTCTACGGTCTGCTGTTCGGCGCCCTGTGCGCCCCCGTGGACGTGTTCATCGGCGGGTTCGGGTACGCCGTGGGCCGCTGGGTGTCGGGGATCCCCTATGATCTGCTCCACGGCGCCGGCAATTTTTTCATCGCCTTGGTGCTGTTTGTCCCTCTGCGCCGGCTGATGGGCCAGCTGTACCAGCGCATGAGAGACTTCCACCGCTGAACCCCAAAAAGGACAGAAAAACCACCGGTCGAACCGGTGGTTTTCGTTTTGTTTCCGTTTTCCGGCGTCGCGCCCGGAAGGCGGGCCTACCCCTCGTCGGCCAGCTGCCTGATGGCCCCCACCAGAGCGGGAATAACCTGCTTTTTCCGGCTGACCACGCCGGGAAGGACGGCCATACCGTCCTCAAGTTCCACATGGAAGGCCCGGCGGATGATCTCGTCCGCCCGCTCCCCCGCCCCGATCAGTTCGGTGGCGGATGCGCGCACGTCGGTGAACATATAGAATACATAGTCCAGCCGCCGCTTGTCCAGGGCCACCGGCAGATAGGGCCGCACCAAATCCTCGCTGGCCCTGCGGTTCTTCTCGGACATATAGCTGCCCTGGCCCACGCCGAAGCGGATATCGCCGCTGGTGAACACCTTGAAGTCCCCGCCGAAGATCTCCTCGGCGGTCTTGCCGGTCACGTCGCCCCCCGCCTCGAACATGGCGTCGGCGTATTGCTCCAGATCCACCCCCGCGATCTTTTCCAGCGCCCGGGCGGCGGCCTGGTCCGCGGGAGTGCAGGTGGGGCTGCGGAACATGAGGGTGTCGGACAGGATGGCCGACAGCATCAGCCCCGCGGTGGAGGGGTCGATGGGCACGCTGTTCTCCAGATACATCTGGTAGACGATGGTGCAGGTGCAGCCCACGGGGACATTGCGGAAATAGACGGGGCCGTCGGTCTCCAGGGCGTTGATGCGGTGGTGGTCGATGATCTCCAGCACCTCGGCCTGGTCCATCCCCTCTGCGGCCTGGGACCTCTCGTTGTGGTCCACCAGGATCAGCTGCTTTTTGCGCTGATTCATCAGGTTCCGGCGGGAGATCATCCCTAAGTACGCGCCGTCGCTGTCCAGCACGGGGAAATAGCGGTGCCGGAGGGTGGCCATCACCCTGGACACGTCCTCGATCGGGGTGTCCAGCGTGACGGTGACGAGGCCGCTGGACACCATGAAGTGCCGGACGGGGGCAGCCTGAGGGATCATCTGTCCGGCCGCATAGGTGTCATAGGCGGTGCGCATGACGATACAGCCCTTCTCCTCCGCCAGCATACAGATGGTCCGGGAGACCTTGGAGCCCGCGCAAATGACGAGACAGGCCGCGTCCATCTCGATGGCGGCGAGCTGCCCCTCCGCCCGGTTGCCCAGAATGACGATATCCCCTCTGGAGATGAACTTCTCCATCTGTTCGGGGCTGCTGGCGCCGATGACGATGCGGCCTTCCACCGTCCTGCCCTCGATGTCCCCCACCAGCACCTCGGCGTCCAGGGTCTCGGCCACGTTCCGGAAACTGGCATGGGATTTGGCCAGAACGCCGGTGTCCATCCCATCCATGGTGGGGGTGGCGATGTCCTTCACCGTGATGAGCCCCTTGAGGGCGTCCCCCTCTACCACGCAGAGGGTGTCCAGCTCCTCGTCCCGCATGGTCTTCCATGCCTGGCGCAGACTCATCTCCCCGTCCACGCCCGGCCGCCGGCGGAAATCCACATCCCGGACCTGAGGGCTCACGTCGGTACAGAGTTCCGGAGCCGGGATCTGATAGCTGTTCAGCACGAACTCGGTCTCCCGGTTCAGCATCCCCGCCCGGCAGGGCCGGTAAATGTGTTCGGGATCAATCCGCTCCTTCAGGCGGCTGTACGCGATGGCCGCGCAGATGGAGTCCGTGTCCGGGTTGCGGTGGCCGATGACCCGGATGGCGCGGTCCGCTGTCAAATCGCGGGAATCGCTCATAGATCTTCCCCCCGTTCCCGTCCGGCCCTTCCGCCGGACATTTTATCGGTTTATCTATTTTACCACATCCTGAGCGCCGCCGCAACGGTTTTCTCCGTCGATTTGCACGACCGGGCGATTTTTATAGCGCGGCAGGGCCCCGGCCGTCCATTCCGGAGCCGGGGCCCTGCCGTTTTCGATATGGTCTCACAGGGGCAAAAGCACCCGGTAGATCAGCATAAAGTGGGCGATGGAGCCCAGTACGATAAACACATGGAAGATCTCGTGGCAGCCGAACCGGGGATTGTCCTTGCACGGCCACTTCAGGGCGTAGGACAGCCCGCCGACGGTGTACAGCACCCCGCCCAGCGCCAGCCAGAACATCCCCCGCCAGCCCATGGCCTTCCACAGCGGCCAGATGGCGATGACCGCCAGCCAGCCCATAGCCAGATAGACGCCGGCGGTGAGCTGCCGGGGGCAGTCGATCCAGGCGAAGGTCATCACCAGCCCGGCGATGGTCAGGGCCCACACCACCCCGAAGATGGACCAGCCCCATGGCCCCCGCAGGGCGACGAGACACACGGGGGTGTACGTCCCGGCGATGAGGAAATAGATGGAGGCGTGGTCGTACTTCCGCAGGATCAGCCGCCCCCGCACCGAGGTATTCACACAGTGGTACAGGGTGGAGGCCAGATACAGGCAGATCATGGACGCGCCGTAGATCGCGAAGGACACGATCTTCCAGGGGCCGCCGCCGGTGAGGACCGTCTTGACGATCAGGATCACGGTGCCGATGAGCGCCAGCACCGCCCCCGCTCCGTGGGTGATGGCCGACCAGGGCCGAAGGCCGTCATAGGGGTCCCGCCCCTTTTCGGTGGGCCGGGCGCGGCGCTTGGGTACGTCGCCATAGGCGGAAAGACGGATCGTCTGTTCCATGGCCGTCGCTCCTTTCTCAAAATCACATGATGGTTTTATTCTTATTATGATAGTACCCTTTTTCAATCGAGATGTCAAGTCGAAATTATATAAAATAATTATTAAAATCAGATTTGGCCTTTTCCGTCGAAATCCGCCGCGCCGGGATTGCAAGCGGAGAGAAAAGGGGGTATAATAATTTATAGTATCCCGTCCGCGGAAAAGGAGGCGCCCTTATGGGAAACACGCTGGGCCTGTACCTGCACATTCCCTTCTGCCGGAGCAAATGCGACTACTGCGACTTCTACTCCGTGGCCAACTGCGGGGACCGCATGGACGACTACCAGAGGGCGCTCCTGAAACACATCGCGGAGACCGCCCCCCTGGCCAAAAAGCAGATTGTGAACAGCGTTTATATCGGCGGGGGCACCCCCACCTGGTACGGGGAAAAGCGCCTGCGGGAACTGCTCTCCGCCGTGAAAAGGCAGTTCAACGTGGCCCGGGAGGCCGAGATCACCCTGGAGGCCAACCCGGACAGCGCCGACTACCGGACCCTGCTCCTCCTCCGGCGGGCGGGGGTGAACCGGCTGTCCCTGGGAATGCAGTCCTCCAACGACGACGAACTGGAGGCGGTGGGCCGCCCGCACAAGTTCTATCAGGTGAAAGAGGCGGTGGCCGCCGCCCGGAGGGCAAAGATCAGAAATCTGAACCTGGATCTGATCTACGGCCTGCCGGGGCAGACCATGGAAAGCTGGCGGCGGAGCGTGGAGGACGCCCTGGCCCTGGAGCCGGAACATCTGTCCTGCTACGGCCTCACGGTGGAGGAGGGCACCCCCCTGGCCCGCCAGGTGGCCGGTGGCCTGGCCCTCCCCGATGACGACGAGCAGGCCGACCGCTATCTGTGGACGGTGAGGCGCCTGGCCGAGGCGGGGTACGAGCAGTATGAGATCTCCAACTTCGCCAAGCCTGGCTGCCAGTCCCGGCACAACCTGAAATACTGGATGGGCGAACCCTATGTGGGCCTGGGGGCCGCCGCCCACTCCGACTTCGGCGGCTGCCGCTATTCCTTCGTCCGAAGCGTGGACGGCTATATCCGGGGCGTTCTGGAGGGGGACAGGCTGCTGGACGAAATGGACCGCATCCCCCAGCGGGAACGGGGCAACGAGTACCTGATGCTCCGCCTGCGCACCACCCACGGCATCGAGGAGTGGGAATACCGCCGGGAATACTATATGAATTTCGACCCCATCGCCGCCAAACTGGCGGAATATGAGCAGCGGGGCTGGGCCACCCGCTCGGGCCGCCGCTGGCATTTTACCCCGGAGGGTTTTCTCCTATCCAACCGGCTCATCGGAGAACTGCTGGAAAAGCAGGAGAGCAACTCTCTGGCCGGTACCCTGGAGCGGCTCCGGGCCGACCCGCAGGGCCCTAAGGGCCGCGGATAAACTGCCAGCGCAGGAAGGATCCTTTCGTTGCAAAGCGGAGGGACCTGTGCTATGATACGAAAGATCCCGCATCCCCTGTTTTTACACCAAGGAGGTCCCTATGAAAACCGACGCGATTCGGCGGCTCACCGCGGCCGCGCTCACCCTTTGCATCCTGTTGGGATTGACCCTTCCCGCTTCCGCCTCCTGGGCGCTCGGCACCGAACTGGCGGAGCGCTCCACCCAGCTGGCGGGAGGAGTCACCCTCACCGCTCAGAACCTCTGGTCGGCCTCCCGGTCGGACCTGCGCTCCGAGCACTACATAACCTACACCCCGGGCGGCGGCGTGACGCCCATGGTATACAGCGGCGCCTATGTGACCAGCACCAGCACCCTCTCCGCCGCCGCCTCCGCCATGCAGTCCCAGGGCTATCGGGTCGTCGGCGGGATCAACGGCGGCTTTTTCAACACAGACGGCACCGCCGTGGGCGCGCTGATGACCGAGGGCGCGGTGCGCACGCTGGACGTGCTGAATTACGTCAAGGTGGGTTTCACCGGGGACGGGCAGGTGTTCATCGACGAGTTGGAGCCGGCCAAGACGGCGTCCTGGCAGACCACCGCCATCCAGGACCCGGACCCGTCCTCGCCCGACGGGCCGGAGGAGGGCGTTCCCGTGGTCACCCCGCACAAGTTTGCCCTGTCCGGTTTCAACGCCTACCGGAACAAAATCGCCCTGGGCGGGCTGTACCTCTATAACCGGGACTTCAACAGCCGGGTCAACAAGGACCCCAACTGGAACTGCGTGGCGGTGACCCTCACCCCGGCCCCCGGCGGCGAGATGACCATGGACTGCTCCCTGACCTTCGCCGTGGCGGGTATGTGCGACACCGCCGCCGGCGACGTCTTCAACGGCGTGCTGGACGAGGGCGAGTATATGCTCTACGCCAACGAGTCCGGCGGGAACGACGTCCTGCTCTCCGCCCTCCGGGCCCTCCGCCCGGGCGATCTGGTGACCATTACCGTGGGCGGCGCCAGCGAGCGGTGGAAGGACGCGGAATACGGCCTCTCCGGCCTGTACCCCCTGCTGTGGGGCGGGGAGATCGCCCCCGGCCTGCCCGACGCCGTCAATCCCTACACCGCCATCGGCATCAAGGCCGACGGCTCCGCGGTATTCTACACCATCGACGGCCGCCAGAGCGGCTGGTCGGTGGGGGCGACCTACGCCCAGGTGGCCCAGCGGCTCCAGGAGTTGGGCTGCGTGTCCGCCGTCGCGCTGGACGGGGGCGGTTCCACCAGTCTGGGGGCCACCCTGCCGGGGAGTTCCTCCTTCACGGTGGTGAACCGGCCCTCCGGCGGCGGCGAGCGCCGGGTGAACAACTGCGTTCTGCTGCTCTCCCCCGCCGGCAGTCCCATCCTGGACGGCGGGTACTATCCCACCGCCGGGACCCAGGTGGTCCTCGCCGGCGCCAATCTGGATCTCACTGCCGTCCCCTACGACCCCACGGGCGGCCCCGGCGAGGGCGCAGACCCCTCCTGGTCGGCCACCGGAGGCGTCATCTCCGGCAGCGGCCTGTCCGCCGTCTACACCGCCGGTCCGGCCGACGGGACCTATCAGATCACCACCCTCGGCGGCTCTCTCCCCGTCCGGGTGACCTCCGCGCTCTCCTCCCTGACGGTGCGCCGGGAGGACTCCGCCTCCCCCCTGTCCTCGCTGACTCTGGCGCCGGGGGACAGCGCGAATCTGACCGCCTCCGGCAGGTGGTACAATCTGCCCGTGGCCATGGCCGATGAAAACGTGATCTGGCAGGCGGACGCCGGCCTCGGAACCATTGACGGTCAGGGGCGGTTCACCGCCGGCCAAAACAGCGTTTCCGGCGCCGTCACCGCCTCCGCCGGCGGCAAAACGGTGACGATCCAGGTCACTGTCACCACTGGCCTGCCCTTTGACGACGTGCACGCCGGCGACTGGTTCCTGGGGGCGGTGCGCTACGCGGTGGAACACAGGCTGATGAACGGGATCTCCTCTACCCAATTCGCCCCCTACTCCCCCGCCACCCGCGGCATGATCATGACCATCCTGGCCCGCCGGGCCGGGGCGGACACCTCGGGCGGCTCCCCCTGGTATCAGCCGGGAATGGACTGGGCGGTGGCCTCCGGCGTGTCCGACGGCACCTATCCCGAGGCCAATATCACACGGGAACAGCTGGCCACCATGCTGTGGCGGCATATGGGCCGGCCCGCGGCGGACCTCTCCCGGCTGGACGGATTTTCCGACGGCGGCTCCGTCAGCTCCTGGGCCCGGGACGCCATGGCCTGGGCGGTGGAGAAGGCCATCTTCCAGGGGGACGGCGCCAATCTTGACCCCCTCGATTTCACCACCCGCGCCGAGGCGGCCGCCGTCCTGACCCGTTTCTGCCAGCAGTTCCCCGGTTAAGTCCATCCACCCGCCGGAAGGAAGCGATCCCGTGGACGAGAAAGACAAAGAGGCCCCGCGGCGGCCTGCGGCCCGCGCCAGGGGCCACGATGTGGACATGACCGAGGGCAGCGTGTTCAAGCACATCCTGCTGTTCTCCCTTCCCCTTCTGGCGGGCAATCTGTTCCAGCAGATGTATAACATGGTGGATACCTGGGTGGTGGGCAATTTCGTCAGCGACGCCGCCTTCTCCGCCGTGGGCACCGTGGCCCCCATCGTCAATATGCTCATCGGCTCCTTCATGGGGCTGTCCAGCGGCGCGGGGGTGGTCATCTCCCAGTACTACGGCGCCAGAAAGGACGGCCGGGTCAGCGACGCGGTCCACACCTCCATAGCGCTCACCGGCATCCTCACGGCGGTCTTCACCATCCTCGGCCTGGCCATGACTCCCCTCATGCTCCGGCTGATGAATATCCCGGACGATGTGTTTCCCGAATCCAAAGCCTATCTCACCATCTACTTCGCCGGCATGGCCGGCCTGCTGTTCTACAACATGGGGGCCGCCATCCTCCGGGCGGTGGGGGACTCCCGGCGCCCCTTCTACTTCCTGGTGGTCACCGCCGTGCTCAACACCGCGTTGGATCTGCTGTTTGTCATCCGGTTCCACTGGGGCGTGCGCGGCGTGGCCTACGCCACCGTCATCGCCCAAGGGGTCTCCGCCGCCCTCACCCTGGCCGTCCTGTTCCGGGCCAGGTCCGCCGTCCGGCTGTCCCTGTCCAAGCTGAGGCTCCACAAGGACCTGCTGGGCCAGATCATCCGGGTGGGCATCCCCGCCGCGCTGCAGATGGCGGTGACCTCCTTCTCCAACGTGATCGTCCAGTCCTACATCTTCGGCGCGGCGCCCGGCAGCACCGGCGGCTGGACCGCCTACTCCAAGGTGGATCAGCTTATCTTCCTGCCCATGCAGTCCATCGCCCTGGCCTCCACCACCTTTGTGGGCCAGAACCTGGGCCGCGGCCAGCCCCACCGGGCCAGGCGGGGAGTGCGCACCGCCCTGGTCATGTCCATGGCGGTGACGGTCGTTGTCTCCGCGGCGGTCATCATCGCCGCTCCCCGGCTGGTCACCTTCTTCATCGATCAGGACAGGTCCCCGGAGGTGGTGGAGTACGGCACCCTGTTCCTCCGGCGGCTGACCCCCTTCTATGTGCTGTGCTGTGTCAACCAGATCTACGCCGGCGCTCTCCGGGGCGCGGGGGACAGCAAGGCCCCCATGTTCATCATGCTGGGCTCCTTTGTGGTGTTCCGGCAGATCTATCTGTTTCTTACGGCCCGGCTGACCCACAACGCCCTGCTGCCCCTGGCCATGGGCTACCCCGCCGGATGGCTGGTGTGCAGTGTGTTCACCCTCCTCTACTACCGCGTCCGGGGGCTGGGCCACCGCAGTCTCGCGGAGGAGCGCACGAAAAACGCCGCCGGATAATCGCGCCTTTTTTGGGAATACTGCCCGCAGAGGTGAGTTTCCCATGAAAATGTCAAATCAGGACTACAACCAGTACGTCAGTTCCAAGGCCAAGCCCTCTCCCATCTGGAAGAATATGCTGTGGGCCTTCGCCGTGGGCGGCGCCATCTGCGCCGGCGGCCAGGGGCTCCTGACCCTCTACCGGAGCATGGGGGCCGATCAGGAGGCCGCGGCCTCCTGGGTGTCCATCACGCTGATCTTCCTGGCCTCTCTGCTCACCGGCCTCGGCGTGTTCGACGACATCGCCAAGCGGGCCGGCGCGGGGACGCTGGTGCCCATCACCGGCTTCTCCAACGCCATGGTCTCCCCCGCCCTGGAGTTCAAGAGCGAGGGGTTCGTCACCGGCACCGGCGCCAAGCTGTTCACCGTGGCCGGGCCGGTGCTGGCCTACGGAATCAGCGCCAGCGTGATCTACGGCATCATTCTTTGGATCGTGCAGAAACTGTAAAGCCGCAAAGACCGGCGCCCCGCGGGGCGCCGGTCTTTGCGGAAAAATGATTCGTTTCAGACGATCCGGCTCAGATCCAGAACCGCCAGGGCAGTTTCGCGTCCTCTCCGGCGTAGTCCACCCCGACGCGGGTCCCGACCCGGACGTCCGGCGGGTCCCCGTCCCCGGCCGGTCCGGTCAGACCGGCCTCCGCCAGAGAGGCGCACACCTCCAACTCCGGCGACCCCCAGGGCAGGCCGTTGAGCCGCCGGTCGATGTTCAGCCCCGCGCACACCCTGCCGGGGCCGTCGAGAAAATGTTTCCGCTGCCCGGCGGTCATCTCCTCCGCCCGGCAGTGAAAGCGGTTTTCCGCGATGGCGTCCAGACCGTACCGGGGCTCGGCCCCCCGGATGAGCACCGCCGCCGGCTCTCCCTCCGCCTCGGTTACCAGATTGAGGCAGTGGTACATCCCGTAGATGAGATAGACGTAGGCGGTCCCCGGCGGGGCAAAGAGGGTCTCGGTGCGTTTCGTGCGTCGGTAACGGTACGCGTGGCAGGCCCGGTCCATCCGGCCGATATATGCCTCCGTTTCGGTGACGCGGGCGGCAAGAATGTGCCCGCCGTACCGGCGCACCAGATACTTCCCCAGCAGTTCCCGGGCCACGGTCACCGTATCCCGGTCAAAAAAGGACTGCGGCAGCATTTCAGATATGC
This sequence comes from uncultured Oscillospiraceae bacterium, assembly GCA_964409665.1. Classification (GTDB taxonomy): domain Bacteria; phylum Bacillota; class Clostridia; order Oscillospirales; family Oscillospiraceae; genus Enterenecus. The sequence goes on from CAYPEE010000015.1 coordinate 14,309, forward strand.
CCCTCCAGCCACGCCAGCACGTCGGCGTAGACCTCGTCCCGGTTGAGTTCGTTGAGCATCTCATGCCGCCCGCCGGGGTACAGTTTCATGGACAGGTCCTTTGTCCCGGCGGCCTTGAAGTAGCCGAAGACCTTTTCCACGCCTTTGCCGTTCGCGCCCACCGGGTCGTTGGCCCCGGAGAACAGGTAGACGGGGGTATCGGGGTCCATCCTGGCCAGATTCCGCCTGCTGGCGATGAACCGCAGGCCCCCCATCATGTCCCGGAACAGGCCCGCCGTGGGCTTGAAGGCGCAGAGAGGGTCGGCCAGATAGGCGTCCACCGCCGCCTCGTCCCGGGAGATCCAGTCCGCGGTGGTGCGGTTGGGCCTGAACTGCCTGTTGTAGCCGCCCAGGGACAGGTCATACACCAGGTCGCTCACCGCGTCGGAACCCCTGAGGGCGCACACCGCCGAGGACAGCGCCCGGCCCGCCGCCACTAAGGGGGCCTTCTCCTGTCCCGTGCCGGAGAGGACGGCCCCGCTCACCGTACCGGGGTAGACGCACAGGTAGGTGCGGACCAGGAAAGACCCCATGGAGTGGCCGAACAGGAAGTAGGGGATGCCGGGAAATTCCTCTCCCGTCAGTTCCCGGAGAGTGTGGACGTCCGCCGTGGTCAGCATCCAGCCGTCTTTGCGGGCCAGGTGGCCGTACTTGCCGTCCGTGACGGTCTTGCCGTGGCCTAAGTGGTCGCCCCCCACCGCCAGATAGCCCCGGCCGGCCAGAAACCGGGCGAAGGCCCCGTACCGGCCCATGTGCTCCGCTACGCCGTGGACGATCTGCACCACCGCCCTGGGGGCGCCCTCCGGGGCCCAGCGGTAGCAGGCGATCGAATGGACCCCGTCGTTGGAGGGAAAGGTATATTCCGAAAATACCGCCATCGCGCTCACCTTTTCCTTTCGATTTTTGGTAAGTTGTGATATGATGGTTTCAGTGTACTCAATTTCCCGCCAAATGTCAATGTGAGGAGGCGATCCCGGTGTCTCTGCTGCTCCACATCTGCTGTGCCCCCTGCTCAACGGCCTGCGTCAGACAGCTCCGGGAGGAGGGCGCCGAGCCCACCGGTTTCTGGTATAACCCCAACATCCACCCGTTTCTGGAGTACAAGGCCCGGCGGGACACCCTCCGGCAGTACGCCCGGGACATCGGGCTGGCCCTCGTCGAGGAGGACTTCTACGGCCTGCGGCCCTTCACCGCCGCCGTGGCCGCCGACCCGGACCACCGGTGCGAATACTGCTACCGGTGCCGGATGGAGCGCACCGCCCAATACGCGGCGGAGCATGGCTTTGACCGCTTCTCCACCACGCTGCTCATCTCCCCCTATCAAAACCGGGAACTCCTCTGCGCGGTCGGGGCGGACATGGGCCAGCGGTACGGCGTGGAGTTCGTCCCCTACGACTTCCGCCCCCGCTTTCGGGAGGGCCAGGAGGAGGCCCGGGCCAGGGGCCTCTATATGCAGAAGTACTGCGGCTGCGTGTACAGCGAGGAGGACCGCTTCTCCAACCGCCGGAAAAAGGAGCTGCGCCGGCTCCGCAAACAGCGGGAACAGGGATAAAACAAGAGAGCCGGCGCGAACCGGCTCTCCAAAAAACGGGGTTCAGTCCAGGATGGCGGCGGCCGGCTCCGCGCAGGCGCTGCTGGGTACGGTGAGCCTGCGCAGGATGGTCCGCCGGGTGACGATGCCGATAAAGGCCCCCCGGTCGTCCACCACCGGTACGAAGTTCTGGCCCATGGCCCGCTCCAGCAGGGATTCCATCCCCACCCGGACGCTGACCGGGGGATTGAAGTTGGGCCGGAGCACCTCTTTCAGCCGCTGGCGCTCCTGCACCCGCAGGGAGTCGTCCTCCCGGCCCAGAAAATGCCAGAGGAAATCCCCCTCGCTGACGGTGCCCACATACTGGCCGTCCCGGCTCAGCACCGGCACGGCGGTAAAACCGTTCTCCCGCAAAATTTTCAAACTCTTCTGGATGGTGTAATCCTCGTACAAATAGACCACCTGTATCTTCGGGGTCAACAGGGATACGACATTCACGCCCCCACCTCCTTGTTTCCGGCGCGTTTTCCCTTCTGACAGTTCCATTTTACCAAAAGGGCCCGCCGCTGTCTATCAATAAAGTGTTAATTCTTCCAACAAATTTTCGAGGGGAGGGACGGCCCATGGCCGTGCAGGAGGGACAGAGAGAACGCGTCCGCATCGACAACTGCACCGTGGAGGGCAACGGCGTAGCCCGGATCGACGGTATGGCGGTCTTTGTCCGCGGCGCCCTCCGGGGCGAATTGGCCGACATCCAGATCGAGCACGTGGGCCACAGCGCCGCCTGGGCGGGGGTGGAACGGATCGTGGAGCCCTCTCCCGCCCGCCGGGAGCCGGACTGCCCGTATTACGCGGACTGCGGCGGCTGCTGTTTCCGCCACGCCTCCTACGGGGAGGAACTGGAGGTCAAACGGCGGCGGGTGGAGGACGCCCTGCGGCGCATCGGCGGAGTCGATATCACGGTACGGGCCATACACGGCGCCCAGTCGCCGGACCGCTATCGGAACAAGGCGCAGTTCCCGGTGTCGCCGGGACCCCGCGTCGGCTTTTACCGGCCCCGGACCCACCATGTGGTCAACATCGGGGATTGTCTCCTCCAGCCGCCTCAATGCGCCGCCCTGGCGGAGGCCCTGCGGCGGTGGATGAGGCGCCGGGGGGTCCCCGCCTACGACGAAAAGCGCCGCGCCGGGCTGGTACGGCATCTGTACGTCCGGACCGATCGGGCGGGCGGGGGCCTGTGCTGTCTGGTGGTCAACGCCCCGGCCGGACAGGTCTTTCCCTGGGAAAGGGATCTGACGGACGCCCTTCGCGCCGCCGTTCCCTCCCTCGCCGGGGTGGTTCTCAACTACAACGGCGCCCGGACCAACGTGGTGCTGGGCAGGGACTTTCGCGCGCTCTGGGGCCGGGACTGGCTGGAGGACACGCTCTGCGGCCTGACTTTCCGCATCTCCCCCCGCTCGTTCTATCAGGTGAACCGGGACCAGTGCGAGATCCTGTACGGACTGGCGGCGGAGTTCGCGGGTCTCACCGGAACGGAAACGGTGCTGGATCTGTACTGCGGCATCGGCACCATCTCTCTGGTGATGGCCCGGCGGGCCGGACGGGTGATCGGCGTGGAGGCGGCGCCGGAGGCCGTCGCGGACGCCAGGGAGAACGCCCGCCGCAACGGGATCGCCAACGCAGAGTTCTGGCGCGGGGACGCCTCCGACGCCGTCAAACGCCTGCTGGACGAGGGCCTGCGGCCCGACGTGGCGGTGCTGGACCCGCCCCGGAAGGGACTGGCGGAGGAGGTCATAGACCACATCGCCCAGATGAGGCCCGGCCGGGTGGTATATGTATCCTGCGACCCGGCCACTCTGGCCCGGGACGTGAAGCGTTTCGGGGCGCTGGGGTACGGCGTCCGCAGAGTCGAGGCCGTGGATATGTTCCCCAGAACCGCGCATGTGGAGACGGTCGCTTTGATGTCACGGATCATGGATTAAAAGTACATAAAATGCCCGGAAATCAAGGGATTCCGGGAATATTGCCACAGGCGGCAGCGTTGCCGGAGTCCCTTCTTTATGCCCTCTGACAACAGTTGCCACCAC
>CAYPEE010000016.1:0-17863 GCA_964409665.1 uncultured Oscillospiraceae bacterium
TCCAGGTCACCGAGAACGCCTAAGGAGGTGCCACAAATGAATCTGCAAGACCTGTCTCCCGCCGCCGGCTCCACCCACGCGGCCAAGCGCAAGGGCCGCGGCATCGGCACCGGCAACGGCAAGACCGCCGGCCGCGGACACAAGGGCCAGTGGGCCCGCTCCGGCGGCGGTGTCCGCATCGGGTTTGAGGGCGGCCAGATGCCTCTGGCCCGCCGGCTGCCCAAGCGGGGATTCAACAACATCTTTGCCAAACGGCTGGAGACCGTCAATGTTTCTGCGTTGAACAAGTTCGAGGACGGCGCCGCGATCGACGCCGCCGCGCTGCTGGACAAGGGCATCCTGTCCAAATGCGAGTACGGCGTGAAGGTGCTGGGCAACGGCGAGGTCACAAAGAAACTCACCGTTCGCGCGTCCGCCTTCTCCGCCTCCGCCAAAGAGAAGATCGAAAAGGCGGGCGGTACGGCGGAGGTGATCTGAGATGCTTCAGACGATTCGCAACGCCTGGCGGGTGCCGGAACTGCGCGGCAAGCTGATCTTCACCGTTTTCGCACTGCTCATCTTCCGGCTGGGCGCCTGCATCCCGGTGCCCTTCATCGACACCCAGACCCTGGGCCAGTATATGAGCCAGCAGTCGGCCAGCATCTTTGGCCTGCTGAACGTCATGAGCGGCGACGCGTTCATGTACGCCACCGTGTTTGCCCTGGGCATCCAGCCCTATATCAACAGCTCCATCATCGTGCAGCTGCTGACCATCGCCATCCCCCCCCTGGAGCGCATGGCCAAGGACGAGGGCGAGGAGGGCAAGAAGAAGATCGCCGCCATCACCCGGTACGTCACCGTGGCCATCGCCCTGATCCAGGCTTTCGGCTACTACACCATGATCAACTACTACGGCGTGGTCACCGTGAAGGGCGTCTGGCCCGCCATCGTCATCATCGGCGCTTTCGTGGCCGGCTCCGCCTTCGTCATGTGGCTGGGCGAGCAGATCACCGAGTTCGGCATCGGCAACGGCATCTCCATCATCCTGTTCGCCGGCATCGTGTCCCGGGGACCCTCCATGGTCTACGGCATCATCCAGGGCGTGCAGAACTGGGCGGCGGGCGCCGATCCCGGCTCCTCCAGCGTGTTGGCCCCATGGTTCATCCCGATCATCGTCATCGGCCTGCTGCTGCTCACCGCCCTGGTGGTGTTCATCGACAACGCCGAGCGCCGCATCCCCGTGCAGTACGCCAAGCGGGTGGTGGGCCGCAAGATGTACGGCGGCCAGTCCACCCACATCCCCATCAAGGTGAATATGTCCGGCGTGCTGCCCATCATCTTCGCCCAGGCCATCGCCTCCATCCCGGCCACCATCGGCTCCTTTGTGCCGTCGGCCCAGACGGAGGGCACCGGCTGGTACAACTTCCTGCACTTCTTCCGCACCACCGGTCTGCCTTACGGCATCGTCTATTTCCTGCTGATCATCGCGTTCAGCTACTTCTATAATACCATCCAGTTCAACCCCGTCGAGGTGGCCAACAACCTGAAGAAGAACGGCGGCTTCGTGCCTGGCTTCCGGCCCGGCAAGCCCACCAGCGACTTCCTCTCCCGCGTCATCTCCCGGCTCACCCTGTTCGGGGCCCTGTATCTGGCGGTCGTCGCCCTGCTGCCCACCATCACGGGCAACATCCTGAGCGCCTTTGGCAGCTCTGCCGGCGGCAGCCTGGCCATCGGCGGCACCTCTATCATCATCGTGGTCGGCGTCGCTCTGGAGACCGTGAAGGCTCTGGAGGCCCAGCTGATGATGCGGCACTACAAGGGTTTCCTTGAGTGATCCTGAGAGGTGAGCGGTATGAAGCTGATTCTGCTCGGCGCCCCCGGCGCCGGTAAGGGGACCCAGGCGGCCATCCTCAGCGGGAAGCTGTCCGTCCCCGCCATTTCCACAGGCAATATCCTCCGGGCCGCCGTGAAGAACGGCACCCCGGTGGGCCTGAAGGCCAAGAGTTATATGGACGCCGGTAGGCTGGTGCCCGATGAGGTCATTATCGGCATCGTAGCCGAGCGCCTGGCTCAGCCGGACTGCGCCGGCGGCTTTATCCTGGACGGGGTGCCCCGCACCATCGCCCAGGCCGAGGCGCTGGAACAGGAGGGCGTCCGTTTCGACCATGTGGTGGACATCAGGGTGGACGACGCCGTGATCGAGCAGCGGATGTCCGGACGCCGCTCCTGCGCCAACTGCGGCGCCACCTACCACATCGTGGCCGCGCCCCCGAAGGCGGAGGGCGTGTGCGACGTGTGCGGCGGCGCGCTGGTCCAGCGGGACGACGACAGGCCCGAGACGGTGCGGAACCGCCTGAAGGTCTACCACGCCGAAACGGAGCCGCTGCGCGGGTTCTACGAGCAGCGGGGCCTTTTGAGGACTGTGGAAAATCAGCAGACCATCGAGGACACCACCAGGGCGATCCTCGCGGCGCTGGGGCTCTGAATCCATGGAGCTCATCACCCTGAAATCTCCCCGGGAGCAGGAACTCATGCGGAGGGCCGGGCGGATCACCGCCCAGGCCCGAAGGCTGGCCGGGGAGATGGTCAAGCCCGGCGTCACCACCCTTGAGATCGACGCCGCGGTGAGAAAATTTATCGAAAGCCAGGGGGCGACCCCCTCGTTTCTGAACTACAACGGCTACCCGGGATCGGCCTGTATCTCGGTGAATGAAGTGGTCATCCACGGCATCCCGTCCAGGCGGGTCGTCTTGAAAGAGGGCGACATCGTAAGCGTGGACGTGGGCGCCTGTCTCGACGGGTTCCACGGCGACTGCGCCGCCACCTACCCCTGCGGGGAGGTCTCCGATGAGGCGAAAAAACTCATCGAGGTCACCCGCCGGAGTTTCTGGGAGGGCATCCAAAACGCCCGCTCCGGCGGCCGCGTGTCCGACGTGTCCCACGCCGTGCAGAAGTATGTGGAGAGGTTCGGCTACTCCGTGGTCCGGGATTTCGTGGGCCACGGGGTGGGCAGCAAACTCCACGAGGCGCCCGAGGTGCCCAACTTCGGCCCCGCCGGCCACGGCGCGCGGCTCCAGCCGGGCATGACCATCGCGGTGGAACCCATGGTGTGCGCCGGCGGCTGCGCGGTGCGTGTGCTGAAGGACGGCTGGACGACGGTCACGGCGGACGGCAGCCTCGCGGCCCACTATGAGAACACCATCCTCATCACCGGCGGCGACCCGGAGATCCTCACGGTCACCGAGGACGGCGGCTATGAATGACTGCACGGGCCGGATCGTCCGCGCGGAGGCCGGACGGGACAAGAACGGGCTCTTCTGCGTCGTCGGCGTGGATGAAAGCGCGTCCTGTCTGCTGCTGGCCGACGGCAAGCGGCGGAAGGCGGCGCATCCCAAGCGGAAAAAGCTGAAACACGTGCGCCTGCTGACCGATCGGACGACCCTGTATTCACACCCGACCCTTCAGAAGCTGAAACTGGGAGAGCCGGTCACAGACCGGGAATTGAGACGGGCGCTGGCCGCCTTCAAGGAGGAAAACACCCTTGGCTAAAGACGATATGATCGAACTGGAGGGCGTGGTCACCGAGGCCCTGCCCAACACCACCTTCAATGTGGATATCGGGAACGGACACATCATTCTCGCCCACATTTCAGGAAAACTGCGGATGAACTTCATCCGCATCCTCCCCGGCGACAAGGTCCCGGTCCAGATGTCGCCCTACGACCTGACCCGCGGCCGCATCACCTGGCGGAGCAAGTAAGTATCCACGACCGAGTTGGAGCGGGCCGCCCGCTTCCCCCGGGGCCTTGCCTCCGGGCGTCCCCCCAAAGGGGCCTTCGCAAAACGGCCTTTGTTTTGCGGGGAGAGGAGGAGCGGCGAAGGGAGCGAACTTTTGGCGCAGTCCGGAAGGGAGCGATACGCGGCCCGCGACGGCGAGGGGCCATTTAAGGCGCTATTACAGGAGGTTAACGAAATGAAAGTCAGACCGTCTGTCAAGCCCATGTGCGAGAAGTGCAAGATCATCAAGCGCAAGGGCAGAGTCATGGTCATTTGCGAAAACCCCAAGCACAAGCAGAGACAAGGTTAAGGAGGGGCAAAGAGTATGGCAAGAATTGCCGGCATTGATTTGCCGAGGGAAAAACGAGTCGAGATTGGGCTCACCTATATCTATGGAATCGGCCGCGCCAGCGCCAACAAGATCTTGAAGGAGGCCGGCGTGAATCCCGACACCCGGGTCAAGGACCTCACAGACGCCGAGGAGGCCAAGCTGCGCGAGATCATCAGCCATGAGTACACCGTGGAGGGTGATCTGCGCCGGAACGTGGCCATGGACGTGAAGCGTCTCACGGAGATCGGCTGCTACCGGGGCATCCGCCATCGCAAGGGCCTCCCCGTCCGCGGGCAGCGCTCCAAGACCAACGCCCGCACCCGCAAGGGTCCCAAACGCACCGTCGCCAACAAGAAGAAGTAAGGAGGGATATGCAGAATGCCTGCTAAGAAAGTCGTCAAGCGCCGCCGTGAGCGCAAAAACGTGGAGAAGGGTCAGGTGCACATCCGCTCCTCCTTCAACAACACCATGGTCACTGTGACCGATATGCAGGGCAACGCCCTGTCCTGGGCCTCCTCCGGCGAGATGGGGTTCCGGGGTTCCCGGAAATCCACCCCCTTCGCCGCCCAGACCGCCGCCGAGACCGCCGCCAACGCCGCCATCGACCAGTGCGGCCTGAAAAGCGTCGAGGTGTACGTGAAGGGTCCCGGCCAGGGCCGCGAGGCCGCCATCCGCGCGCTGCAGGCCGTGGGCCTGGAGGTCACCCTCATTAAGGACGTGACCCCCGTCCCCCACAACGGCTGCCGCCCGCCCAAGCGCCGCCGCGTGTGATTTGGAAGGAGGAAAACAACAGCTATGGCTAAGAATTCTCAGCCCATTATGAAGCGCTGCCGCGCTCTGGGTATTTCTCCCGCCGTTTTGGGTTACACCGGCAACAGCAAGCGGGAATCCAACCGGAACCCCGGCCCTCAGCGCCGCTCCAAGAAGAGCGAGTACGCCCTGCAGCTTGCCGAGAAGCAGAAGGTCAAGTTCGTCTACGGCGTGCTGGAGAAGCAGTTCCGCACCTACTACGAGAAGGCCGCCCGCATGAAGGGCAACACCGGCGAGGAGCTCATGAGCCTGCTGGAGCGCCGTCTGGATAACGTGGTGTACCGTCTGGGTCTGGCCTCCACCCGCCGGCAGGCCCGCCAGCTGGTCAACCACGGCCACTTCACCGTCAACGGCAGGCGGGTCGATATCCCCTCCTATCTGGTGAAGGTCGGAGACGTGGTGGCGGTCAGCGACAAGAGCCGCTCCAACGCCCTCTTTAAGAAACTGGTGGAGGACGACGCTTTCGCCCCCGCCCCCAAGTGGCTGGAAAAGACCAAGAACGCCCCTCTGGAGGGCAAGGTCATCGCCCTGCCCGCCCAGGACGACATTGATTTCGACGTGGCTGTCAACCTCATCGTGGAGTTGTATTCCAAGTAACGCCCGGTCGGGCGCTCACCGCGCCCGTGCGTCAGAATACGACTATGCCGCGCCTGCCGCGGCAGCCGCCATCAAAAGGAGGGTAAAACACACGATATGGTAGAAATCCAGAAGCCGCGTATCGAATGTATCGAGAATGTGGGCGAGGATGCCTACGGAAAGTATGTGGTCGAGCCGCTGGAGCGGGGCTATGGCACCACCATCGGCAACTCCCTGCGCCGCATCCTGCTGTCCTCTCTGCCCGGTACCGCCGTCACCGCGGTGAAGATCGCCGGTGTCCAGCATGAGTTCTCCACCATCCCCGGGGTGAAGGAGGACGTCACCGAGATCGTGCTGAACATCAAGGGCATCATCGCCAAGCTGTACAGCGAGGGCGCCAAGACGGTCTACATCGAGGCCGTGGGAGAGGGCGAGGTCACCGCCGGCGACATCAAGGCCGACAGCGACGTGGAGATCCTCAACCCTCAGCACCACATCGCCACCCTGGGCGCCGACGGCTCCCTCAATATGGAGCTGACGCTCTCCCAGGGGCGCGGTTACGTCCCCGCCGAGAAAAATAAGCCCGCTCAGACCATCATCGGGCTCATCCCCGTGGACTCGGTCTACTCCCCTGTGCGGAAGGTCAACTATTTCGTGGAGAACACCCGCGTGGGCGACGCCACAGACTACGATAAACTCACCCTGGAGGTGTGGACCAACGGCACCATCTCCGCCAGGGACGCCGTCTCTCTGGGCGCGCGTATTCTGGTGGATCACTTCGCCCTGTTCACCGACCTGTCCGAGACCATGGGCTCCAAGTCCACCGTGGTAGAGAAGGCCGAGGCCCAGCGGGATAAAGTTCTGGAACTCACGATCGAGGAGCTGGATCTGTCCGTGCGGTCCTTTAACTGCCTGAAACGGGCCAACATTAACACCGTGGAGGATCTGATCTCCAAGACCGAGGACGAGATGATGAAAGTCCGCAACCTGGGCCGAAAATCCCTGGAGGAGGTCATCAACAAGCTGGCCATGATGGGCCTCGACCTGGTCAGTGAGGAAAAATAAAGAGACTTTAAGGGTTCTCCCCCGCGCGGGAAACCTTTTCCGGGGTATGTAACGTTCCCCCGCGCAAGACCGAACGAATTTATCCGCCCCGAAACGGGCGAAAGGAGTAATACGCTATGGCTACCAACCGTAAGCTGGGCCGCACCAGCGACCAGCGCCGCGCCATGCTGCGCGCCATGACCACCTATCTGCTGGAGAACGGGCAGATCAAGACCACCTACGCCCGCGCCAGGGAGGTCGCCCCCATTGCCGAAAAGATGATCGGCCTGGCCAAGAAGAACAACCTGGCCGCCTACCGGCAGGCCCTGTCCTACCTGACCAAGGAGGACGTGGCCAAGAAGCTGTTCGACCAGATCGGCCCCAAGTACGCCGACCGCAGCGGCGGCTACACCCGGGTACTCAAGATGGGTCCCCGCCGCGGTGACGCCGCGGAAATGGCGATCATCCAACTGGTGTGACCGAAGCGTGAAAAAGTCCGTCCCGCGCGGGGCTGCGCGGACGCGAAGGACAGGACACGCAGCGTGAGAAAACGAAAAAGGCCCGGAAAGCATCGCTTTCCGGGCCTCCTTTTTTGGAGCGCGGTTCGTAAGGCCGGCCGCCTATAATACCCGCGCGATCGTCCCGCCGCCCAAGACCACCCCGTCCCGGTAGAGGACCGCCGCCTGCCCCGGAGTCACCGCCCGCTGGGGCTCATGGAAACGGAGCGCCACCCGCTCCCCCGCCGCCGTCACGGTCACCGGCCGCTCTTTCATGCGATAGCGGGTCTTGACCTCCGCCTCGAAGGGGCCGTCCGGGGGCAGGGCCATCCAGTTCCAGTCGCCGGCCACACAGCCGGGGCTGTACAGGGCGCTCTCCGGGCCCAATGTCACCGTGTTGGCCGCCATGTCCTTGGCGCACACGTAGACCCGCTCTCCGGCGGGCACGCCCAGGCCCCGCCGCTGGCCGATGGTGTATCCGGCGGCCCCCCGGTGGGCGCCCAGCACGTTGCCCTCCCGGTCGATGAGGGCGCCGGGGACGCTCTTTTGACCCGTATGCCGCTCGATAAAGGAGAGATAATCCCCGTCCGGGACAAAGCAGATGTCCTGGCTGTCGTGTTTCCGGGCGTTGACGAAACCCTCCGCCTCGGCCAGTTTCCGCACCTCCGCTTTGGTCGTCTCCCCCAGGGGGAACAGGGTGTGGGCCAACTGGTCCTGGGTCATGGCGTAGAGCACATAACTCTGGTCCCGGCTCAGTTCGGCGGCCTTTTGGAGCAGATACCGCCCGTCCCGACGGACGATCCGGGCATAGTGCCCCGTGGCGATGAAGTCGCACTTCAGTTCCATGGCCCGGCGGTACAGCCGCCCGAATTTCAGGTAGCGGTTGCAGTCGATGCAGGGGTTGGGGGTCTCCCCCGCCTGATAGCCGCGGATGAATTTTTGGATGACTTTCTCCTCAAAGTCGTCCATAAAATTGAAGGTGTAGTGGGGGATGCCCAGTTTGTAGCAGACCGCCTTGGCGTCCTCCACGTCGTCTAAGGTGCAGCAGGGATGGCCCCTGTCCAGGCCGATGGCCCCGTTGCCGAACAGCCGCATGGTGGCCCCCACGCACTCGTACCCCTGCCGCAGGAGCAGCAAGGCCGCCGCGCTGGAATCCACCCCGCCGCTCATGGCCACCAATACCTTCCGCGCCATCGCGCCGCCCCCTTCCCGTCGCTCCCGTATCGCTCAAATGATCAGGTCCTGGGCCTCCGGCAGTAGCGGGCCGGACAGGTCGATCTCCCCGTAGCGGTCCACGCTCTCGCCCTCCACCAGGATCTGTACCCGCTCCACCCCGTCCAGACTGCACAGGGTCTCCACCACGGACTCGATGACCAGTTCCCGCTCCTCCGCCGTCTCCGGCATCTCGTCCAGCAGGGCGGAGGACACGTTGACGGAACACACCCCGCCGTCCATCCAGGCGGCGTACACCGTCAGTTCGGCGGGCAGGAGGGGGACCAGCGCGTTTCCGTTCTCCGGTCCGGCGACGAGGGCCTCCAGTACCGCCTTGGCGGGGGTCTCGTCCTCGGTAAGGCGGAAGGTACGCACCTCATAGCCCAGGCCGCCGCCGCTCGCCATGGGGAAATAGAGGGTAGCGGGCACCTCCACCGGTTCCTCCTCCGCGCCGGAGAACACCGCGTCTCCCGCCCGAAGCACCCGGCCCTGGGGTTGTCCCTCCACCGTGATGCGCACCCCGTCCACCCCGCTGCACTGGGTGAGGGTCAGGGCCACGCAGTAGTCGGCCAGCGTCCGGTCCATCCCCTCCAAGGCGGCGTAGGGGGCGGACAGCTCCACCTGAACCACCCGGTCCTCCGCCGACCAGTCCAGCAGTTCGGTGCCCGCCGGGGCGAAGGGGATCAGCCCCGTGTCGGCGCCGGGGCCGGCCAGCAGGGCGTCCATCAGGGCGGGGACGGTCTCCTCCCCCTGATACGCCGTCACGGACAGGGCCGAACTCAGATCCTCCCCGCCGGACGGGAACCACAGGGAGAGCCCCTCCGCGCTCTCGTTCTGACCCCGCCCGCAGGCGGTCAGGGCCAGCAGCAGCGCCGCCAGCAGCAGGACAGCGGCCTTTTTTCTCATGTCCGGTCCTCCCCCTCTCCGGTGAGGGCGGGGAACTCCGCGTAAAAGACGCTGCCCCTCCCCGCCGGGTTGGGCTCCACGGTGATGTCCCCGTTGTGGAGGCGGGCGGTGTCCCGGGCGATGGACAGCCCCAGGCCGGTGCCGCCCCGCTCCCGGGACCGGGCCTTGTCCACCCGGTAGAAGCGGTCGAAGATCCTGGGCATATCCTCGGGGAGGACGCCCACGCCGGTGTCGGCCACGGCCAGCACCACCTTATCCTCCTGCCGGAACACGGACACGTCCACCCGGCCGCCGGGCGTATTGTATTTGATGGCGTTCTCGATGAGATTGAAAGCCACCTGATACAGGTCGTCCTCGTTGGCCAGCAGTGTGCAGGCGGGCTCCAGTTTCCGCTCCAGGGCGATGCCGTTTTCCCTCGCCATGGGCAGGAGCATATCGGCCACGCGGGCGGTCACAGCCCCCAGTTCCACCGGCTCCCGCTCCCGCTCGGCCCCGGCGTCCAGCCGGGTGAGGGTGAGCAGGCGCTCGCTGATGCGGGTGAGCCGGTCGGCCTCGTCCCCGATATCGGACACAAACTCCCGCACGGTGTCCATATCCATGCTGTCGTTTTGCAAAATGGAGTCGGTGAGCAGACGGATGGAGGCCAGCGGGGTCTTCAGTTCATGGGACGCGTCGGACACAAAGCGGCGGCGGGCCTCCTCGGTGGTCTGGAGCCGCTCCGCCATCCGGTTGAACTCGTCGGCCAGCTGGGCCATCTCATCCCCGCCCCGGATCACCGCCCGGTACTCGTACTCGCCCCCCCGCAGCCGGCGGATGGCCGCCAGCAGCCGGCCGGCGGACCGGGTCAGCGCCCCGGAGAACAGCAGGGCCAGCACCGCCGCCGCAAGGCAGAGGACAATGGAGATGTTCCGCAGGTTGTTCTGGATGGACAGGAGGATCTCGGCCTGCTCGCCGTCGTACTCATAGAGGTAGACGCAGCCCAGCACCCTGCCCTGATAGACCACCGGCGCGGCGGCCCTCCCGCGGAAGGCGCCGTCCCGGTATTCCAGTCTCCACACGTCCTGCCCGTCCAGGGCGGCCACCACCTCCCCCATGAGGGCGTAGTCGCCGGTGCGGTCGTCCAGGGTGGAGTTGTCATAGAGGATGCGGCCGTCCGTATCGGTGACCAGCACCCGGGTGGCCTGCACGTCCTCCAGCAGGGCCATGGTCTGCCCGGCGCTCTCGGGGGTGAGCGTCTCGGACACGGACAGGGCCGAGCCGATGACCAGGGCCTGCCGCCGGAGGGCGCCGGCCTTGGAGGAGAACACCATGTCTTCCGCCATGATGAGGGGGTAGGTGTTCATCACCGCGATGATGGCCGCCACCACCAGCAGGTAGGTAAAGGCGTATTTCACCCGAATGGAGCGCCAGAAGGGGACCCGGCTGGTCCGCCCGCTCTCCCCGGCCGCGTCCGTATCCCGAAGCTGTTCCGCCTCCGCCACAGTCTCCCTCCTCCCCGCAGATCGTTAGAACGCCTGTTTCATGTGAAACAGCGCGGCCCCCTATTGGCCGCTGCTGAAGTAGTAGCCCACGCCCCACTTGGTCATGATATACTCGGGGTTTCCGGGGTCGGGCTCCAGTTTTTCCCGGAGCCGCCGGATGTGGACGTCCACGGTGCGGAACTCTCCGATGTACTCGTAGCCCCACACCAGATTGAGCAGGTTCTCCCGGCTGTACACCCGGCCGGGGTTTCGCATGAGCAGGGCCATCAGGTCGAACTCCTTGGCGGTGAGGTCCACCCGCGCCCCGTCCCGGAAAGCGGAGCGCTCCGCCAGGTCCAGGGTGATGCTGCCCCGGGTGAGCCGGTCGGCGTCCTTTTTCTGCTGGGCGGCGGAGCCCGCCCGGCGGAGCAGGGCCCGGATGCGGGCCTTCAGCTCCAGAATGTTAAAGGGCTTGGTGATGTAGTCGTCCGCCCCGCACTCGAAGCCGATGATCTTGTCGGCGTCCTCGCTCTTGGCGGTGAGCATGATGATCGGCACGTTGGAGAACTCCCGGATCTTCAGGCAGGCCTGGATCCCGTCGATCCGGGGCATCATCAGGTCCAGGATGATCAGGTCGCAGTCCCCGGCCCGGGCCTTTTCCACGGCTTCCTCGCCGTCGTAGCCGACGTCGACCTGATAGCCCTCGTTCTCCAGATTGAACTTAATGCCCTTGACCAGAACGCGCTCGTCGTCCACCACTAATATTTTCGGCATTTTTGCCTATCCTCCAGTCGTCACATAGTCCAGCAGGTCCTCCAGGATCCCCTCGCCGATGCCGCTCACGTTCAGCAGTTCTTCCGGATATTGGAAGGGACCGTGCTCCTCCCGGTAGGCGATAATGGCCGCCGCCTTGACCTCACCGATGCCGGGGAGACCCATCAGGGTCTCCGCGTCCGCCGTGTTGATATTCACCAGACCGCCCTCCAAGGTCCCTCCGGAGGGCGCCGGGACAGACGCCGCCGGAGCCAGAGCCGCCAGCGGCGCCGCCGGCAGCAGCCGCAGCCCGAGGACCGCCAGCATCGCGGCCAGCGCCGCGAGGACGACGGCCAGCACCCACCTGTCTCCTCTGTTCCGGGCCATGGGACCGCCCCTCCCCCTGTAAAGATTCCGCAAACCGGTTGCGCGGCGACAAAAACTCTGCTATAATTCCATTGTGGACGCGCACGCGGCCGCAGTCAAAAACAGTATATCACACTTTTCGGGAGATTGATATGAAAAAATATCGTTTTGCCGCGCTGATATTGGCGCTGATTTTGTCGGTTTCCGCCGTGATGCCCGCCGCCGCCCTGGAGCCGGAGGGAGAGCCCCACGCCACCGCCGCCCTGGTGGTGGACGGGGATAACGACACGGTCCTCTATGAGTACCACGCCAGAGAAAAGCGCTACCCCGCCTCGGTCACCAAGATCATGACCTCTCTGGTGGTGCTGGACGCCATCGAAAACGGGGAACTGTCCCTGGACACCCAGGTCACCGCCTCCGCCACCGCCGTGGAGGTGCCCTTCGGCAGCTCCACCGCCGATCCCCCCATCCAGGCCGGGGAGATCATGACCATCGAGAACCTGCTGTACTGCGACCTGCTGCCCTCCGCCTGCGAAGCCTGCAATATCCTGGCCGAGGCGGTCACCGGCCTCACCGGGGACCAGGCCACCGCAGCCTTCGCCCAGCGGATGAACGAGAAGGCGGCGGCCCTGGGCATGAAGGACTCCCACTTTACCAACCCCCACGGCCTCCACGACGACGACCACTACACCACCGCCTACGACATCTACCTTATGGCGCGGGAGGCCATGAAGAACGAGACCTTCCGCACCATCGTGGGCACCGCCACCTACACCATCCCCGCCACCAATCTGTGCGCCGAGCGCACCCTCTACACCACCAACGCCCTCCTGGGCGGCTACTACGTCACCGGCTACCGCTACCCCAAGGCCATCGGCATCAAGACCGGCAACACCGACGAGGCCGGCCGCTGCCTGGCCGCCGCCGCCACCGACGAGGAGGGCCGCACCTTCTACTGCGTCATTCTGGGCTCCGAGTACGTCCGGGAGGCGGACGGCACCCTCAGCGCCTACTCCTTCTCCGAGGCCATCCGCCTGCTGGAGTGGGCCTTCGCCAACTTCCGCATGACCACCCTGCTGGACGCCGAGACCGCCGACACCATCCGCTCGGTCCCCGTCACCCTGTCCAAGGAGGCGGACCACGTTCTGGTGCAGGCCACCGGCTCCATCCAGGCGGTGATGCCCTCCGACTACGACCCGGCCAAGGCCGTGCTGGACTTCGACCTGCCCGAATCGGTGGAGGCCCCCGTCGCCGCCGGGGACACGCTGGGCACCGTCACCTTTACATACGAGGGGAAGGAGTACGGCACCCTGGAGCTGGCCGCCGCCGACACCATCGAGCGCTCCCAGTTCCTCTACAACGTCCAGCGGCTGAAGGACATGTGGGCCAAACCGTGGGTCAAGATCCTGGTGATCATCGGGGCCGCGGCGGTCCTGCTGCTGGTCCTCTGCCTCATCTTCCTGCGGCCCGGAAAGCGCAGACGCGCCTACGCCGGAGGGGGAGGCCGCAGGCGCTCCTCCTACCGGGGCAGACGGTAACACGGGAATAAAGCCGTCCGGCGATCCGCCGGACGGCCTTTTCCATCCCGCCCGCCGCCCCCGCAAATTTTTAGAGAAAGTTACAGCATTTTCCCTCTTGCCATTGCGTTTCCTGTGTGATATAATGAAACTCCACCCTTAGGCGGCTTTGGATTGGAGGAAACGGCTATGAAAAAGAATCACGATACCTTTTTCCGCGGTGTCGCGGCGCTGCTGTGCGCCGTGATGCTTTTCTCCGTGCCGGGATTCGCGCCCCGGGCGGCGGCTTCGCCCGCGGAGGAAACCGCCGTGCCCTCCGAGCCGGAGGCGACGGCCGGGCCCGAGGCCCCCGAAGTCTCCCCGGAACCCCCGCCGGAACCCACGGCGGAACCCGAGACCGAGGCCCCGGAGGTCTCCCCGGACCCCGCGCCTGAGAGCCCGGACCCCGCCCCCGGTCCCGCGCCCGACGCCGTCCCCGAACCCGCGCCGGAACCCGAACCCGAGACCGGGGCCCCCGAAGTCCCGCCGGAACCCTCCCCAGACCCCGCGCCCGCGCCCCCGCCGGAGGAGATCCCCGGCTCCATCACCGCGGAGGAGCTGGACGCCCTCATCGAGGGCGGCATCTCTCTGGCGGCTCTGGCGGAGATCGCGCCCATGGCCACGACAGACGACCGGGTGGGGCCGGAAAATTTCACGGCCTCGAAGACGTCGATTACACTGAATCCAGACACAAAAGAGATCACGAGAACAACGGAATCGTATACGCTGCCCGGCGACTGGGCCGGGCCTTCGTCCGGCAGTCAGGCGGACCTGTTTTCCACGGAATACCCGCAGATCGAGGGCTACCAGATCGACGGCCTCACGGTCCGGAACGAACAGGATGACACCTCCACCAACGTGGTGAGCATCGGCAACGTGACGATCACGGTGGGGGGAGAAGAAAAGCACTACGTCTACTACTCCACGCAGGAGGCGGCCAACGCGTATACCAGCATCGTGCTGTCCGACTCCGAGAAACTGCACATCCACTATGTCCCAAAAGAATATCCCATTACCTATCAGGTTCTCGTCGATGGCGTGGCACAGAGCGCAACCGATCCGAAGTTCGGGCGGGACGCAATCTTCGGCAAAAACCGGGGCGAAATGACCGTGGACCAGTGGTTCAGCATGGACGTGACCGTTCCCAAGGGGTATTTCGGCCGGGTGTATATCAACAATGAGGAGGTATTCCCGGCGGACGAGAAGTACGGCAACTGCAAGCTGGGCGCGAACGTCACTTGGGGAGACAAAACCGTTAATGGAAAACCCCGCGGCGGCACGGTTGTCAAGCATGATGAATATGATGACGTTGAGAAAAGAACTCCGGGCTATTTCTCCCGGAACGGCGTTTACCGCTCCGACGGCCTGGGCCTCGCCACGGCAGGCCAGACCGTGGAAGTGAGACTGACCAAGCGCACAGAGGAAGATAATGTTGTTGACACCCATTACTTTCTAAACGCAAAAGCAGGCGACCACGTTAATAACGTGAAACTAGCCCCTGAGGAGCCGGTGATTCAGAATCATGGCGACGGAACCTTTACATGCTCCTGGTCGTTTACAGTAACAATGGATAATTTTGAACTGCATACCCTGGATATCAATGAAACCAGCGTAAAAGTTCCGTTTCTTTCCGACTTAAGTCCCGGTTCCGCTTCTAAGTCAGAAGAGACTGTGCTGCCGTCCGGGGCAGTGGTGTTGATAACCGTGAGCGCCGTACAGGTAGACAATAAGTATCAGCGGAAATATGACATTATAATCACCGACATCTGCCGGCAGATCTATTTTACCTACGGGACCGTACTCCAAGCGACTAATTATCGCGATCAGGTCCTGGACACGGCGATGGGCGTCGATCTGCAGTTGTGGTCTGGATTGTTCGGCGACAACCCAAGGATATTTACCTGGCGTGACGTCTCCCAGGGCCAGACGTTCAAAGCAACGGATAATTTCAATTTTGACTGGACGAACATGGCCACAAAAGATCAATACTGGGAACCATCTGAACCTGATCCCGAGCCTGCTGAGAAGGATATGTACAAAGGCAACCTGCGTTTCAGATTCCAGGACGGCTATACCTGGCCCAGAGACGAAAAGGGAGACATCGATCTCACCAAATTTATTGGACTCCGGGCCCCCGGCAACGGTCAAACCCAGACATTCCAAGACAATGACAAAAACGATGAGACCGACGACATCAAGGGACCCGACGCCGAGGGCTGGTACTACGTCACGCTGAAAGATCAGACAACGGACAGCGACCCAAGCCGCGTCAATGTGTTCGGCGTGCAGGCCCAGATGATGAAGTACCAGATCCAGTATCAGGACGGGATCGGGAGCGCACTCAACCCCGGTCTGGCCGGCGTGACAGCGACCCAGATGCCCAGCTTTACGGACGGGCTCGACAACTACGGGGACGCCTATTACGCGGTGGCCGCCAACGGGGGCGACGGCGGCACGGTCACCTCCAGCCAGGTCTCGATCAGCGGCAGCACGCCGAAAGTCCTCGGCTCCAGCCCCGCCACGTTCCAGTACTGGGTGCTGACGGACAAAGACGGCAATCCGCTGGGCAAGAACGGAACCCCGCTCACGGGCTCCTATCAGGAAAACGATTTGGTCACGGTTCACCCCACCGACCTGGTGAAGTTGCAGGACATCCTGAAGGGCGCCGAGGCGACGAATCTCACAGACCAGATTTACACCATCTACCTGACCGCGAAATGGGATAAGCCGCCAACGGGCTTCACCTATTACGTCACATGGAACCGGACCCACGAGGATGGGACCGTTGAGAAATGGTTTGAGGGGGATCCCTACAACTATCAGGACGACAGCGGAACGAACCATGAGATCACGGCGGTCTCCCGCCGGCAGATGTCCACCAATTCCAGCAGTATGGACGTGATCGTGGACGTCGAACATTCCGCCGTCGGGCAGTGGATGAAGCTACCGGCAAACCAGTGGTACAAACTGGACAACGATGGGCACAACGGCTCTGAAGGACACTACGGACAGTATTACTGGGAGGGCGTCCAGAACAACGGCGAGGTGGACGTGTGGTTCATCTCCACCCTGGGGCAGCTGAAAATTACCAAGGAGGTTGTCAACCCGGCCGAGAAGGATAAGGATAAGCCGTTCCCCATCACCGTGACGTTCACCCTGCCGAAGGACGACCCGGGCACGGTGGGCAATGAGAGCGAATACTTTAACAACGGCGTTTCCTATACCGTGAACGGCACGCAACAAACCGCGAGAACTACAGGTCTGCAGCTTGGAGGAATCTGTACAGTCGAACTCTCCCTAAAGAACGGCGAGACAGCCGTCTTTGACCTGCCCGGCGGGACAGGGTATACCGTGCAGGAGAAGGACGAAACGGACGGCTCTCTCGACAACGGGCGCTACACGGTCGAATATAAGGAGGGGAACACGAGCAAGACCATCCTGGCCGCGCATGAGGCGTCCGCCGTCACCATTACCAACACCTATCACACCGGGAATCTGACCGTGAGCAACACCGTGACCGACCTCAGGGAGCACCAAGACAATGCGTTTCAGTTCACGGTGACGCTGGGCGACAGCACGATCAACGGCGCTTACGGCGATATGACCTTTACCGCCGGCGCTGCGGAGTTCACGCTGAAAGACGGCCAGAGCAAGAGCGCTCAGGGCCTGCCCGCCGGGATCGAGTACACCGTGACGGAGACCAACGCCAACCAGAACGGATACAACACCACCATCATCGGCGCCGGGCAGCCGGACGCGGCGCGCGCGATGGCCGGGGACGCCGCCGACAGCGGGCAAGTGTCCGCGAGGGGCACGATCTCCGCAGACGAAACCGCTCATGTGGGATTCAACAATTACAGGGGCGATACGGGCGCGATAACCATTACCAAGTATGTGGACAGCGCCGTTCCCGACGATCGGACACCGGAGAAGAAAAAGTTTCAGTTCAAGATCACGCTGTATACGGATAATCAGTTTACGCAACAGGCAGACATGATCACTGGTGAGCATGGCGGGCTTAATTTCACGAACGGCGTGGCCACGTTTGAACTTGGGAACGGCGAATCCATAACCGGCGCGGGAGAAGTGGGCGGTCAAACTGAGCCCGGGGATCTCTATTATCAAATCGTGGAGACGGATGTTCCGGACCTCTACACGGTGACATCTACAAATAATGGCGATAACATTGAAGCGGGTAGCGCGACCGTACGCGGCAAGTTCTCGGCCGTAAACCGCAACACCGTGGTCGCCTTTACCAACACCCGCAGGACCGGAACTCTCACCGTGACCAACACCGTCACCGGCGCGGGGGACAAGACGAAGGATTGGCAGTTCACGGTGACACTGGGCGACACCTCAATCAGCGGCACCTTCGGCGGCGTCTCGTTCAAAAACGGCGTGGGCACGTTCACGCTGAAACACGACCGGAGCAGGAGCCTCACCGGTCTGCCCGCCGGGATCGGCTACACTGTGACCGAAACCGAGGCCGGTCAGGACGGCTACACCACGACCTCCACCAACGAAACCGGGACCATCCCCGTCGGGGGGACTGTCACAGCGGCGTTCACCAACGACAAGCCGGCCGGCGGCCTCACC
>CAYPEE010000017.1:0-17775 GCA_964409665.1 uncultured Oscillospiraceae bacterium
TGTCAAGACGCGGAAACTGCTGCGATAACGCTATGGCTGAAAATTTTTTCTCTATCCTCAAAACGGAATACATCTACCGGCAAAAGATCAGTACCTTCCAACAGGCCAGAAAACTCATTGACGAATTTATCTACTTTTACAACCACGAGCGCATCCAGCTAAAAACTGGAGTGGCGCCGCTCACGCTGCGCCACTCCGCGTAAAACTTCATATTTCCCTACCAAGGGGGCTCTTTTTGTGCTGTCCGCTTAACCTGGGGCGGTTCAATCCGGCGGGGCCTTCCCCATGGGCGGCGATCCCATCCGCGGGGCCAACCAGCGCCGCGGCGCCTGACCGGCCCCGTCCGCAGCGCTTCGATCCCGTTACCGCGCCTCTCCCGATTTATATGCCTCCGCGGAGGACAGCAGTTCCTCCGCGCCGCGGAGCATCGCCTCGGTGACCGCGCCGCCGCTGAGACGGGCCAGTTCCTCCCTGCGGCCCTCCCGCTCCAAACGGGTCACCTGTGTGTAGGTGCGGCCCTCCCGCTCCCCCTTCTCCACGGAGAAGTGGACGTCGCCCATGGCGGCGATCTGGGGCAGATGGGTCACGCACAGCACCTGCCTGGTTCTGGACACCTGATACAGTTTTCGCGCCACTTTCGCGGCCGCCCGGCCGGAGACCCCGGCATCCACCTCGTCAAAGATCAGGGTGGATACCTCCTCCGTGTCCGCCAGCACGTTTTTCAGCGCAAGCATGATCCGGGACAGTTCGCCGCCGGAGGCGATCCGGTCGATGGGCTTCAAGTCCTCCCCCACGTTGGCGGACATGAGAAACCGCACCGTGTCCATGCCGGTGGCGTCCATGCCGTCCGGGGCGTCCTTTGGGGAGAACTCCACCTGAAAGCGCACCCTGGGCATATCCAGTTCCGTGAGTTCCGCCTGGATCCGGGCCGCCAGATCTGTGGCGGCCTTTTTTCGGTCCATGGAAAGGAGTTCTCCTTGCTCCCTGGCGTCTTTCATGGCTTTGGAGAGTTCCTGTTCCAGCTTCGCGGCGCGCTCCTCGGAGAACTGGATGGCATCCAGTTCCGCCCTGCATTTCGCCAGATAGTCCAGCATCTCCTCCGTGGTGGCGCCGTATTTCTTTTTCAGCCGGTAGAGCCGGTCCAGTCTGGCCTCCACCTCGTCCAACTCGCCGGGATAGAAGTCAAAGACGCTCCGGACGTCCCGAACCCGCTCCGCCAGATCGTCCAGATCGCGCCGGATCTGAGCGGCCGACTGGGCCAGTTCCCTCAGGCCGGCGCTGTGCCTGCCGCCGGCGGTCAGATGGCCCTCCGCCTCCATCAGCAGGGACAGGGCGCCGCTCCCCTCCTCCCCGCCGGTGAGGGCGGCCCATGCCCCCTCCACGGACGAAGTGAGCCGCTCGGCGTTGCGGAGAACCTCCCGCCGGTCGGACAGTTCCCCGTCCTCGCCGGGGCGGAGATCGGCCGCCTCCAGTTCGTCGATCTGATATTCCAGCGTGTCGATCCGCCGGGCCTTCTCCGCGTCGTCCATCCGGAGGGCGGAGAGGGCCTTCCCGATCTCCCTGACGCGGTCGTAGGCGGCGGTGAAGGCGGCCTTCCGCTCCTCCGTCCCGCCGAAACTGTCCAGGTAGTCCAGGTGGCAGTCCTCGTCCAAAAGCCTCTGGCCGTCGTGCTGGCCGTGGATGTTCAGCAGCCGCGCGCCCAACTCCCGGAGCTGGCCCACCAGAATGGGCGCGCCCCCCGCCCGGCAGACGTTTTTCCCGTCGCTCTGGAGGACCCGTTCCAGCAGAAGTTCCCCGTTCTCATCGGGGGCGATCCCCATCTCATCGAACCATGGGAGGGGGGGCAGGTCCTGAAAGATGGCCGTCACCCGGGCGGACTTTGCCCCGGTGCGGATCAGGTCCCGGCTGGTCCGCTCCCCCAGGATGGCACCGATGGCGTCGATGACAATGGACTTGCCCGCGCCGGTCTCGCCGGTGAGAACATTGAACCCCTCTCCAAAGGAGATGTCCGCCCGGTCGATGACCGCGATGTTCTCGATGTGAAGCAGAGACAGCATCGCTCCTCACCCTCGATCCAGCATAGAGGCGATCTCCCTGCACAGCCGCTCGGCGGCGGCGCTGCTTCGCATGATGAGCAGCACGGTGTCGTCCCCGGCCAGGGAGCCGACCAGCGCGTCGATGCCCATGCCGTCCAGGGCCGCGGCGGCGGCGGGGGCCAGGCCGGGCATGGTCTTGACCACCACAAGATTCTGTGCGCTGTCGCAGGAGGTGACCCCCTCCTTGAAGATGTTCTGCATCCGCCCGGCGGCGGCTCTCCGCGCCGGAATAACATCGGGGGCCACATAGCGGTAATGGCCGCCCTCCGCCGGCCGCTTCACCAGATTCAGTTCCTTGATGTCCCGGGAAATGGTGGCCTGGGTGGTCCGGATGCCGACGCTGTTCAGCAGTTTCAGCAGCTGTTCCTGGGTCTCCACATCCCGCTCCGCGATGAAACGCAGGATCTCCCTCTGCCGGTTGGCCTTCATATCCTTCACACCTTTCCCAGTTTCTGATTGATGCGCTCGTAAAAACTCCGACCGGTGAGTTTGACCAGCCGGGTGGCCTGCCGGGACCGGCGGCACTCCACCCAGTCCCCGGGCTGGACGCGGAAGGCCCGGCCCCCGTCCGCCGACAGGTAGGCGGACTTCTTCCCGCCGGAGGTCATCCGCACGCCCACGAAACGGTCCCGGTTCAGGACAAAGGGCTTGGCGTGGAGGGAGTGGGCGCAGATAGGCGTGACGATGATGTTCTCCGCCGTGGGCTCCACGATAGGCCCGCCCGCCGCCATGGAATAGGCGGTGGAGCCGGTGGGGGTGGCGATCACCACCCCGTCCCCGGAAAAAGAGGAGATGGTCGCCCGATCCCCGGTGACCTCCAGTTCCAGCACCCGGGCCACCGCCCCCTTGGTGATGACCGCGTCGTTGAGCGCCACCTCGGAGTAGACCCGCTGGCCCTCCCGCCGGACGCAGACGTCCAGCATCATCCGCCGCTCGATGCCGTATTGCCCGGTGGCCAGCCGGGACAGCAGGGACAGCTCCCCCTGCTCCAGCTCCGCCATGAAACCGATACTGCCCAGATTCACCCCCAGCACGGGGATGTTCCGGGGAGTGGCCTCCCGGGCGGCGTGGAGGATTGTGCCGTCCCCGCCGAAACAGACCAGGATGTCGGCCTGGTCCAACTCCTGCTCCAGGGGTTTCAGGCCGGCTTCGGCCGGAAGTTCCAGGCGGCTGTTCTCATCCAGTTCAAAGGGCAGGCAGATCACCGCCTGAGCGCCGCTCTTCTTCAAAATGCCCAGGGCGGCCATGGCCGCCTTGAGCCCCCGGTCCCGATAGGGATTTGGGCTGAGTACCACTTTCATGTCAGGATCCCTCCAAAGCGGCGTGGGAGCGGGCCACCAGTTCTTTTAGGCCGATGGCGGCATCGTCCCCGCCGCCGGTCGTCAGATAGCCCAGATATTCGATGTTGCCCTCCGGCCCCCGGACAGGGGAAAAGTCGATCCCCTTTACGGAGAAATCCGCTTGGGACGCGTGGCGCAGAAAGCCCTCCAGCACCTCCAGATGGACCGCCGGGTCCCGGACGACCCCCTTTTTGCCCACCTTTTCCCTCCCCGCCTCGAACTGGGGCTTGATGAGGGCGGCCGCCTGGCCCCCCTCCCGAAAGAGGGGCCGCAGGGCGGGCAGGATCAGCCCCAGGGAGATAAAGGACACGTCGATGGAGGCGAAGTCCAGGGGCTCCGGAATCTGCTCCGCGGTGAGATAGCGGGCGTTGGTGCGCTCCAGGCACACCACCCGGGGATCCTCCCGGAGAGACCAGGCCAGCTGGCCGTAGCCCACATCCACCGCGTACACCCTGACCGCGCCGTTTTGCAGCATACAGTCGGTAAAGCCGCCGGTGGAGGCGCCGATGTCCGCCGCCACCTTGCCCTCCAGGGCGATCGGGAAACATCGCAGGGCCTTTTCCAGTTTCAGCCCGCCCCGGCTCACATATCGGAGGGACTGGCCCCGGATCTCCAGCGGCGCGTCCTCGTCCAGGGCCATGCCGGCCTTGTCGCAGCGGCGCTCCCCGGTGTACACCTGTCCCGCCATGATGACGGCCTGGGCCCGCTGGCGGCTATCCGCCAGTCCCCGCTCCACCAGCAGCGCGTCCACCCGCTTTTTAGCCATGGGAGATCACCTCCACGGCCCGCTTCGCGATGGACGCCCCGTCGACGCCGCACAGCTGCCGCAGTTCCGCCACCGTCCCGTGCTGGACAAAACGGTCCCCCAGATTGACCAGCGCCACCGACACGCCGCTGACGCCCCGGATGGCCAGTTCGGAGGCGAGGCGCCGCCCCACGCAGCCGGCGTCTACGCACTCCTCCGCCACGATGAGCCGCCCGGTGCGCTTCACGCAGTCCAGAACGGCGTCCGTGTCCAACGGGGAGATGCTGTTCAGTTTCAGGATCTGGGCCGAGATCCCCTTCTCCTCCAGCAGGCGGGCGGCTGCCAGCGACTCATTGACCATCGTCCCGTAGGCAACGATGGTCACATCCGGGCCGTCTCGAAGGAGACAGGCGCCCTCGATCCCGCTCATACCGCCGTACTCGCCCTCGCCGCCTCTGGGATAGCGGACCGCCACCGGGCCGCGGCACCGGGCCACAGCATAGCGGAGCATGGCGCGCAGTTCCTCAAAGCTGGCGGGGCAGTAGATCTTCATACCGGGGACGGAATTTAAGTAGGCCGTGTCGAACACGCCCTGATGGGTCTCGCCGTCCTCCCCCACCAGACCGGCCCGGTCCACGGCCAGCACCACGTGCAGATTCTGGATGGCCACATCATGGAGGAGCATATCATAGGACCGCTGCAGAAAGGTGGAATAGACGGCGGCCACCGGAACGACCCGCTGCTTGGCCATGCCCGCCGCCATGGACACCGCGTGTCCCTCGGCGATGCCAACGTCAAAAAAGCGCTCCGGGAACCTCTTCGCGAACTCCGTCAGGCCCACGCCATCCGGCATGGCGGCGGTGATGGCGCACACGTCCTCCCGCTCCGAGGCCAACTGGCACATGGTCTCCCCGAACACGGTAGAAAACGTCTGTCCGCTGTTAGGCGCCGCCGGGGAGCCGTCCTCCGGGCGAAAGGGGCCGACCCCGTGGAACCGGTCCGGTTCCCGCTCCGCCGGCGTATAGCCTTTCCCCTTTACAGTTTTTATATGGAGCAGAACGGGGCCGTTCAACTCCCTGGCGTATCTCAGCAGCCTGGTGAGGTAGGCCACGTCGTGGCCGTCCACCGGTCCCAGGTAAGTAAAGCCCATATCCTCGAACATACTGCAGTGGAGGATCGCGCTTTTGATCCCCTGTTTGACCCTGTGGGTGAAGCGGTACACCGCCCGCCCCACGGAACTGCTCCCCGTGACCCGGCGGTAAAACTTCTTAAACTGAAGATACTGGGGCTTCAGGCGCTGCCGGGCCAGATGGCTGGCCACCCCGCCCACGTTTTTGGTGATGGACATACCGTTGTCGTTGAGGATGACGATGATCTGTTCCCCGCTCTGTCCGGCGTCGGACAGGCCCTCGTAGGCCAGGCCGCCGGTCATGGCACCGTCCCCCATGAGAGCGAGGACGCTGTAATTCTCCCGGTTCCGGGTGCGGGCCCGGGCCATCCCGAGAGCCACCGACACCGAGTTGGAGGCGTGGCCGGCGATAAAAGCGTCGGCGCGGTGCTCTCTCGGCTTTGGAAATCCGGACAGCCCGCCCAGTTTCCGCAGGGAGGCCATCTCCTTTCCCCGGCCGGTGAGGAATTTATGGGCATAACACTGGTGCCCCACGTCGAACACCAGCCGGTCAACGTCCAAATCGAACACACGGTGGATGGCCACGGTGATCTCCACCGCCCCCAGGCTGGAGGCCAGATGGCCGCCGGTCCGGGCGACGCTGTTTATGATGTCCTCCCGCAGCTGGCCGCACAGCAGTTTTGCCTGCGCGTCGGTGATCTGATCCAGATGTTCGGGGTACACGGGCCACCCCTCCTCTCTTTGGAAAGTGCCTGTCTCAGCGGTTCCGATCCGCCAGGCGCCCGGCCAGTTCGCGCAAAAACGCCCCGCCAGGCAGTTCCCGGACCGCGGCCTTTGCCCCCTCGGTGAGGCGCTCTACCAGTTCGGCGCACTTTTTGGCCCCGTAGAGCGTCATAAACGTGGTCTTGCCCTCCGCCCTGTCCGAGCCGGTAGGTTTGCCCAGTTCCGCCTGGTCTGCCAGCTCGTCCAGCATATCGTCCCGGATCTGGAAGGCGGCCCCCAGGCAGGCGCCGTACCGCATGGCGGCGTCCTCCTGTTCTTCGGAGCCCCCGGCGGCCAGTACGCCCATCCGGCAGGCGGCGGTGAGCATGGCCCCCGTTTTGCGGCTCTGGAGTTCTGTGACCTCGTCCTCGGATATGGCGCGCGTCCCACTGCCCATGTCCATGAACTGGCCGCCGCACATTCCGTTCAGTCCCGCGGCGTCTGCCAGTGCCCCGGCGCAGGCGGCCCTCCGCTCCGCCGGGAGGTCGGAGCGCAGAATGGTCCCGAAGGCCTCCGCCTGCAACGCGTCCCCCGCCAGCACGGCGGCGCACTCCCCGAAGACTTTGTGGTTGGCGGGCCTTCCCCGGCGGAGGTCATCGTTGTCCATGCAGGGCAGGTCGTCGTGGATGAGAGAGTAGGTGTGGAGCATCTCGACGGAACACGCCACCGGCAGGGCGGCCTCCACGTCCCCGCCGCAGACGCGGCAGAACTCCAGCACCAGTACCGGCCGGATACGCTTGCCGCCGGCCATCAGGCTGTAATCCATGGCCTCCATGAGCCCGTCGAACCGGAAACCGCGCTTGTCCTCCCCGAAGAATTGGGACAGCGCGCCCTCCACCTTCTCCCGGAGGGCGTCGTATTCCTTCTGAAAGTCCATGGCTCAGTCCTCCCCGGGCCGGAAGGGGACCTCTCTGCCGTCCGCCAGCAGGAGATTCACCTTCTGCTCCGCCTGGTCCAGCTGTTCCTCGCACTGGGCGGCCAGCTTGGCCCCCTCCTCGAACAGCTTCAGGGACTGGTCCAGGTCGCAGTCCCCCTGTTCCAGCTTGGACACGATCTCCTCCAGGCGGCCCATGGCCCGCTCAAAGGTCTGCTTTTTCACCGCCATGCCCTCTCCTCCTTGTCCTTCACTTCGCATCGCATGAGTCCGTCGGAGACGGTCACCTCCAGCCCGTCCCCGACCCTGACGCCGCCCACGGACGACACGACCGCGCTCCCCTTCCGGGCGATGGCGTATCCCCGCCCCAGCACCTTCAGCGGACTGAGAGCGTCCAGCCCGGCGGCGCATTGGGCCAGAGCGGTCCGCCGGTCCTTTATTTGAGCGGAAACGGCGGCCTCCAGCCGCTGGCAGAGGCGGCCGGCGAGCATCCGGCGCTCCTGGATGGGGGCGGCCATGGACCGCAGGACGCGGCTGGAGCGGATCCGGTCCAATTCCCGGCGGCCGTCCGCCAGTCCGCCCCGGATGGCCCTTCCCAGTCTGTACTTCAAGTCCTCCAACCGGCCGGCCTGCTCCGCCCGGTCGGGCGCCGCCAGTTCGGCGGCGTTGGAGGGGGTGGCCGCCCGCAGGTCGGCAACGTAGTCGGCGATGGTCACGTCGGGCTCGTGGCCAACGGCGGAGATCACCGGGATGTTGGAGATATAGATGGCCCGCGCCACGATCTCCTCGTTGAAAGCCCACAGATCCTCCATGGAGCCGCCGCCCCGGCCGGTGATGATGAGGTCGATATCCGCCCGGTTGTTCACCTCGTGGATGGCGGCGGCGATCTCCCCGGCGGCCTCCTCCCCCTGGACCCGGACCGGGACCACCAGCACCTCCGCCAGCGGCCACCGCTCGCCCAAAATGCGGATCATGTCCCGCACCGCCGCCCCCGCGGGGGAGGTCACCAGGGCGATCTTACGGGGGTACTCCGGCAGAGGCGTCTTATGCGCCTCGTCGAACAGGCCCTCCGCCTCCAGTCGGGCGCGGAGCCGCTCGAACGCCTCGTCCAAAGCCCCCCTGCCGTCGGGCAGCAGGGCGGCGCAATAGAGCTGATAAACCCCGTCCCGGGGAAACACGGAGACACGGCCGAAGGCCGCCACCCGCATCCCGTTCTCCGGCCGGAACCGGAGGCGCAGCGCCTCCCCCCGGAACATAACGCACCGCAAAACGCCGGTCCCGTCCTTCAGGGAAAAGTAGTGATGTCCCGACGGATAGCGTTTGTAGTTTGAGATCTCCCCCCGCACCAGGATGCTCCGGAGCAGCTGGTCCCCGTCCATAAGTTCTCTGACGTACTCGTTCACCTGGGTGACGGTGAGAGCGGGCAGGCCGGACAGATTCAGGTCCATGGTTCCACCCCGCTCTCCCATGCCCGGTAGGCCAGGATCGCCGCCCCCAGGGCGTTGTCGGAGGAATACCGGGGCTGGGCGAACACTGCGCCGCAGCTTTCCCCCAAGACGGCCCTCAGCCGCCGGTTGGAGGCCACCCCGCCGGAGCAAAGCACCGGCAGGCTCGGCCAGCGGGTCATGGCCTCTCTGGTGGTTCGGAGGACCGCGTCAGCGATCGTGTCCAGGGTAAATTTTGCGATCCCGGCGGGGCTCTCTCCCCCCTCGGTCCGCTGTCTCACCTGGTTTTCCATGCCGGACAGGGAGAAGGTCAGGCCGTTCAGTTTCACCCGAAAGGGCCTGACGGGCTCTCCCGCCTGGGCATACAGTTCGTCCAGGGCCTTCCCGGCCGGGAAGGGCAGGCCCAGCAGCGCGCCGGTCCTGTCGATCAGCTGTCCGGCGGAGATGTCTGCGGTCCCGCCCACGATCTCCGAGCGGACGGTGCGGCCCTCCGGCCGGACATATAACAATTCGGTGGTGCCGCCGGACAGATGCCATGCCAGATGGGGCCTGTCCAGCAGGTCCTCCCGCCCGGCGGACCAGGCCGCGGCGGCGATGTGCCCCTGCTGGTGGGAACAGGGATAGAAAGGCACCCCCAGCGCGGCGGCCAGGGTCCGGCCCTGGCCCTCCCCCACCAGGAAACAGGGCCTATAGGAGCCCTCCACCTCCCGGGGCCGCGTGGAGGCCCCCCACGGCGGCGAGTTCGCCCAGCAGCCCGTCCGCGCGGAGCTGTTCCACCATGAGATGCAGGCGCTTCACGTGCTGGAACAGAGCGTCGCTCTGGCGCAGACCTATGGCCCCCTCCGGCACAGTGAGCAGCCGGCCGCGGTTTTCCCCCGTCCCGCCGTTGAAGACGGCGGCGGAGGTGGTGTAGTTGCTGGTGTCCAGACCCAGGCACAGCCCGCCCATATCAGCCCTCTCCCCCGGGCTCCGGGGACCTGTCCCGGACAAAGGAACCCAGAATGCCGTTGATGAACTTCACCACATCGTCGTCCACATACTTCTTGGCGATCTCCACCGCCTCGTTGATGGCGGCGCCGTCGGGTACGTCGGGCAGATAGAGGATCTCGAACAGGCACACCCGCAGGATGGCGGCGGCCACCCGGTCGATGCGCTTCAGCCGCCAGCCCCTGGCGTATCGGCCGATGGCGTCCTCCAACTCGCCGGCGTGCTCCTCCACGCCCGTGACCACCCGGGTGATATACGCATACGAGTCCCGGTCCGGGAACTCCCCGTACAGGGGCTCCGTCCCGGCCCGGAGGGCAAAGCTGTCCTCATTCAGTTCCCGCTCCAGCAGTTCCCCGGCGGGAACGCCGGTAAAAGACATTTCAAACACCAGATGTACGGCGATCTCCCGGGCTGTGGTCCTGTGCATAAGGGCCTCCTTTTCCGGCGAGCGCCGGTCCACTCTCATGGGCGCGCCCGCCCGTTTTGCATATTTGATTTATTATACACTCCCGGCGGGAAAAAGAAAACCCCTTTTTGCGGGCGCCCGCCAAATTTGCCGCGCAAAAAATCGGAGCCGGGCGTCTGCCCGGCTCCGACCGCGCGCAGGTTACTTCTGGAAGGTGACGCCGCTCACCGTCACGTTGACGGCGGTCACGGTGAGACCGCTGGTGCTCTCCACCGCGCTGGACACGCTCTCCTGCACCGCTTTGGCCACGTCGGTGACGCCGTAGCCGTACCGCACCAGAATGGTCACGTCCACCGCCACGTTCTCGCCCTCCATGGCCAAACGGATGCCCTTGGCCAGGCTCTTACGGTTGTTCACCACGGCGGCCGCGTCGCCGGTCAGGGTGGAGCCCAGAGCGCCAACGCCCTCTACATCCAGCGCCGCCGCCCCGGCGATGACGGCCAGGACCTCCTCAGAGATGTTGATGCTGCCTAGATCTTCCCCGTGGGAGATGTATTCCTTACTGTCGGCCATATCGCCTCACGCTCCCTCTCTTGTTTGGTCTTGTTTGGAAACTGACGCTATTATAACACCCGCGGGGGCAAATTACAATCCTTTTTTCCAAGGGGCCGTTTAAGGCTCTGTCTCGATGATGCGGATGGTCTCGGCGGACAGCCCCGTCTCCTGTTTGACGATCTCCAGGATCTTCGCGATGTCCGCCTCGGCCAGCCCATCTTCGGTGGAGGACACCACCACGCTGGCGCTGTCCTCATTGATAAAGCAGACGCAGTCGCCGTAGCCCTTGGCGGTGACCATGTTCTCCACATTGGCCTCCGACATGGTGTAGGTGGCCATGGCCTGGATGGAGGTGTTGGCGTCGTCGATGACCTCCTGGGCGGCGTTTTCGTCGGCGGCGGCCTGCTGGAGCAGCTGCAGGGCGCTGTCCCTGGCCTGCTGCCGGTTGAGCCGGGCGGCGGCGAAATAGCCGGTGGTCTGGGCGGGAGTCTGGACATTGTCCCCGGTGTTCCCGCCGCTGGGCCGGGCGGAGGGCGCGGCGCTGCCCATCGCCCCCGCGGCGCCGGTAGCGGTCGGGGCCGCGCTGGCGCCGGCGCCGTTGACCAGACCGGCCTGACCCAGGACCTTGCCTGTCTCGCTGGCGGCGGGGTCCTCCGCCGTCTGCTGCTGCCGGTTGTAGGACCAGTTCAGATACACCGCCGCCCCCACGAACAGGACGATGGCCACCACCACCGCATTGCGTTTCCATACACTCATTCTGTTCCCCTCCGTTATTGATTTGATTGATGGGGGCTCTCCCCCCTGCATACCGTGATGCGGTCGCTCCCCAGCCCGGTGAGAGCGGACACCGCCTGGGTCAGCAGCAGCCGTATCTGGGGATCGTCACCCCCCTGGCACACCACCACCGCCCCCTGGAAGGTGGGGTAGTTCTGGGAGATCGGCACCGTCTCCTCCCCGCCGTCCCCATCCAGAATGACCGTCTCTGTTTTCCAGGAGCTGCGTCCGTTCTGTTCCGCGGTGGTGTCCCGGTCGGAGGCCAGCACACGCTCCATGCCCCTTTTCAGCGTGAGGGCCACCGTCACCTCTCCGGCCCCCTTCACCTGGGAGAGGACGCCGGACAGCTTTTTCTCCAGCGCGTCCAGGTCAAACTCGGCCGGCTCTGCGGCGGATCCTTCCTCCGGCGCCTGCGTTTTCTCGGTCTTCCGCTCCCCCGTCGGCCACAGCAGGAGCAGGATCCCCACGGCCGCCACAAGAAAGATGTATTTGTACTGGCTCAGAAAGCCCTTGAGTTTGGCCCTGTCCGGCCATGTGAGCTTCTTCATGGTGAACTCTCCTCAAAGTGCTGCCGCTCCGCCGGCACGCCCAGGTCCTCCGTCAGCATTTGACGCAGGGCATCCAGCTGTCCCGGCGTCCAGGTCCCCCGGGCGGTGATCTCCCAGGGGCGCGGCAATTCGTTCCCGTCATAGCCGATGGTCACCTCCACCTGGCAGGAGACGCCCATCTCCGCCGCCTTGTCCACAATATATGCGGCGGTGCGCTGGGCTATGACGGTTTTATACAGGCCGTCGCTGGAATCCGCCAGGGTCTGCTCATAAGAGCCCAGTTCCGCCCGGTATCCCGCCAGGGCCTCCCCGACGGCCCCCTCGTCCAACCTGACCGCCGGGCTTACCGCCGCCAGCAGCAGAGCGATCCCCCCCGCCAGACGGCACACCTTCTTCACCGTCCCGGCGGGGACGAGGGCCTCCGCCAGCGCCAGCGCCATGGCGGCGCAGGTTACCCCCATGAGCCAGTCTCTCAGCAGCCCCGTCATACCGCCGCCACCGAGATGGAGGACACCAGGGCGATGAGCAGCAGCAGGCAGCAGGCCCCCGTCATCCCCAGGATGAGGCCAAACGCGCCCCCCAACTGTTCCACCAGGGCCTGGACCCTTCCCTGTCCCACCGCGGCGGACAGCGCCGCCACCAGTTTATAGGCCAGATAGTGGATGGCCAGTTCCAGCAGCGGCGCCAGGCAGATGGCCAGCACGGTCACCATCCCGAACACCCCCACCGTTCCGCGCAAAACGCCCGCCGAGGCCAGCACTGTCTCCGCCGCCTCGGACAATATCCCTCCCACGACCGGAATGGCCCCGGAGATGGCGAATTTGGCCGCCTTCACCGAGGCGGCGTCCGCCGTCCCGGCGATGACCCCGCTGGCGGTGAGATAGCCCACGAAGGCCAGCATCGTGACGGTGAGGACCGTGGTGACCACCCATTTCAGCAGGGAGGCCAGCCGCCTCAGGCCCTCGTTGCCCACGGCGGCCCAGGCGGCCGACGCGGCGATATACCCATACAGCACCGGCACCAGCAGTCCGTCGATGAGATTCATCAGCAGATCGGAGAACAGCACCGCCGCCATCTGTCTGGCCGCCGCGCCGGTGATGGCCCCGGTGGCCGCCGTCACCGCCGCCACGGCAGGCAGCAGCACGTTGGCAAAAGAGCGCATATCGTCCAGCGCCCCGGCCCCCATCCCCATGAGGGAGTGCACGTCCGCCACCGCCACCGCCGTCACCGCGAGGGTGCCCGCCAGCGTCACGGCCAGGGCGCCCTTCTGCCCGAAGCTGTCCTGGACTGTTTCCGCCAGCCCCACCAGCAGGAGGATGGCCAGCAGCACCACTCCGGAGCGCACCGCCCGCCGGACGATCCCGGGGACCTCCCGGCTGCCGGTGTCAAACAGCGCCCCGATCCCCTCGTCCAGGGTGAGACCGTACTCCACGCCGGAACCGCTGTCCTCCGCCGCGCGTTTCAGACCGTCCACGTCGATAATGGACTCCTCCGGGTTGCCGTCCTCCGCCGCCGCCCTTACGGGGACGATGCTGAACAGCAGCATCAGGATCAGCGCCAAAAAGGTCCAAAAACTGTATTTCATGGCGTATCCTCACAGAAGGCCGGTCATCAGTTCCAGCACCGCCGACATCAGCGGCAGAGCCGCCGCCAGCGCCAGAGCCGTCCCGGCCATCTCCACCACCGAGGCCAGGGCGCTCTCCTGGGCGTCCCGGCAGAAGGCCGCCGCCAGGTGGGTGACGATGGCGATGCCCGCCGTCTTGACGACCGGTTCCAGCACCGCCGCCGACACTCCCCCCGTCTCGGCCAGCCTGTCCAGAAAGGCGCGCACCGCCCCCAGCGCCCCCGAACACCAGAGGACCAGCAGCGCCCCGGCGCACAGCCCCAGGGCCAGGGCGATCTCCGGCGCCTGTTTGCGGATCATCACGGCGCAGATGGCCGCGATAACGGCCGCCGCCCCTATCCGTACCGCGTCGCTCACAGCCCGAACAGGTCCTTGACCAGGCCGAACAGGTCGCTGATCTGCCGGACCACCAGCATCAGCACCACGACCAGCCCCACCAAAGTGGTCATGGTGGCCATCTCCTCCCGGCCGGAGCGGGACAACACCTGGTTGAGCACCGACACCAAAATGCCGATGGCCGCGATGCGAAAAATCAAGTCTACGTTCAAGAGCGCGTCCTCCTCTTATGTAATGTACGATCCCCTTCCGGTGATCAGAGAAAAAGTATGACGAGCAGCAGTCCGCCGGAGAGACCCAGGATCCCATACAGCCGGCCCAGTCGCTCCCGGCGCTCCTCGGCCTGCTCCCGCTGACGGGCCAGACGGTCCTGCGCCCGCTCCAGCGCCTGCCGCTGGCTGCCGCCGTCGTACCGGCCCAGAACCGAGCCCAACTCCTCCAGGATCGCGGCGTCCTCCCGCTCCAGGCACATCCGGGCGGCGTTCAGGCTCTCCACCCATACCTGCCGGAAACTGCGTCCCTCCAGCGCCGACGCCTCCCGGCCGCACAGCCGGAGGAACCGCGCCACCCGGCCGGACGTCTCGCCCGCCGCCTCCTCCAGCGCCTCGGGCAGAGGGGCCAGCCGCCAGCCCAGTTCCCGTTCCAACACCTCCACGGCGCACTCCAGCCCCCGGAGGTCCTGGACGCGGCCGGCCAGACGGCTCACCGCCGCAAGGCCGATCCCCAATCCTCCCAGGGCCAGCAGAACCGCGCCAACGAACCGTATCATGGCAACGCCTCCACTTGCGTTTTCCTCGTGCGTCCGATCTGCTCTATAATGACCAGCCGCCGGAACACGCCGGCCTTCAGCAGCGCCCGGTAGACCGGCCTTTCCTGTAAAGCTCTTATACTTGCTCCATGCGCCGTGGCGATCAGTTCTACCCCGCATCCCGCCGCCTGGATGATCGACCGGGCGTCCGCCGGGTCGGTGATCTCGTCGGCGGCCAGCACCTGGGGGTTCATGCCGCGCAGCAGGATGGACATCCCCTGGGCCTTGGGGCAGCCGTCCATCACGTCTGTGCGCCGGCCCACGTCCATCTGGGCCTCCCCCCGCCACAGGGCGGCGATCTCCCCCCGCTCGTCGGCCACCCCCACCCGGTGCGGGGCGATCCCCTCCCCGTCGGACAGGGCTCGGATCAGATCCCGCAGCAGAGTGGTCTTTCCCGCCCCCGGCGGGGCGAGAATGAGGGTGCTGAGAAATCTTCCCCCCTCTGTCAGCGCCGGCAGCAGGGAAACGGCCTGTCCTCTGATCTGCCGGGCCACCCGGATGTTCAGGGAGGACAGTTCCCGCAAGGTGACGATCTCCCCGTCCTTACACGCCACCGTGCCGCACAGACCGATGCGGTGCCCGCCCCGCAGAGTGACAAAGCCCCTCTGGACCCTGTCCAGCACGGTGTGGGCGGAGGCCCGGGTGGCGTTCTCCAGCGTCTGGCGGAGGTGTTCCTCGGTGACGGCGGGCCCCCTCACCTCCGCCTCTCCCTCCGGCAGGACGACGGACAGGGGGACGCCCCGGCGGAGGCGAAATTCTTCCGCCTCCCTGAGACGCCGTTCTCCCAGCGCTCCGAGTCCCTCCGTCAGCCCCCGGGGAAGCACATCCGCCGCCTGCTCCCAGGCCGCTCGCTTGTCCACATCCGCCACCCGCCTTTCTGCCAAGACTATATGAGGGCCCGTCCCGCTTTATGACCGGCGGCGGTGTTTACGATTTTGTTCCGATCCGGGCCGACCCCCCAGACCCGCCAGAAGGCGCGAAAAACCGGCCTGTGGACTGTTCCACAGGCCGGCATCGCCGGATATTCGGTTTACAGCACGGACTTGATGCGCTCCACCGCCTCTTTTGTGGCGTCCGCGTCGCCAAAGGCGGTGACCCGGATATACCCCTCCCCGCTGGGGCCGAAACCCGCGCCGGGGGTGGTGACCACGCAGGCCCGCCTGAGCAGCGTGTCGAAGAAATCCCAGGACCCGGTCCCCTCCGGGGCCCGGAACCAGATGTAGGGGGCGTTGACGCCGCCGTAGACGGTCAGTCCCGCGGCGGAGAGGCCCTCCCGGATGACCCTGGCGTTGTCCAGGTAGTAGTCGATAGACGCCTTGATCTGTTTCCTCCCCTCCGGGGTGAAGGTGGCCTCGGCGGCCCGCTGGATGACGTAGGCCACGCCGTTGAACTTGGTGCCCTGCCGCCGGTTCCAAAGGGCGTTGAGGGAGGCGCCCTCCCGGTTCAGCGCCTTGGGGACGACGGTATAGGCGCAGCGGTTGCCGGTAAAGCCCGCCGTCTTGGAAAAGGAGCGGAACTCGATGGCGCAGGTCTTGGCGCCCTCCACCTCGTAGATGGAGTGGGGCACCCCCTCCTCCCGGATGAAAGCCTCGTAGGCGGAGTCGTAGAGGATAACGCTGCCGTGGGCGTTGGCGTAGTCCACCCACGCCTTCAGCTGCTCCCCGGTGGCCGCCGCGCCGGTGGGGTTGTTGGGGGAGCAGAGGTAGATCAGGTCGGGCGTCCGGTCCCGGGGCAGGTCCGGAAAGAACCCGTTGTCCGCCGTGCAGGGCAGATAGATCAGATCGCTCCACTTCTCCCCGTCGTATTCCCCGGCCCGGCCGGCCATAGCGCTGGTGTCCACATACACCGGATACACCGGATCGCACACCGCCACCGCATTGTCCGCCGAGAAGATGTCCCCGATGTTTCCGCAGTCGCTCTTGGCCCCGTCGGACACGAAGATCTCGTCGTCGGCGAGATCCACCCCTTTGGCCCGGTAGTCGTCCCGGATGGCGAAACGGAGGAAGTCATACGCGCCGCAGGTCTCTTCGCAGTAGCCCCGGAAGGTCTCCTTATGGCCCATCTCCTCCGTGGCCCTGTGCATAGCCTCGATGACCGCCGGAGCCAGGGGCAGGGTCACGTCGCCTATCCCCAGGCGGATCAGGGGCATGGGGGTGCCCCCGGCGGAGAAGGCCCGCACCCTCCTGCCGATCTCCGGGAACAGATAGCCGCCGGGCAGCTTTTGGAAATTCTGGTTGATGTGCGCCATTCGCGCTCCCTCCCACTGCAAAATTTCAGTGAGGTCATTTTACAACAGAGCGCTTTTCCCGTCAACCGGCAAGATGGCATGATTTTTCCGCGGGGCGGGACGGATGCCGGCCTGCCCGTCAACCTCCCCCCGGAACGCCTCTGCCGCGGGACCGGTGAGCAGGGCGCGCCCGTCCCCGGTCAGGGTCACCCGCAGTTCCCCGCCGGGGAGGCGGACGGTCACGTCCCTTCCGCACCGTCCCGCCTGCCGGAGGGCCGCTGCGGCGGCGCAGGCCCCGGTGCCGCAGGCCAGCGTCTCCCCGCTGCCCCGCTCCCATACGCGGACGGACAGATGCTCCGCATCGTCCACCCGGACAAACTCGGTGTTGACCCGGTCGGGAAAATACGGCCAGTTCTCAAAGGCGGGGCCGACGACGGGCAGGTCGAGGGCCTCCGGGTCGTCCACGGGCACCACGGAGTGCGGGTTCCCCATGGAGACCGGAATGGATGTATAGTGAATCCCCTTTATGGTAATTTGAATGGGCGGCTCCACAACGGGTTCCCCCATATCCACCGTGGCAGCGGCCACCTTGCCTCCCTCCGTCCACAGGTTCATCCGCCGCTCCCCGGCCCTCGTCTCGATGGACAGCCCCGTCTGGTCCGTCCAGCCGTTGTCGTAGAGGAACTTGCCCAGGCATCGGATCCCGTTGCCGCACATGGCCCCCTCCGAGCCGTCGGCGTTGAACATGACCATCTTAAAGTCCGCCGTCCGCGACGGGAAGGCGCAGATGAGCCCGTCGGCCCCCACACCGAAGTGCCGGTCCGACAGACGGCGGGCCAGGCCGGGCAGGTCGTCCGGCGCGCTTTCCAGACAGTTCAGAAAGATGTAGTCGTTGCCGCAGCCGTGGAGCTTTACAAACCGCATAAGGTCCCCTCCCCCGTTGATTCGGGAAATCTTATGCGGGGGGCAACCGAAAGTTGCCGGATAGCTGGCAGACCGCCGCCGTGGTTTCCGGTATCATACCGCCGGGACCGCGGCCTTGAAAAAGCGGTCCCTCATCCGGGCGGGTCCCATAGGGAAGTATTCACTATGTACGGCAAGGTGCAGTCTTTCGGGACT
>CAYPEE010000018.1:0-17573 GCA_964409665.1 uncultured Oscillospiraceae bacterium
CTTGGCGCCGGCGTCGATGTGCGCCTGAGCCTTCTCCTTGGTCAAGAACAGGCCGGTGGACTCGACCACGTATTCGGCGCCCAGCTCGCCCCAGGGGATCTCGGCGGGGTTCTTCTTGGCGTAGACGGGAATGGTCTTGCCGTTGACGACGATGCCCTCCTCGTTGGAGGAGACCTCCGCCTGGAACTGGCCGTGCATGGTGTCATACTTCAGCATATAGGCCAGATAGTCGGGGGCGCACAGATCGTTGATGCCCACGATGTCGATGTCGGGATGGCCAACGCTGGCGCGGAAGACCATGCGGCCGATGCGGCCGAAACCGTTGATCCCTACTTTGATGCTCATTGGTATCACTCCTAATATAATAATTTGATTGGAAGTACGCACCGTTATTATAGCGCATTTGCGGGGCCTTGGGAAGGGGGCATTGTGAAAAAATTTTCAAACTTTTCGCGGGTATTTCCAGTTTTTTTGCCGGAAACGCGCCGCGCGGACCGATCAGCGGGCGTGCTCGTCGATAAATTCGGGTTCCAGCTTGGAGTAGGCGATCTTCTGAGCGCCGTACAGGGAGAACTTGCCGCTGAGCAGATAACTCACCGCGCAGGCCAGCCCGAAGAACAGCACGCAGTTCCCGCCGAACAGTTCCAGACTCAGCAGCAGGGAGGCCATGGGGCAGTTGACCACCCCGCAGAACACGGCGATCATGGACAGGGCGGCTCCGAACGCCGGGTCCAGCCCCAGCAGGGGG
Organism: uncultured Oscillospiraceae bacterium; assembly: GCA_964409665.1. Lineage (GTDB taxonomy): Bacteria > Bacillota > Clostridia > Oscillospirales > Oscillospiraceae > Enterenecus. Next base: position 749 of record CAYPEE010000018.1, read on the forward strand.
GCCGCCGCCGAGCCGAACGTGGCCCCTACGAAGAAGGCGGGCACGATCTCGCCGCCCCGGTAGCCGGCCCCCAGGGTGACGGCGGTGAACAGCATTTTCAGCGCGAAGGCCCAGGGCGCTGCCCTGTCCCCCTCCAGGGTCCGCATGATGACGCCGGTGCCGGCGCCGTTGTAGTCCCCGGAGCCCTCTATGATCGTCAGCGCGACGACGAGCAGACCGCCCGCCGCGGCGCGGAGATACTGGTTGGGCAGGTACTTCCGGTACAGATGGGCGGTCTTGTGCATCAGCACGCAGAACATAATGGACACCGCCGCCGCCAGCGCCGCCAGCACCCCCACCCGGAACATCGCCGAAAAGCCCGGTTCGGGGCCGGAGGCCAGGGTGGGGAACGCCTCCGCCTCCGCCCCCATCAGTTGGGTGACCCGAAAGGCGGTGAGGGCCGATACCACACAGGGGAACAGGGCGGAGTACTGGAAGATGCCCACGCTGACCACTTCCAGGGCAAAGACGGCGGCGGCCAGGGGCGTGCCGAACAGGGCGGCGAACAGCCCCGCCATCCCGCACTGGATGATGGTCTTAAAGCTGTTCTCGTCCAGCCGGAACAGCCGCCCCACGCCGGAGGCCAGCGCTCCGCCGATCTGGAGGGCGGCCCCCTCCCGGCCGGCGGAGCCGCCGCACAGGTGGGTGAGCGCCGAGGCGATGAAGATCAGCGGGGCCAGCCGCAGGGGCGGCCTGTCCTCCCCCCGGACGGAGGCGATGATCTGATTGGTGCCGCTGTCGTTCTCCATGCCGGCGGCCCGATAGAGGAACACGATGAGAAGGCCGGCCACGGGCAGCAGGAACACCATCCAGGGGTGCGCTGTTCTGAAACCGGTCACGGCGGCGAGGGAGGCGCTGAACGCCGCCCCCGCCGCGCCGCAGATCCCGCCGACCGCCAGCGCCAGCGCCAGCCACTTCAGCAGCGTGACGATGGATGCCCAGGCGGACCTGGCCGCCGCCCCGAACCGCTCCTCCACGGAGACCGCCTCCCTTCGGAAATGGATGCCCCTATTCTAATCCAAAGGCGGGCGTTGCGCAAGCAAAAATACGCCCCTCCGGAGCGGAGGGGCGTATTTTATGATTTGATCACGCCGGGTCGTTCACCACGCCCAGGAACAGGGGCAGACCCGCCGGGCCGGTGACGGCGAACAGGAAGGGCCGGTCCACCGTGAAATCCACCTCGTCGTCCAGGGACGGCACGGCCCCCGTAACCGCCCCGAGGACGGTGTAGGCGGCGGCCTCCACCTTCTCCTCCTCCACGATGACCCGGGCGGCGTGCAGGGCCTTGGATACATATGTCCGCGGCAGGTCGGTGAGGGGGGTGAAGTCGGCGGCGTCCGGGTCGAACACGTCGGTGACGCCCAACTCTTTCAGCCCGTCGCGCAGGTCGATGCCGGAGGAGATGTCGAACCTGGGCAGGGTCAGGCGGATATCCGCGTACTTGGAACCGCCCCAGGGGTAGGGGGTGACGCCGGTTTCACCGTCGTACCCGCCGCCGGCACTGTCCCAGTCGGTGGTCAAAAACTCCATGGCCGCGCCGGAGGAGATCAGTTCCTCCGGGGTGGTCCCCTCGTCGGGCAGGAGGACCCACATCCGATAGCCGGGGTCCTCAAAGTTCAGAGAGACCGCCCCGAACCGCTCCGCCCAGTAGTATTGGCCCTCCAGTTCTTTGTGCATGAAGTCGGCGGAACTGTCCCCGCCGGGGGCGTGAAAGGCGCCGGGGGCGGTGAGGTCCGGGTCGAAGGCGTCGGCCCATTTTGCCTGATAGTACAGGGTGGACACCAACGCCAGCACGGTGTCGGAGTCCAGCTTCAGGTCCTTGGAGTAGTCCTTCAGCAGGCCGTGGGTCTGGCCGTCGATCCAGTCCCGGAGGGCCTGGTCGTACTCCGGCGTCCCCGCCGCGCCGGAGAAGGCGGAGGCGTAGTAGTCGTCCGCCAGCCGGTCCAGAGTCTCCCGGAGGCAGCGGCCGTCAAAGGCGTCGTTCAGCCACAGGGAGTTGGCCGGGATGGAGGCGGTCTGCCCGTCGTCCCGGTAGCTGTCCAGCCACAGGTCGCGGGCCAGGGCGCGGACGGTCTCCGCGCTGTCCGCCCCCAGCAGGTCCAGAAGCTGCCGGCGGCTGTTCCCGCCGGCGGTCTCGGTGAGCATTGCCAGGGCCAGATAGAGGTTCAGAGGGGAGTACACCCGGTTCTCCCTCCCGGTTTCAGCGAGAAACTCCTTCGCCGTGGCGGACAGGTATCCGTCCAGCAGGCCGGCATAGTCCCGGCCGGAGGCCAGGGCGTTGACGCTCTCCGCCCATTTCCGCCGGGCGCCGTTATAGCGGTCAGAGTCCAGCACGCCCGCCACCACATAGTCGGTGTCCAGCGGGCAGGGAACCATCTCCGGGTACTGGGCGGCGGCCAGGGTCGCGGCCTTGCCGGAGCCCTTGTAGTCCGGCGTGCCGGGGAGGGGATCGGGCCGCTCCACCGTGCGATGGCGGAAGAGCCCGCCGGGCCAGAGGACCGCCCCGGCCACGATGACCACCGCCAGCACTGCGGCCACCACCCCCAGCCATACCGCCCTTGGCGGGCGTTTCGCAGGGGCGGGGCCCTTTGCGGTCTCTTTCTTCAATTCCTCGGGGGCGTGGATGCCCTCGTTGGCCTTTTTGTACCGTTCCATACTCATACCTCCTCGTTCAAAAGTTGCCGCAGGAGGGCCCGGCCCCGGCTCAGCTGGGACTTCACCGTGCCCTCCGGCTTGTTCAGGGCCCCGGCGATCTCCGCCACCGAAAGCCCCTCGAAATAGTGCAGATGGATCACCGCCCGGTACCGGGCGGGCAGGGAGAGTACCGCGCTGTACACCTCGCGGTACTGATCCTCCACCCCCGCCTGGGCGGCCACCTCCAGGGGGAGGGTCCGCCTGCGCCAGGGGGAGGAGAGCAGGCTTTTGGCCCGGTTCACCGTGCAGCGGATGAGCCACGCCCGGCGGTGTTCGTCGCTGTCCAGTTCGTCCTCGTGGCGGAAATAGCGCAGGAAGACCTCCTGGAACACGTCCTCCGCGTCCGGGACGTTGGCCGTCCGCGCCAGCGCCAGCCGCCATACCGTGTCGCCCCAGCGCTCCACCGCCCGCGTGCGCTCCTCCTGGGTCACGGACCTCGCCTCCCCTCTGTATGGAATACCCCGCAGGATGGAAAAAGGTTGCGCGGAACGGGAAAAATTTTTCAAAAGGCCCCGCCGGGTCGGTGACGCGGCGGGGCATGGAAGGGATTTCAGTTCTGGTTCTGGCCGCCGGACCTGCGGCGGTGATGGGACTGCCACTGGCGGCGGCGGGCGGCGTCGGCTGGGGCGGCGGACCATTCCTCCTGCTCGGCCGGGGCCGGCTCCTTCTGGGCGGCGGCCTGCCGGAGGGCCCGGGCGGCGGGGCGCTCCGCCCTGAACTTTTCCTGGGCGGGTTCCTGGACGGACCGGGCCTCTTTCCCGCCGGACTTGCGGCGGGAGCGGGACTTGCCCTTTCTGGGCCCCTCGCTCTGGGCCTGCTGCTCCTCCAGGTAGCGGTCCAGCACGGCGGACAGATCGCCGGGCCCCTCGATCCCGCGGCCGCTGCGCATGGCCTCCGCCTGAGGGTCCCGGAGTTTTTCCAGTTCGGAGGCGGGCGGGGCAACATAGTCCTCCGGCCGCCTGCCCCTGCCGGAGCGCACCACCCGGATCTCGCTGGTGAGATAGTTTTTGGGCTGCTCGACGGAGTCCTCCAGTTTCACCTTCACCTGCTCTTTCAGCAGGTTGACGGAGGACACCACGCCCACGCCGTCGGGACACTCCACGAAGGAGTCCTGCCGGGGACAGCGCTTCAGCGCGTCCTCGTAGGCGTCCTGCTCGTATTTCAGGCAGCACATGAGCCGCCCGCAGGTGCCGGAGATCTTGGTGGGGTTCAGGGACAGGTTTTGGGTCTTGGCCATCTTGATGGACACCGGCTGGAACTCGCCCAGGAACTGGGCGCAGCAAAAGGGCTTGCCGCAGATGCCGAAACCGCCCAGCATCCGGGCCTCGTCCCGGACGCCGATCTGCCTCAGTTCGATGCGGGCCCGGAGGATGCCGGCCAGGTCCTTCACCAAGGCGCGGAAATCCACCCGCCCGTCGGCGGTGAAGAAGAAGATGATCTTGGAGCCGTCGAAGTTGTACTCCACGTTCACCAGTTTCATCTTCAGGCCGTGCCGCTCGATGAGCTGCTGGCAGATGCGCATGGCGTCCTTCTCCCGGAGACGGTTGTCCCGGGCCTGTTTCTCGTCCTTCTCGGTGGCCAGGCGCACCAGGGGGCGCAGGGGCTGGACCACCGCCTCGTCGTCGATGGCGGTGTTGCTCTTGACGCAGACGCCGTACTCCAGGCCCTTGCCTGTCTCCACGATGACGGCCTGGCCTTTGGCCACATGCTGGCCCAGGGGATCGAAGTAATATTGCTTTCCGCCGGTTCGGAACCGGACGCTGATGATCTCGATCATAGGATGTCCTCCATGATACTTCAAAAGGATGGGGTCACGCCTCCTGGAACAGGACGGCGGCGATCCAGCCCAGGGTGTGGCCCGGGCCGGGGTTGAACACCGCGTTCTCCCGGCAGGTCTTCAGGGCCCGGAGGGCCTTCGCGCCCCTGGCCGGCCGTTCGGCCAGCCGCCGGGCGATCCGATTTTCCGCCTCGGCCAACAGGGAGGCCAACTGGTCCGCCTTTGGCTTTTCCATTTCCAGGGCGGCGAGGCCCGTGGCCACCGCGAACTCGTCCCCGATGAGCAGGAGTTCCGCCAGCTTTTCCGCCTTTTCGGACAGTTCCGGGTCCGCGGGGGCCTCCTCCGGGGGGAGGGGGAAGGGCTCGCACCGGGAGCGCACCGTGTCCAGAAGTCTGCCCGGCTCGGCGGCCAGCAGGAGGAAGGCGGCATAGTCGGGGCCGTCCTCCAGCACCTTCAGCAGGGCGTTTTGGGCGGCGGGATTCATGGCGTCCGCCGGATCGATGATATAGACTTTGCGTCTGCCCTCGTTGGGGCGGATGTAGACGTCGGACCGGAGAGCGCGGGCCTGGTCCACGCCGATCTCCCGCTTTTCCGGGAGAAGGCCCAGGGTGATCACGTCCGGGTGGACGCCCCCCGCCGCCTTGCGGCAGTGTCTGCACCTGCCGCAGGGGACGGGGCCGTCCCCCTCGCACAGGTAGGCGGCGGAAAGGCGTTTCGCCAGGGCGGCGCGGCGCTCCTCGCTGCCGCCGGTGATCAGGTAGGCGTGGGACAGGGGAACGGGCAGGCCGATTTCCACAAAAAGCCCTCCTTCCCGGCGTTTCAGAGGCGGACAACGTCCACCGACTCTTTATTATAACCTATTTCCCGCAAATAGGCCAGAGTTTTTTTCGTGATGACCTCCCCGGGGGCGACCACCGGCACGCCGGGGGGATAGGGGGCCAGCGGTTCCGCCGCGACGCGGTCCTCGGACGCCGCCAGAGGGACGGCCTCCCGCGAGGCGAAGATCGCCTGACGGGGGGTGAGGGCCGCGGGCGGGGGTTCGGGGGGCGGCGGGCACCGGGCGGGGCTTGAGAAGTCCTCCGCCGCCAGCAGCCCGTCCAGCCGGGCGAACTGCTCCGGGCCGTCGGCGCAGGTGCAGAGGAATACCACATGGCCGGAGTCGGTCAGTTCCGGCAGGCAGCCCTGTTCCCGGAGACGTTTCGCCAAGGCAAAACCATTCCCGCACAGCAGGGTGAGCCGGGCGGGGTCCAGGGTCAGGCCGGGCCGCTCCGTCAGAGCGGGGTAGCGTGCCCGGAGGGAGGCCGCGCGCCCGACTGTCTCCCGATACCGGGAGGCCCCCTCCCGCTCCAGGTAGTCCCGGACCAGGTCCAGGGCGGCCATCATCACATAGGAGGGGGAGGAGGAGCCGTACAAGCCCCCCGCCCGGCGCAGGTCCTCCAGGGAGAACCCGTTGGCGAACAGCAGAGCGGTCTGGCCCGGCGCGGGGAGGGTCTTGTGGGCGGACATCACCACCGCGTCGGCGGCGGAATAGCCGCCGTATCCCAGAAAAGGCAGATGGGCCCCGTGGGCGCCGTCCACCATCAGTTTGGCCCCGTGGGCGCGGCAGACCCCGGCGATGGCGGGAATGTCTGACAACACTCCGTAATAAGTAGGGGAGGTAATACAAAGCGTTTTGATCTCCGGGCGGTCTGACAACAGCCGCTCCACCTGATCCGGGTCGATGGGCCCGGCGACGCCCTCCGGTCCCAGCCAGGGCCGGGAGAGGGAATGGGGGGTCAGGTCCAGCAGGGCCACGGCGTTCCAGGCGGAGCGGTGGGCGCACCGGTCCAGGGCGACGCCGCCTCCCGCGCCCGCCAGCAGAGCCAGTCCCGCATGGACCCCCTGTGTGGAGCCGCCGGTGAGGAACAGGCAGGAGTCGAAGCCGAAGCGCTCCGCCCACAACTCCTCCGCCCGGGCGATGGCGTCCCGCTCATGGCCGAACAGGTCTCCGGAGAGGCCGTTTTCCGTGCAGTCGATGCCGGCGGGCCAGGGCAGGCCGTAGGGCAGGGGCCGGCCGTGGTGGCCGGGCATATCCAGGCGGAGCAGGTCCCGGCCGGCCAGGGTTTTCAGCAGGTCATACAGCGGGGTGGGCATGGGTCACCGCCCCCTCGGAAAGGCGGGGACCGTTCCCGGCGCGTCCCGGCCGGAGGAGCGGATCGGGGCGGTCCGGCGCTCCGGACCGGGTTCGCGGCTGTTTTCCTGTTTCATGGCGGACCTCCCGTGGAACGGCGTTTGATTACAGTTTACTCCTCAAAACGGTTCCCGTCAATGCCGCCGCCGGATCTTGGCTCAAAAAACGGGGCAAAAAAGTCCCTGAGCCGTAACTCAGGGACTTTTTGCGCGGGTTCGGGGCCTCAGACGCGATAGCGGGTCTGGGGCGCGTAGGTGCAGTGGAGCAGCTCGTGGGCCCTGTGGCCGCCGGGCTCGCCCAGATAGGTCTCGTAGACCTCCTTCAGCACCGGATTCTCATGGCTGCGGCGGGGCGTCATGCCCTCGTCCTGTCTGTACAGGGCGGCGGCGCGCAGTTCCCGCAGATCGGTGAAGGACCGGGTGATGGCGGAGTGCAGGGGCTGGCCTCCGCCGTTGACGCAGCCGCCGGGGCAGGCCATGAACTCGATGAAGTCATACTGCATCTCGCCGGACCTGACCCCGTCCAGCACGATCTTGGCGTTGGCCAGACCGGAGGCCACGCAGACCTTCACGGTCCTGCCGGGCAGTTCATAGGCGGCCTCCTTGATGCCCTCGATGCCCCGGACCTCATGGAACTCCAGGGGGGCGTCTTGGTCGCCGCAGAGTTTGGCGGCCACGGTGCGCAGAGCGGCCTCCATCACGCCGCCGGTGGCGCCGAAGATCACCGACGCGCCGGTGGAGACGCCCAGCATGGGGTCGAACTCCCCGTCGGGCAGGTGGTCGAACATCATGCCGGCCTGGGTGATGAGCCGGCCCAGCTCGCGGGTGGTGAGGGCAGCGTCCACGGGCATACAGCCGTTCCGCATCCGCTGCTCCTCCCGCTTGACCTCGTACTTTTTGGCGGTGCAGGGCATGATGGACACCACATAGATGTCCTTGGGGTCAATGCCCGCCTTCTCGGCATAGTAACTCTTGACCAGAGCGCCGAACATCTGCTGGGGGGACTTGCAGGTGGACAGGTTGGGGATAAAGTCGGGGTAGTGCTGCTCACAGAACCGGACCCAGCCGGGGGAGCAGGAGGTGATCATGGGCAGGGTGCCGCCGTTCTGGAGGCGCTGGAGGAACTCGGTGCCCTCCTCCATGATGGTGAAGTCGGCGCCGGTGTCCACATCGAACACCTTGTCAAAGCCCAGACGCCTGAGGGCGGTGACCATCTTGCCCTCCACGTTGGTGCCCACGGGCATACCGAAACACTCGCCCAGAGTGACGCGGACGGAGGGGGCGGGGCCCACGACCACATGCTTGCCGGGGTCGTGCAGGGCGGCCAGGACCTCGGCGGTGGAGTCCTGCTCGCGCAGGGCGCCGGTGGGGCAGGCCACGATGCACTGGCCGCAGGAGACGCAGTCCACCTCGGCCAGATCCCGGTCGAAAGCGGAGCCGATGTGGGTCTTGAAACCCCGGTCGTTGGGGCCGATGACGCCCACGGCCTGGCGCTTGCGGCACACGGCCACGCAGCGGCGGCACAGCACGCACTTGGAGTTGTCCCGCACCAAGTGGAGGGCGGAGGCCTCGATCTGGGGTTCCAGATTGTCGGCGGCGTAGCGGACCGCGTCTATCCCCAGGTCGGCGGCCAGCTGGCGCAGTTCGCAGTGCTCGTTCCGGGAGCAGGTGAGGCAGTCCATCCGGTGGTTGGACAGCATCAGTTCCAGAGTGAGCTGGCGGGAGTGGCGCACCTTGGGGGTGTTGGTCCTGACCTCCATGCCCTCGGACACGGGGTAGACGCAGGAGGCCATCAGGGAGCGGGCCCCCTTGACCTCCACCACGCACATACGGCAGGCGCCGATCTCGTTGACGCCCTTCAGGTAGCACAGGGAGGGGATCTTGATGCCGGCGGCCCGGGCGGCCTCCAGCACGGTGGTGCCCTCTGGGACGGTGACGGGGATGTTGTCGATAGTCAGATTGATCATTTTCTGTTCCATGGTTCGTCCCTCCTCCCTCAGTGTTTGACAATGGCGTCAAAGCGGCAGTTGGACTGGCACACGCCGCACTTGATGCACTTCTCTGTGTCGATGAAATGGGGGCCTTTCACTACGCCGGAGATGGCGCCCACCGGGCAGTTCCGGGCGCACAGGGTGCAGCCCTTGCACTTGTCGGCCACGATCTCGTATTTCAGCAGGTTGCGGCACACGCCGGCGGGGCAGCGTTTCTCCACCACATGGGCGATGTACTCGTCTTTGAAATAGCGCAGGGTGGACAGCACCGGGTTGGGGGCCGACTGACCCAGGGCGCACAGGGAGGAGTCCTTCAGGTGGTAGCACAGTTCCTCGATGGTATCCAGATCCTCCAGGGTGCCCTTGCCGTCGGTGATCTTGGTGAGCAGGTCGAGCAGCCGCTTGGTGCCGATCCGGCAGGGGGTACACTTGCCGCAGGACTCGTCCACGCAGAACTCCAGGAAGAACTTGGCGATGTCTACCATGCAGTTGTCCTCGTCCATGATGATGAGTCCGCCGGAGCCCATCATGGAGCCGATGGCCGTCAGGGAGTCATAGTCGATGGGGGTGTCGATCAGGGAGGCGGGGATGCAGCCGCCGGAGGGACCGCCGGTCTGGGCGGCCTTGAACTTCTTTCCGTTGGGGCAGCCGCCGCCGATGTCGTACACGATGGTGCGGAGGGTAGTGCCCATGGGGATCTCCACCAGGCCGGTGTTGGTGATCTTGCCGCCCAGGGCGAACACCTTGGTGCCCTTGGACTTCTCGGTGCCGATGGCGGCGAACTTCTCCCAGCCGTTGTTCAGGATCCAGGTGATGTTGGCGTAGGTCTCCACGTTGTTGAGCAGGGTGGGCCGGGCGAACAGACCCTTGTTGGCCGGAAAGGGCGGACGGGGACGGGGCTCGCCGCGGTGACCCTCGATAGAGGTCATCAGGGCGGTCTCCTCGCCGCAGACAAAGGCGCCGGCGCCCAGACGGAGTTCCAGATCAAAGTCGAAACCGGAACCCAGGATGTCCTTCCCCAGCAGGCCGTAGTCCTTGGCCTGGCCGATGGCGATCTCCAGCCGCTTGACGGCGATGGGGTACTCGGCGCGGATGTAGATGTAGCCCTGGTGCGCGCCGATGGCGTAGCCGGCGATGGTCATGGCCTCGATGACGGAGAAGGGGTCGCCCTCCAGCACCGAGCGGTCCATAAAGGCGCCGGGGTCGCCCTCGTCGGCGTTGCAGGCCACGAACTTTACGCCGTCCTCGCTCTTGGCGTCGTATGTAAACTGCCACTTCGTGCCGGTGGAGAAACCGGCGCCGCCGCGGCCGCGAAGGCCGGACTTTTTGATGCAGTCGATGATCTCCTGGGGCGGGGTCCGCTCGGTGAGGATGCGCTCCAGAGCGGTGTAGCCGTCCACGCCGATGTACTCGTCGATGGACTCCGGGTTGATGACGCCGCAGTTGCGCAGGGCGATGCGCAGCTGGTTCTTATAGAAATTGGTCTCGGACAGGGAGGTGACGGCCTCGGTCTGCTCGTCCTCCTTGTGGAGCAGGCGGGTGACGATGCGGCCCTTGACGATGTGCTCGGACACGATCTCGGGCACGTCCTCCAGTTTCACCCGGGTGTAGCAGGCCCCCTCGGGGAAGACCATGACGATGGGGCCCATGGCGCACAGGCCGAAACAGCCGGTCGGGACCACGCGGACCTCCTGCTCCATGCCGGCGCGCAGCAGTTCCTCCTCAAAGGCGGCGATGAGCTTGGGGCTGTCGGAGGAGGTGCAGCCGGTGCCGGTACAGACCATGATGTGACAGCGGATATGGTTCATATCGGGTTCCTCCTTCTGTTTATTCGGCGGCGCCGATGGTGTAATCGGTCACCACGTTGTGGTTCACCAGGTGCTGCTCCACGATGGCGGGGACCATCTCCGGGCGGAGTTTCACATAGGTGACCTTCTCCTCGCCGGGGACGAACACCTCGGCCACCGGCTCCAGCCGGCACACGCCGATGCACCCGGTCTGGGATACGGTGACGTTCTTCAGGCCGCGGCGCTCCACCTCGTCCAGGAAGGCGGTCATCACGGGCCGGGCGCCGGCGGCGATGCCGCAGGTGGCCATACCCACAACGACCCGGATGGTGTCCTCGCCGTTATCGCGGACCTCCATCTGGCGTTTCATTTTTTCACGGATGGCTTTCAATTCTTCCAGACTTTTCATGTTATCTCTCCTTTGATCAAAGCGGCGGGGTCGATGGACACGGCCGCCTGTTCTTCCTGCTCGGTCAGATAGTCCTGGATCCAGGCGAAGATCTCCGGCTCCGCCAGGGAGACGTTCTCCCCCAGCGCCTCCCGCAATTCCGCGGTGGAGAGCTCCGCCGTCCCGTTGGGGGTGGCGTGGCGATAGGTGAACTCGACGTCCGGGCTGCCCTGGATGAGCAGGGCGACGGTGCCCGGCAGATCGCCCAGAGGCGGGCAGTCTATGTGCCGCCGCTGGAACCGGGCGGTGACGGTGGTGCCCGCCCCCACTTCGCTCCGGATGTCCAGCGAGCCGCCGGTCTGCTCCGCCGTCAGCCGGTAGAGGGGGAGCCCCAGCCCCACCTTGCGGGTGGTGCGGGTGGTGGTAAAGGGGTCGGTGACGGCGGCGAGGAACTCCGGGGCCATGCCCCGGCCGTCGTCCCGGATGGTGATGGTCACCCAGCCCTGTTCATCCTCCGTCAGGCCGATGTCCACATGGCCGGCCCCGGCGGTCACCGAGTTCTTGGCCACGTCCAACAGGTGGAGGGACAGTTCCTTCATGCCTGCGCCAGATACTTGTCCAGGATGGGACCCACCTTGTCGGGGGTCAGGCGGCCGTACACGTCGTCATTGATCATCATGACGGGGGCCAGGCCGCACGCGCCGATGCACCGGCAGGCGTCCAGGGAGAACACTCCGTCTGGAGTGATGCCGCCGGGGGCGATCTTCAGCTTTTTCTCCACCGCGTCCAGCACGCCGGCGGCGCCCTTTACATAGCAGGCGGTGCCGAGGCACACGGAGATCTGGTACTTGCCCTTGGGGTTCAGAGAGAAGAACGAGTAGAAGCTGGCCACGCCGTACACCTCGGACAGCGGGATGTCCAGCCCTTCGGCCACCATGATCTGGACCTCCTCGGGCAGATAGCCGAAGATCCCCTGGGCGGCCTGGAGCACCGGCATGGTGGCGCCGGGCTGCCCCTTGTGCTCCGCGATCACCTGGCGCAGGCGTTCCTCCTGTTCCGGGGTGCCCTGATAGGGAACGGCGGTCTTCAAGTTGGGCATAGGGTTTCCTCCTTTTTCCTTAAAATAAATGCGGGCTTTTTCCCGCATATAACGGATCAGATATGCGCGCTGCGGTTCGCGCGAGAGACATTGTATCATGGCGCCGGCGGTTTGCGCAAGGTAACTTCTCCGAAAGATAGCGGAAAAACCGGCAGAAGCTTCACAATTTCCAGTCCGGAAGCGGTCGGCAGCCGTTTTTCAGCCAGGCCAGCGCCGCCCGGGGGGTCCGCTCGGGCAGTTCCATGTACTGGTGGGCGTCGGGGATCTGGTCCAGATAGTGGGCGTCGCAGGCGGCGACGTGGGGCACGCCCTTCAGATCGGGCCGGTCGAACAGGCCGGGCGGGCAGTTCCCGGAGATCTCCGCCAGCGCGAAGCCCATGTCCGGGTCCCACAGGCCCAGGTTGGCCAGCAGGGAGAAGGAGGGCCGGTCGATATGGGCGGGGTAGGCCAGCCCGCCGTGGGCGGCGGCCAGGGCCGCCGCCTCATAGGAGCTGATCGCGGCGGCCCCGGCGTAGAACAGGTCCTCCTCCCCCAGCGCGTTGTCGTTTTCGTCCATCAGGATCTGCGGGCCGTAGATGTCCCGCTGGTTTTTGACGGGGGGCAGGCGGCCCCGCACCAGGGCGCCGAACTCCTCCGCCTCCGCGAGGCCGGGGAACAGGCAGACGACGTGAACCTCCTCCGCGCAGGTCAGTTCCATGCCGGGGAGGGCCAGGAGCCCGTACCGCTCCGCCGCCCGGAGGAAGGCCCCGCAGTTGCCCACGGCGTTGTGATCGGTGAGGGCGACGATGTCCAGCCCCGCCAGGGCGCACATGCCGGCCAGATTATTGGGGGTGTTGTCCTCGCTGCCGCAGGGGGAGAGGCAGCTGTGCATATGCAGATCGAAGGAAAATTCAGGCACCGTCTCACCCCCTTGCGGGCGCTGGAATTTCCGGGAACGTGTCAGCCGATGAGGGCGTGGAGCCTTCCGGCGCAGGCGTAGGTGGGCAGATCCGTGCCCAGCAGATTGACCCCCTGGGTCCGGGCCCTGTCCAGCAGAGCCGGGTCGGGCCGGACCCCCTCGGTGAGGATAACGCAGGCCACGTCGGCCAGGGCGGCCACGGCGGCCACGTTCACATTGCTCATGATGGTGAGCCACGCGCCCCCGGCCACCGCCCGGCCCATGACCCAGCTGAGCAGGTCGCCGCAGTAGCCGCCGGCGGCCTCCCGGTCCGGGTCGTCCAGGGCGAACACCGTCAGATTCAGCGCGTCCGCCAGTTGCCGGACCGTCATGGGGCCGCCTCCCCGTCCTGGGCGGCGGACGTCTCCTGCCGCTGCCGGAAGGGGGCGGGCAGGTAGTCGTCCGCGCCGGAATTGCCGGCCATGTGCTGCATCCGGGCGCGGACCTTGAAAATGCAGTCGTCCACGGAGGCCCGCCCCATGACCACGTCCTCGGCGAAGGCCCGGCAGGAGGGGGCGCCGCAGGAGCCGCACCGCAGGCCGGGCAGCCGCTCCTCCAGCTGCTGAATGGCCATCAGTTTCTCCATGGCCTTCCGGCGGTCGGGGTCCAGCTGGAAGGTTGGGAGAAACTCCGGCTTTTCGGTGGATTCCAGGATGGCCGTGACCTCCTCCCTGACCTCGGCGGAGGGGGAGGGGGAGAGGGGCAGGCGGCCCATCAGGTCTTTCAGCCGCATTTTGGCGGTGTAGGGGTTCTCCACATTGAGACAGCCCCCCAGACAGCCCTTGGTGCAGGCCCGCAGTTCGATGAAATCGGCGTCGGGCATACAGCCGTCCTCGATCTCCTCCAGGATGCGGATCACGTTGACGATGCCGTCCACGGCGATATACCGTCTGTCCCGGCGGGACAGGGCCTCTCCGCCGGAGAAAGCCCAGCTGATCCCCGTCCGCCCGCCGGCCAGAGGGAGCAGGTCCCCGGGGTTCAGCCGGCGCATGGGCTCCAGCAGTTCCAGGTATACGTCCCGAATGGCCAGAGCGCCGTCCACCACGGGTTTTTTCAGCCCGTTGGGGGCGGACACGGCGGTGACCTGGGAGGAACAGGGCACAATGGAGAACACGCCGATGTCCTCCGGGGGCACCCCGGCCTTCTCCGCCCGGCGGCGGGCCAGAATAGCGGCCAGCTCCACCGGGGTGATGACCGGGGCCAGATGGCCCAGCAGGTCGGGGAAACGGATGCAGATCAGCCGCACCACCGCGGGGCAGGCGGGGGAGATCTCCGGTTTCAGGGTGGTGTGGCCCTGTTCCCAGGCGTCCATGGCGTCGGCCAGCAGTTCGGCGGCGGCGGCGGACTCGTACACGTCGTCAAAGCCGATGGCCAGCAGGCCGTTGAGGACGATGTTTCCATCGCTCAGGTTGTGGAACTGGGCGTACAGGGCCGGATCGGGCACGGCGATGGTATATGGAAAGCGATCCAGGGCCTCCCGCACGTCGGAGCGCAGGGAGCGGACCGCCTGGTGGGGACAGACCTGGATGCAGGTGCCGCAGTCGATGCAGCGGTTGGGCAGAATGGTGGCCTTGCCGTTTCTCACACGGATGGCCTCGGTGGGGCAGCTTTTGATGCAGGTGGTGCAGCCCCGGCACTTTTGCAATGTCAAAGCCACGGAATGGCGCACACGGGACACCTCCTTAAACGCGTGACCTGGCGGGACTCAGGACGGGATCCTGACGACCATCGTGACGGTGGTGCCCACGCCCACGATGGACTTGATGTTCATCTCGTCGCTGTACTTTTTCATATTGGGCAGACCCATGCCGGCGCCGAAACCCAGATCGCGCACCGAGTCGGCGGCGGTGGAGTAACCGGCCTGCATGGCCTTGCCGATGTCGGGGATGCCGGGGCCGAAATCGGTGAGGGTGATGATGATGTCGTCCAGCCCCACGTCCACCATGGCCAGGCCGCCGTTGGCGTGGATGACCATATTGATCTCTCCCTCATACATACAAACCGACACCCGGCGGATGGTCCCGGGGTCGATGCCCAGCTTGCGCAGCGTCTGTTTGACGCCGGAGGACGCCTCCCCCGCGCGGGTCAGGTCGCCCCCCTCCACCTGATAGGAGAGGTGGATCCTGTCGTTGCCGTTCATTCGTGAAGTCCCGAGGCGTAGAGCAGGCCGCAGGCCTGATACATCCGCATATCGGTGGCCAGCACCGCCAGGCCCCGGTCCAGCGCCAACTGGAGAATGGAGTCGTCAGGCCGCTTGCCCCGGACGAAGATGACGCAGCACATATCCATCATCTCGGCGGTGCGGATGACCTGGGGACTCACCAGGCCGGTGAGCAGCAGGGACTGATTGTGTACATAGGCCAGCACGTCGCTCATCAGGTCGCAGCCGCAGGCGGAATGGACCTCCGCGTCCAGCAGTTCCTCGCCGGTGAGCACCTCGGCGCTCAGAATGTCGCGGACTTCGCTTAAATTCATGTTGGATTCCTCCCCCTTGGGTATTTACCCTGCGCGGTCACGTCACAATCTACATCATAGCACAACATCGCCAAAAAGCAAATAGGAAACGGAAGATTTTTTGGGAATTTTTTGACTGTTTGGACGGGGAGGAGGGGGCGCTCGCCGCGTTTTTTGCCCTTGCGCCCGCCGGCCGATCGTGATACACTGACATCAGGCGCACGGATCGCGGGATCTTTCGCGTCCCGGCGGGACGGGATCCCGCGGGGGGCCCTTTTTCGTCCGGCCCATCCCAAAAACGCTCCGAACGCAGGAGCGGCAGAGGAGGACACACAATGAAGAAAACACTCTTTGGGACCATGCCCGACGGCGCGGCCGTGGAGCGGTACACCCTCGCCGCCGGAGAGCTGGAGTGCGAGGTCCTCACCTACGGCGGGGCCTTGCGCGCCATTCGGGTTCCCGGCCGGGACGGACGGATCGCGGACGTGCTCCTGGGCTTCGACCGTCTGGAGGACTATCTGTCCCACGACAAGTTCCTGGGCGCCCTGGTGGGCCGGTACGCCAACCGCATCGGCGGGGCCTCCTTCGAGCTGAACGGGGTCCGCTACCCCCTGGCCGCCAACGACGGCGTCAACCACCTCCACGGCGGGCCCGGCGGCTATTTTTCCAGGTTGTGGACGGCGGAGGAGGCGGGGGAAGATTTCCTCACCCTCGCCTTGGACAGCCCCGACGGCGACGAGGGCTACCCCGGCCGTCTGACCGTCCGGGTCACCTACCGGCTGGAGGAGAGCGGCCTGACCATCGACTACCGGGCCCGGTCCGACAGGGATACCCTCTGCAACCTGACCAACCACGCCTATTTCAATCTGTCCGGCCACGACAGCGGCCCGGTGACGGACCAGACCATCCAGATCTTCGCGGGGCGTTATACCCCCACCGGCGCCGGCTCCATCCCCACCGGGGAGATCGCGCCGGTGGACGGGACCCCCATGGACCTGCGTTTGCCCACCCCCATCGGCGCCCACGCGGACGACGGCTTCCGGCAACTGGTCCTGGCCGGAGGCTATGACCACAACTGGGCGCTGGACGGCTGGGACGGCTCTCTGCGCCCCGCGGCCAGAGCGTTCAGCCCCAGGACAGGCATCGCCCTGGAGGTGCTGACCACTCTGCCTGGCATCCAGTTCTACTCGGGCAACTACCTGGACGGCTGCCCCGCCGGCAAGGGGGGCGCCCCCTACGCCAGGCGCTGGGGGTTCTGTCTGGAGACCCAGTTCTTCCCCGACAGCCCCCATCACCCCGATTTTCCCTCCGCCGTCCTGCGCTCCGGAGAGGTCTGGGCGCACACCACCGCCCTGCGCTTTTCCCTGTGCTGACGGCGGCCGGAGACAGAATTTTTCAGAAAGGGGTCACGCGTTCTATGACGGAAACTGAGAAAAGAGACCTTCAAATCGCGGCCTGCCGGGTGCGCATGGGAGTCATCGAGAGCGTCC
>CAYPEE010000019.1:0-17024 GCA_964409665.1 uncultured Oscillospiraceae bacterium
TTCGGCTTTGAGACGATAAAAAATACGGCTGGCTGCCGTGCCCCTCACCGTAATCTTTATTGAAGTAGTGTTCATATGATTTCCTCCTACGTAGATAAAAATGTATCGCTTGCGAAAGCTCGGAAAAGGCTTGAAAATCAAGGGGTCCCGAGTTAAAAATATATCTGACTTTCCTCCAGTTTGGCGGTATAATTGAGGTGAGCAACAACAATCAACCAGCCAAGACCGGAGGAGAAGTCATGCGAAAGAAATGTGTGCAGATGTCACTGTTCGACACCTGCAAGGGTGTGTGGCATGGAGGAGGACAGGCCGAAGCTGTTCCGTCTGCTGGACGAACACATGAGCTGAGATTCATTGGTGTCCGCCAGATTTTACATGGCGTTCTACCAGGGCATTGGCCGTCCGCGCAAATATCCGCTGCTGGCATTTCTCAAGGCGCTGGTGTTGCAAAAGATATTCGGCTATGTGAATGACAGCGTTTTGTCGGTTATTCTGCGGCACAGCCGGGAAATGCGGGAGTTCTGCGGTTTCCAGAAGGCGCCGGATGCCGCGAAACTCACCAGGTTCAAGCAGGATTTTCTTCCGTATATCATGGAGGTCTTTGAGAAACTGGTAGAACAGACAGAGCCAATCTGCCGAAAAATGGATGCGGAACTTGCCGACAGCCTGATTTGCGATACCACTGGGATTGAGGGTTACGCCCGGGAGAACAATCCGAAGTACTTCTCTTCAAAGCCGCGCCAGGCAAAGTTGCTGGCGAAAACAAACCCGGATACCGATCCATATCGAGCGGTCTATGGCCTGCTTCCGGATCGCGCCGCAGCCAGTCCATGCGTCCTCTTGATGGGGTGCAGTTGAAATTTCACAGTGTCCGCGGGGGAAAGCACCGTTCCAAACGTATCCGCCGTCTTGCCGCATAATCTGATGCCTATAAGCCTACGTCCCCTCACGGGCTCTTGCACGTGGGGCTTGGTTATTGTACCCCTCCCCCGACTGTTCCAACTCGTCTGCCCCCTTCGTCTCTTATATCACCTGACTTTCGCAATCATCTAAGATAAAAATAGAGCGCCGGGCTGCCTTGGCGCTCGCGGCAGATCATGCCCGGCGTGGGTTCGAGTCCTCTTGATTTGGGAAATCGGCCTCGAAACAGCAAAAAAAGAGAGCCCTCGATTTTTGACCGTCGAGGGCTCTCAAGCGCTTGAAAACACCGGGTTTGAGGGCAATATCGCATTTTCAAGTAATTACCTTGGTGACCCAGCGGGGACTCGAACCCCGGACCTTCGCCTTAAAAGGGCGTTGCTCTACCAACTGAGCTACTGGGTCATGTTCGCGGACCGGAACGGGTCCCAAAGATCCGCGAAACAGAGATGGAACCCCGCAAAGCGTCCTCCGGCTTTGCGGGAAACGGGGAAGCAGCGAAGGGAACGGCGCCAGCCGCCTGCGGCGGGAGGAGCGATACGCGGCCTGCCCCGGCATGGCTGGGATGGCTGGACTCGAACCAGCGAATGCGGGAGTCAAAGTCCCGTGCCTTACCACTTGGCTACACCCCAATGTGCAGTGAGGCGAGGACCGGAGCGGACGCCCCGGCCCTCAGCCTGATATGGGGTGGGTAATGGGGCTCGAACCCACGACACCCGGAACCACAATCCGGTGCTCTCCCAGCTGAGCTATACCCACCATATCCACTTGCGCCCGCCGCCGCGCTCCGCATGGAACCCCGCGAAGCGCCCTCCGGCCCTGCGGGAAGAGGAGGGGCGGCGGAGCGGGTGAAGTTTCGCCTCAGGCGGAAACGGGCGGTACGGAACTTGCCCCGACGTGGTACGCCTGAAGGGACTCGAACCCCCGGCCCGCTGCTTAGAAGGCAGCTGCTCTATCCACCTGAGCTACAGGCGCATATCATGCGCTTTACGGGGCCTCCACAGGGCCGCCCCGAAACTTTGCGGGGAGAGGAGGAGCGGCGGGATGGGGGAACTTTCGGCGGAGCCGGAAACGGGGACCCGGAACTCGCCCCGGCGCTGGAGCGGGTGATGGGAATCGAACCCACGCGACCAGCTTGGAAGGCTGGGATTCTACCATTGAACTACACCCGCATGGCCCGGCGGCTCCGCAAATGTCAGCTGAAACATCATAGCACAAGGGCCGGGGGCTTGTCAATCCCCACATTGCAAAAAACTCCGCTAAACCGGCTCAAAAATCTCCTCCAGACAGTCCTCCACCTCCGGCCCGGGCAGGAGAGCGGCGCAGAGGCCCGCCCGGTCGGCCGCCGCCAGCTTCTCCCGGATGGAGCGGGGGCTGTCGAACAGGACGAAGTGGGCCCGGCCCCGGTCCAGATAGGTGTAGTAGTGGGCGCAGAGGCCCCGGTCAAAGAACACCGCCGGCTCCAGACGCCGGATCTGGCTCTCCAGCGCCTCCCGGCTGATGGGAGTTCCCCGGCCGGAGGCGGGCAGCGGGAAGTCCTCCCGCACCCACTCCACCGCCAGGGCGGCCCGCTCGCAGCCGTATTGCCGGGCGGCGGCGCGGAGGCGGCGCTCCAGGGATCCCCCCGTCAGGACGGAGGAGACGAGTACCCGGGCGGTCCTGACGAAGGGGGCGCAGCTCTCGGGCACATACAGCGTCCAGGCCCTGGGAGCGCAATTCCGGTCCAGCAGTTCCACCAGCCGGGGCAGACAGCCCGAGGGCATTCCCTCAAAGTCGCAGACGATCCCCTTGTAGTCCCGGCGGCGGCACTCGTTCAAAATCTGCCGGGCGCAGGAAAGAGGGTCGCCGGAGCCGTCGAACCCCTGGCAGTCCAGCGCCATGAAGCCGCCCCGGAGATCGGCGGGCAGACGGGCGCCCATCAGTCTGGGTCCGGGGCCGATCCGGTAGGCCATGCGGGCGGGGATGAGCCCCCGCCGCCCCGCCGGGGCGCGGCGTCCGGCGGGCAGGGCCAGCAACAATTCTTTCATGCGGGTTCCCCCTTGTGAACGGCGGAAAATCGTGGTATGATACCATTGATTTTATGCCTGTGCCAAGGGGAATAGAAGGTGAGTCCATGGCGCTGTTCCGGGCCGCGTATCTGGCCGACGACATTTATCAGGTGACCGGCGCGGCGCTGGAGCGCCGGGGCATCCGGCTGCTGCTGGCCGACCTGGACAACACCCTGGTCCCCTACGGCGTGCCCCTGCCGGACGGCCGCCTGCGCGCCTGGCGGGACGATCTGGCCGCCCACGGGGTGACCCTGTTCATCCTGTCCAACAACCGGAAGGAACACCGGCCCCGGATCTTCTCCGAGGCGCTGGAGGTGCCCTATATCGGCCATGCGGGCAAGCCGAAGCCCGCCTCCTTTTACAGGGCCATGGAGCGGACGGGGGTCTCCGGGGAGCAGACCGCCATCATTGGCGACCAGGTGTTCACCGATGTGCTGGGGGGCAATCTGGCCGGGGTGGCCGCCATTCTGGTGAAACCCATCCGGCTCTCGGGCAATCCGGGCCGCTATCTGCGCTACGCGGCGGAGGTCCCCTTCCGCCTGCTGTCCCGAAAAGGGGAGAAACTGTGAGCGCTGGGACCGATGCCCCGACGATGCGGAAGATTTTCCGGCGGGATGCCGCCGGACGGAAAGGAGCGCGTTGATATGAACCATTTTGAGAAGATCGCCGCCAAACTGCCCGCGTATGGCCTGGACGCCATGCTCGTCACCTCCGAGCCCGGCGAGTTTTACGCCGCCGGTTTCCACGGGGAGGGCGTGGCCCTGATCACCCCCGGCAGGACCTGGTATTACACCGACTCCCGGTACATCGAGGCCGCCGGGCAGCTTGTCAAAGGCGCGGAGGTGGACCTGGGGCCGCGGGGCAAAAGCTACGCCGCCCTCGTCGGCGAACTGTGCGCCGCCCACGGCATCGGCAAACTGGGGTTTGAGGAACAGTATATGTCGGTGGCCAGCTACCGCCGCTGGACCGAGGCCGTCCGGGCGGAGTTCGTCCCCGCCTCCGCCCTGCTCGCTGAGCTGCGGGCGGTGAAGGACGGGGAGGAACTGGCCGCCATCCGGGAGGCCCAGCGCCTCACCGACGCGGCCTTTGCCGAGATCCTGAACGACATCAGGCCCGGCGCGGCCGAGTGCGAGATCGCCGCCAAGCTGACCTATTACATGGCCCGCATGGGCGCCGAGCGCAACTCCTTCGACCCCATCGTGGCCTGCGGAGCCAACGGCTCCAAGCCCCACGCCATCCCCGGCCGGAAGAAGATCGAGAAGGGCTGTTTCGTCACCATGGACTTCGGCTGCGTGGTGGGGGGGTACTGCTCCGATATGACCCGCACCGTGGCGGTGGGGGAGCCCACCGACGAGATGAAACGGGTCTATGACACCGTTCTCAGGGCCCAGACGGACTGCATCACCGCGGCGAGGGCGGGCGTGCCGGGGGCGGACATCCACGCCATCGCCGCCAGGGTCATTGCCGACGCCGGCTACGGGGACTGTTTCGGCCACGGCCTGGGCCACTCGGTGGGCATCGAGATCCACGAGGACCCCGGTTTCGCCCCCCGGTGCGACCAGCCCAACCCGGCGGGCGCGGTCATCACCGTGGAGCCTGGCATCTACCTGCCCGGGAAGTTCGGCGTGCGCATCGAGGACATGGTGCGGCTCACCGGGGACGGCTGCGAGGACCTGACCCATTCGCCCAAAGAGCTGATGATCCTCTAAAATATCTTGCATTTGGCCCGGTCATAGGGTATAATAACTTGACTATATTCGTCTACCAACTTTTTCATACGGGAGGAATTACCCATGGCAATGATCACCGCAGGCGATTTCCGCAACGGCGTGACGTTCGAGATGGACGGCAAGGTCATGCAGGTCCTGGAGTTCCAGCACGTAAAGCCCGGCAAGGGCGCCGCGTTCGTGCGGACCAAGTACAAGAACGTCATCACCGGGGCCATCCGCGAGGAGTCCTTCAACCCCACCGCCAAGTTCGAGCAGGCTTTCGTGGACCGCAAGGACATGGAGTACAGCTACACCGACGGCGACCTGTACTACTTTATGGACCCCGAGACCTACGAACTGGTGCCCATCTCCAAGGACGTGCTCAGCGACAGTTTCAAGTTCGTCAAGGAGAACATGGTGTGCAAGATCAGTTCCTATAAGGGCAGCGTGTTCGGCGTGGAGCCGCCCAACTTCGTGGATTTGGAGGTCACCGACACCGAGCCCGGTTTCGCCGGCAACACCGCCACCAACGTGACCAAGCCCGCCACTCTGGAGACCGGCGCCGAGATCAAGGTGCCCCTGTTCATCGGCCCCGGCGACAGGATCCGCATCGACACCCGCACCGGCGAGTATCTGGAGCGGAGCAAGGGCTGAGAGGAGAAAAGCGATGACCATTACCGAGAAAGTGGCCTACATCCAGGGCCTGTTCGACGGCATGGACCTGGACAAGTCCCAGGCACCCGAGGCCAAGGTACTCTCCGAGGTGCTGGACGTACTCAAGGAGATCGGCGGGGAGATTGAGATGCTGGACGCCACCCTGGACGAGCACGGCAAAGAACTCGACGGGGTGGAGGACGCCCTCAGCGATCTGACCGTGGGCCTCACCGAACTGGAGGACGCGGTCTACGGCACGGACGACGGCGACGGGGAGGACTCTTTCCAGACGGAGTGCCCCAACTGCGGGGAGGAACTGACCATCGACGACGAGGCGCTGGCCGCCGGCTCCATCGACTGCCCCAGGTGCGGGCAGAAGTTCGCCCTGTCCTTTGACGAGGACGGGGAGGACGGGGACGACTGAACAACCGGTCACAGGGAGACCCGGCTGGGGAACCAGCCGGGTCTTTTGCGCGGGGCGGGAAATGGTTTGACTTTTCCCGATTTGATTTGATATAATGCGTTTCGTGCGAAAATATGAGAAAGACCGGGAGGGAGACCCGCTTGAAACTGATTTTCCGATATATGGGACGATACAGGTGGAGCGTGCTGGCGGTGATGGCCGTCAAGCTGCTGGCCACCATGTCCGAACTGGCACTGCCCTACATCCTGGAGCATCTGCTGGACAGGGTGGTGCCCCTGGGGCGGATGGGCCCGGTGATCTTCTGGGGCCTGCTGATGGTCGCGGCGGCCGTCGTGACCCGGCAGCTGAACGTGGCCGCCAACCGCCGGGCGGTGGAGAACGCCCACAACATCTCCTACGACGTGCGCCAGGCCCTGTTCCATAAGACGGTGAACCTGACCGGCGGCCAGTTCGACGCGTTCGGCCTGCCCAGCCTCATCAGCCGCATGACCAGCGACAGCTACAACGTCCAGTCCTGCGTCCAGTCCCTCCAGACCCTGTGCGTCCGGGCCCCCATCCTGTTGGCGGGGAGCATCATCATGGCCCTGGCCATGGACGTGCGGATGGCCCTCATCATGGTGGTGATGGCCCCCGTGCTCATCGCGGTGTGCGTCGGGGTGTCGAGGTTCGGCATTCCCCTCTACAACAAGGTCCAGCAGCGGCTGGACGACGTGGTGCGCGTCATGCGGGAGGACATCACCGGCATCCGGGTGGTGAAGGCCCTGTCCAAGGAGGGGTATGAAAAGGGGCGCTTTGGCGGCGCCAACGACGCCATGGCCAAAAGCGACATCAAGGCCAGCACCATTATGGCCATTCCCGGCCCCGCCATGCAGATGTGCCTGAACGTGGGCCTGACGGCGGTGGTGGTGCTGGGGGCATACCGGGTCAACGGCGGGCAGATGGACCCCGGCGTTATCCTGGCGTTCCTCACCTATTTCAACATGATCATGATGGGCGTCATGGGCCTCAACCGGGTGTTCATGATGCTGAGCAAGGCCAGCGCTTCCGCCGACCGCATCGACCTGGCGCTGTCCGCCGAGGACGGCCCGGCCGTCCTGCCCCCGGCGCAGGCCGCCTCCCCCACCGGGGACGAGTTCATCCGCTTCGAGCATGTGGACTTCAGCTACGGCGGCGCCGGCGGCCCCGCCCGCGGGGGCTTTGCCGGCGCGGAGCGGGAGAAGTGCCTGTACGACATCAGCTTTGCCCTGAAAAAAGGGGAGAGCCTGGGCATCATCGGCCCCACCGGCTGCGGGAAGTCCACCATCCTGAACCTGCTCATGCGGTTCTACGACGCGGACGGGGGCGCGGTGTTCGTGGACGGGAAGGACGTGCGCGCCTACGGGAAGGACGACCTCCACCGGAAGTTCGGCGTGGTGTTCCAGAACGACATGGTGTTCAACGACACCCTGCGGCGCAACATCGACCTCGGCCGGGGGCTGGGGGAGCGGGACATCCGGGACGCCGTGGAGGACGCCATGGCGTCCGAGTTCGTGGGCGAGCTGGAGGGCGGTCTGGACTACATGGCGGACATCAAGGGGGCCAACCTGTCCGGCGGCCAGAAACAGCGGCTTCTCATCGCCCGGGCTCTGGCGGGGCAGCCGGAGATCCTGATTTTGGACGATTCCTCCTCCGCCCTGGATTACAGGACCGACGCCGCTCTGCGCCGCGCCGTCTTCGCCCGGCACAGGGACGCCGCCGTTATCATGGTTGCCCAGCGGGTGAGCTCGGTGCAGTCCATGACCAACATCCTGGTGCTGGAGGAGGGCCGGTGCATCGGCTACGGCAGCCACGACCGCCTGTTGGAGACCTGCCCCGCCTACCGCGCCATCTACGAGGCCCAGATGGGCTCCATGACCTGAGAGAGGAGGAGAGCGTCTTGCCCGGACCCAGCGACCGGGGCGGCCAGGGCCGTCCCAAGGACACCCGCGGCGCCCTGCTGCGGATATTGCGCTATCTGGCGGAGTATAAGTGGATCGTGCTCCTCCTGCTCCTGTGCGCCTTTGCCAGCAACATCGGCAACCTGCTGGGGCCCTCCTTCGCGGGAGAGGCCATCGGCGCGGTAGAGGCCGGCGCGGGGAAAGTCGATTTCGACAGGGTATTCTTCTACGCGAAATGTATGCTGGCGGCCTATCTGGGCAGCAATCTGCTGTCCTTCCTGGTGAGCCAGGGGATGATGCGGGTGAGCCGCAACGTGGCCAGGCGGATGCGCCGGGACGTGTTCGACAAGCTGATGGCCCTGCCGGTGAAGTACTTCGACCGCAACCAGGCCGGCGACATTATCAGCCGGGTGTCCTACGACATCGACGTGGTGTCCACCAGCCTGTCCACCGACGTGGTGCAGATCCTGACCTCGGTGGTGACGGTGGCGGGCTCCTTCGTGATGATGTGCGTCACCTCCCCGCCGCTGGTGACGGTGATGCTCGTCACGATCCCGGTGTCCATCCTGTATACCCGGTACATGGGCAGGCGGACCCGGCCCCTCTATTCTAAGCGCAGCAGGGCCTACGGCGAGATGAACGGCTTTGTGGAGGAGATGTTCTCCGGCCAGAAGACCATTCTGGCCTACGCCCACGAGGACGGGGCGTGCGATGAGTTCAGCGCCATCAACCACAGGGCGGCCGACGCCTACCGGGACGCGGACTCCCTGGGCATGACCATGGGGCCCACCATCGGCCTGATCTCCAACCTGGGGCTCGCCCTCATCGGCCTGCTGGGGGCGGTGTTCTATCTGCTCGGCATCGTGAATTTGAAACAGATCTCCAAGTTCGTGCTGTACTCCCGGAAGTTCTCCGGCCCCATCAGCGAGATCGCCAACATCGTCAACGAGATCTATTCGGCCCTTGCCGCCGCTGAGCGGGTGTTCCAGCTGCTGGACCAGCCCGAGGAGGCGGCCGACCTCTACGGCGCGGAGGAACTGAAAGACCCCGACGGCGCGGTGGAGGCCGACCATGTGTCCTTCGGCTACCTGCCCGGCAAGACCGTCCTCAGGGACCTGAGCCTGACGGCGGAGCCGGGGCAGACGGTGGCGATCGTGGGTCAGACCGGGGCCGGCAAGACCACCGTGATCAACCTGCTCATGCGGTTTTACGACGTGGATTCCGGCCAGATCCGGGTGGACGGCAAGGAGATCCGCGCCCTCACCCGGCAGAGCCTGCGGCGGGCCTACGCCATGGTCCTGCAGGACACCTGGGTGTTCCGGGGGACCATCTTCGAGAACATCGCCTACGGCAAGGAGAACGCCACCATGGACGAGGTGGTGGCCGCCGCCAAAGCCGCCCGCATCCACGGGTACATCATGCGTCTGCCCGAGGGCTACCGCACCGTGATCAGCGAGGACGGCGGGAACATCAGCAAGGGGCAGAAACAGCTGCTCACCATCGCCCGGGCCATGCTGTACGACACCCGGATGCTCATTCTGGACGAGGCCACCTCCAACGTGGACACCCGCACCGAGCAGCAGGTGCAGAAGGCCATGCGGGAACTGATGCGCGGCAGGACCAGCTTTGTCATCGCCCACCGGCTCAGCACCATCCAGAACGCGGACAAGATCCTGGTGATGGACCACGGCGACGTGGTGGAGCAGGGCACCCACGACGAACTGATGGCCGCGAAGGGCTATTACTATCAGCTGTACGCCTCCCAGTTTGAATGACGGCGGGAGCGGGCGGCCGCCGCCCGGAAAAACCGAATGGACAGGGGCGCACGAATGTGCTATAATCCATGTGCTGCATCACTAAATGGATGGGAAGTGTTCTGATGAGCGACTATTTCGGGAAGGAGACCCCCAAGCTGGGGTTCGGCCTCATGCGGCTGCCCAAAACGGCGATGCGGATCGACGTGAAACAGACCAGCGCTATGGTGGACCGGTTTCTGGAGGCGGGGTTCACCTATTTTGACACCGCCTATGTGTATGTGGGCTCCGAGGCGGCGGCCAAAAAAGCCCTGGTGGACCGTTATCCCAGGGAGAACTACACCCTGGCCTCCAAGCTGAATGTGATGGCGGCGCCCACCGGGAACGCCGCCCGCAGGCAGTTCGAGACCAGTTTGAAGCGCACCGGCGCGGGGTATTTCGACTACTATCTGCTCCACGCCCTGTCCTCCGGCAACGTGGAGAAATATGAAACGCTCCGTCTGTGGGACTTTGTGCGGGAGCAGAAGGAAAAGGGCCTCATCAGGCACATCGGTTTCTCTTATCACGACGGGCCGGAACTGCTGGACAGGCTCCTCACCAGCCACCCGGAGGCGGAGTTCGTCCAGCTTCAAATCAACTACGCCGACTGGGAGAACCCCAAAGTCACGTCCCGGGCCAATTACGAGGTGGCGCGGAAACACAACAGGGGCGTCGTCATCATGGAGCCGGTGAAGGGCGGTCGCCTGGCCGACCCGCCCGACGAGGTGCGAAAACTGTTCCGGGACTACGCGCCCGACGCCTCTCCCGCGTCCTGGGCCATCCGGTTTGCCGCCTCTCTGGACGGGATCGTCACCGTACTGTCCGGGATGTCCGATCTGGCCCAGATGGAGGACAATCTCTCCTATATGGGGGCCTTCCGGCCCCTGAACGACGACGAGCGGGCGATCATCCAGAAGGCCCAGACCATTCTGGGCAAGTCCGCCGCCATCCCCTGCACCGCCTGCCGGTACTGCGTGGAGGGCTGCCCCCGGCATATCCCGATCCCGGAGATCTTCGCCGCCGCCAACAAGCACCTGACCAGCGGCCGGACCGACGAGGCCCGGGCGGACTATCAGGCGGCGGTGGCGGGCGGGGGCCGGGCCTCCCAGTGCGTGGCCTGCCGCCAGTGTGAAAAGATGTGCCCCCAGCACCTGCCGGTGGTCAATCAGCTAAAAAAGTGCGCCAGCCTGCTGGAGGACTGACGCCCTCCTGCTTTTTCAAAAAACCGCACATTGCAAAAGGCGCGCCGGAGGTCCCCCTCCGGCGCGCGCATTGGGCCGGCGCACTCATAGGGAAGTATTTCAAAGAAGCCGACACGGAGAGCGGGTCGCAGATTTTACCCATGTAAAGGTTGCGGGAAAGTTTTGCTACATTTGCGCGATGGTAGACCTGTACGCCAGAAAGGTCATTGCCTGAGCCTTTCCCCCAATCAGGCTGAATCAGAATTTTCTTAGTATCTTACTCGTCCACTTTATTGATTATTGTTGACTATTGTCCAAGTCCAATGGGAGCGGTAAGCCTGGGCCCGTTCCAGGTATGTAAACGGATTGACTTTTACCGCCGATATGGTATACTTTCGGTATGTGGAGAATCGAGGTTTTTGTCCTTTTGTCGGGTCAGGGGACCGTGATCCTGTGCGGGACGGGTCATTTTTGTGATTTCCGGCGGAACCTGTCCGCCGGCGAAAAGATTGGAGGAACGTATGGACGCGCAGAACAAAATAGGGCAATTCCTGGACGCGTTCGATCCCGGCCGGGTCCCGCCGGAGCTGACCGGGCCGCTGGGACTGGTCCGGGGCGGGCCGGAGGACGGCGGCGGCAGGGATGAGGTCAGACGCGTCAAGACCTGCTGCCGGGCATGCATTGCCAACTGCGGCGTGATCGCGACGGTGAAAAACGGCCGCGTCGTCAAACTGGAGGGCAACCCGGAGGACCCGATGAGCAAGGGCCGTATGTGCGCGAAGGGACTTTCCGGTATCCAGGCGCTGTATCACCCGAACCGGAACAAGTATCCGATGAAACGCGTCGGCCGGCGGGGTGAAAATAAGTGGCGGCGCATTTCGTGGGATGAGGCCATCGACACCATCGCGCGGAAACTGATGGAGACCCGTGAGAAGTACGGGGCGGAGGCCGTATTTTGTTCGACGGGCGGCGGCGGCAACCCGGAGATCTGGAGCATTGCCCGTTTCTGCAATATTTTCGGTACGCCGAACTGGTTTGAGCCGGGGTGCGCGCAGTGCTATCTGCCGCGGGTGCTGGCCTACACGATGATGTACGGCGGCACGGACCCGAGCATCGCTGACTCCAACGCGCTGGAACTGTATTTCCCGGAGGATACGCCGATCCAAACGCTGGTGCTGTGGGGCACGGACCCGTCCTATTCCTGTCCGGCCAGCGGCGGCGGTATGGTCGTCGATCTGCGCGCCAAGGGCGTGAAGACCGTGGTGATCGACCCGCGCTTTACGCCGGACGCGGCCAAGGCCGACGTGTGGCTGCCGATCCGTCCGGGCAGCGACGTGGCGCTGATGCTGGCGTGGATCCGCTACATGATCGAAAATGAGTTGTACGACAAAGAATTTGTCACCAAATGGACGAACCTGCCCTATCTGGTCAATACAAAGACAAATCTGCTGCTGAGAGCCGGGGTAAGCGGCGATCCGGACGAGCCGGACACGTTTATGGTCTGGGATCAAAAGACAGGCCGGGCGCAGCCGCTGGAATATCCGTGGAACGACGGGCTGGACGCCGCCCTGTTCGGTACATACGAAATCGGCGGCGAGACCTTTAAGACCGGTTTTACCCTGCTGTGGGAGCGGGCGGAACCCTATACGCTGGAAAAGGCGGCCGAACTCTGCTGGCTGGACACGGCGCAGATCGAAAAGGCCATCCGCCTGTTCGCGGAAAACACGCCCAGCGGTCTGTCCCTCGGCGTGGCCACTGACCAGACGCCGAACTCGGTGCAGGCGGCCATGGCCGCGTGCATCATTGATATTCTCAGGGGCAATGTGGAGCGGCCGGGCGCGCTTTTGCAGCGCTTCCGC
The DNA here is from genome assembly GCA_964409665.1 of uncultured Oscillospiraceae bacterium. GTDB lineage: Bacteria > Bacillota > Clostridia > Oscillospirales > Oscillospiraceae > Enterenecus. The sequence goes on from CAYPEE010000019.1 coordinate 12,503, forward strand.
ACCAGCGGCACATTTGATATGCCGAATTATCCGGTGCCGATCGCGGCGAAACGCCTGCCCGACGAACAGCTGAAAAAGCGCCTCGGCGGGATCGAGCACAAGGGCCTTCATATCTGGTACGCGGGACATCCGTCCAGTATTCTGGACGCGATCCTGACCGGCAAGCCGTACAAGCCGCGGGTGTGGATCGACCGCTCCGGCAACAAAATGGGCGCGGTGGCCGACAGTCAGCGCTGGGAGAAGGCCATCCATGAGCTGGATTTCATTGTCCATGTGTATATGTACCCGACGTCGTTTTCGGCCTACGCGGATATTCTGATCCCGGCGGAGGAATGGCTGGAGACCGATATGCTGGTGGAGACCTGCAATACCTTAAACGCCCGCCAGGCGGTGACGCATCTGTGGGAGACTGTGGACGAGACCGTCTTCTGGTCCAGACTTGCCAGACGCTGCGGCGAGTTGGGGCACGAGGCCTGCGCGAAGGCGTTTGACGCGGAGTACATGGGCGACGATCTGCCGTACTGGGAAAAGGTCGATGAGATCTTTGACCATTTTCTGGGCAGGATCGGCCTTACATGGGAAAGATTGAAAGAGATCACGCCTTACACATATATGAGCAAAAAAGATTGGGCCTCTTATTATGTGTATCAGCAGATCGACGAAAAGACCGGCAGGCCGAAGGGGTTTGCCACGCCGTCGAAGAAATGCGAACTCTATCTGGAGAGCATGATCCCCCTTGCAAGGACCGGCCGGCCGTTCGCGGCCTGCGAACTGCCGCCGGCGTCAAAGGATTACGATCCGCTGCCGTATTACCTGGAGCCGTCCGAGAGCCCGCTGGACCCGGAGATGGCGGGGGAATATCCGCTGGTCATGACCGGCGGGCGCGTGCCGTTTTATCACCACAATACGCTGCGAAATATTCCGTGGCTGCGCGAGATCTACCCGGTGCCGGAATTGTGGATCCATCCGTCCGCCGCGGAAAAATACGGCGTGGCCGACGGCGACTGGGTATGGGTCGAGTCGAAGCGCGGCAGGATCCGGGCGGTGGCGGCCGTGACCGAGGGCATCAACCCGGGCGCGGTTTATATGGAGCGCTTCTGGAATCCTGAGACGCTGAATACGGAGACACACGGCTGGAAGGAAATGAACGTCAATCTGCTCACCAAGTCTGACGCGCCGTTCAACGACGTGGTCGGCACTTACACGCTGCGCGGCTTTCTGGTCAAAGTGTCCAGGGCGGACGGGCCGCCGGAGGGGATCTGGACAAAACCGGAGGACTTTAAGGCATGGCTGCCCCAGCCGAGCGCGCCGACGGAGAACGTGCCGTATCCAAATCACCCGAATCACGCGCGGGCGGCGGGAAACGCCGCCGCAGAGCGTCAGGAGGCGAGGTCGTGAGTAAACTGACTTTTGTGATCGACCTGGACCGCTGCATTGGCTGCAAGGGCTGCCAGGTGGCGTGCAAAATGGAAAATCATATCGCGCTCGGCGTTTCCCGCAATTCGGTCAGGCAGATCGGCCCGACCGGTATCTATCCGAATCTGCAGATGTATTTTCTGCCGGTCATGTGCCAGCACTGTGAAGATCCGGCCTGTGTGGCCGTCTGTCCCACCGGCGCCTGTTATCAGAGCGCAGAGGACGGCGTGGTCTATATCGACCGGAGCCGGTGCATCGGCTGTCAGAGCTGTAAAAACGCCTGTCCGTATGATGTCAATGTTATGAATCGGGAGTTGCGCGTGATGGACAAATGCGACCTGTGCGCGGACTCGAGAGCGAACGGCGAGACTCCGGCCTGCGTGCGCAACTGCTCCGGCAGCGCGCTGATGGCCGGTGATCTCGACGATCCGCAGAGCGACGTCTCCAGACGTCTGGCCGAGGCCGGCCCGGAAAATGTCTACCATCTGCGGGATCTCGGCACCAAACCGTCCGTCCGCTATATTTTGCGCCGCGCGGACTGGATCGACGTGATGCCGCGGGAATGCGGGGAGACGCAAAGGGGGCGCGGGCATTGAACAAGAGTGAATTGGATCGGGTCGGGCGCTCCAGAGAGACCATGTACCGCCTGCTGGCCCGGCTGTATAAAAAGGAGATCGACGCGCCCCTGCTCGCCGCGCTGAGGGAGATGGGTTTTGACGGCGCGGACGTCCAGGGGCCGGAGCGGGACGCGCTGACGGAACTGGCGGCGGATTACGCGAAAGTATTTCTGGCGGCCGGTTCCAATCAGGGCAAGGCGGCCGTGCCGTATGAATCTGTCTACACCAGTCCGGAGCGGATCGTGATGCAGGAGGCCTGGGAGCAGGTGCGGGCCGTTTACCGCGCCCACGGACTGGTACTGGGGGACGTCCCGTCCGATTATCTGGAAGACCACATGGCCTGCGAACTGGAATATATGGCCTGGCTGTGCGGGGAGGGACTTCTGGAGGATCAGCTGGATTTTCTGAAAAACCATCTGCTGGCGTGGGCGCCGGATCTCTGCGCGGACATTTTGAACTATGCCGGCACGCCGCTCTATCGGGCCGTCGGCAGGAGGACCCTGGAATTTTTGCGGGCCGACGCGGAGATCTTGCCGGAACTGATCGCGGCGGCGAAACTCCGCGACGGCGGCGCCCGGCCCGGCGGCCCGTGTGACAGCGAACGGGGCGCCATGGCCTCCTACGCGCTGTCTGCGGCGGCGATGGATCAAATTCTGGCGGCTCTGTCCGAAAAATATAGGATCTACGCGCCGAAATGTCTGGCGAACCGCGGCGCCCGGAAGGGCGCCGATCTGGTGCGCTACGGTGAGATCCGCTCTGTGAAAGAGATCGTCTATGACAGGCAGTCGGATTTCTCGCCGAAGGAGGTCATTTATCCGGTCACACAGACCATGATCTATTTTACGGAAAAGGACTGCGCGGCGTCCGAAATCGACGAAAGCAAGGGGATATTGATTTTTGCCCGCCCGTGCGATATCAACGGGATCCGCCGGCTGGATCAGATCTTCCTCCACAACGGGCAGCCCGATCTGTATTACAGACGTATGCGCGACCGGGTCAGATTCGTGCTGATGGAGTGCCCGCGCAGTTTTGAACGCTGTTTCTGCGTGTCGATGGGGACCAATCAAACCGATGATTACGCGATGGCCGTGAGGTTTACGCGGGACGGTGTGCTGGCGGCGGTGAAAGCTCCCGATTTTGATCCGTATTTCAAGGACGCCCTGAACGCGGCGGCCCGCGGCGGAACGGACGGCGGAGCGGCGGCCGCGATCACGGAGACGGATTACGCGCCGGCGTTTGTGCCTGAAAATGAGCGCAGGGCCGTGCTCCCGAAGATCCCGGACAGGGAGACCCTGAAAGCGGCCGGCGAATTGGAATTCTGGAAGAAATATGACGATCAATGCATCGGCTGCGGCGGCTGCAATACCGTTTGTATGACCTGCAGCTGCTTTGATACGGTGGATATTATTTATCACGAGGGCAGCCGCGACGGGGAGCGCCGCCGGGTGTGGTCCTCCTGTATGCTGGACGATTTCACCAGGACCGCGGGCGGGGCCAGGGCCAGAAAGACGCCGGGCGCCAATATGCGCTTCAAGGTGCTGCACAAAGTTTACGACTATAACGCCCGTTTCGGAGGCGGCGAGCATATGTGCGTGGGCTGTGGGCGCTGCGACATCCGCTGCCCGAAAGAGATCTCATTTTTCGAGGCTGTCAATACGCTGAGCGCCGAACTTCAGGCAAGGGAGGGAACGTCGGATGGATAATATCATGATGCCAGCGCCCCATAAAATATTAAGTGTGATCAAGGAGACCCGGGCGGAATATACCTTCCGTGTGGAGTGCGATCTGGAGACACGGCACGGGCAGTTTTTTCAGCTCTCGATCCCGAAGGTCGGGGAGGCGCCGATCTCTGTCAGCGGCAAGGGTGACGGATATGTGGAGTTTACCATCCGCAAGGTGGGACGGCTGACCGAGGGCATCTTCGGCCTGGCGCCGGGCGATATGCTGTTCATGCGCGGGCCATACGGCAACGCCTTCCCGATCGAACAGTTTAAACATAAACATCTGGTGGTGATCTGCGGCGGCACAGGCATGGCGCCGGTCAAAACCATGCTCAATTATTTTTATGACCATCCGCAGGAATGCGAGAGCGTCCACCTGATCGCCGGATTCAAGGACATCAACTGCGTGCTGTTCACGGAGGAGATCGAAAAATTCAAGGGCCGTTTCCACACGATTCCGACGCTGGACAACACCTCGGCGCCGGGATTTGAGACCGGCATGGTGACAAAGCACATTCCGTCGGTGCCGTTTGCGGAATTTGACGATTACAATGTCGTGATCGTCGGACCGCCGGTGATGATGCGCTTCGCGGCGGCGGAGTGTATGAAATGCGGCGTGCCCGAGGAGAAAATCTGGGTATCCTTTGAGCGCAGAATGTCCTGCGCGGTCGGCAAGTGCGGCCACTGCAAAATCAATGAGACCTATGTGTGCCTGGAGGGGCCGGTCTTTAATTACAGCAGGGCAAAAGATCTCTTTGATTAAAATAA
>CAYPEE010000020.1:0-11556 GCA_964409665.1 uncultured Oscillospiraceae bacterium
CTTCCTCTCCCCCTGCGGCAAGACCTTCACCCAGGCGGACGCCAAACGGCTGGCTTGGGAATACGACCGCCTGATCCTGGTCTGCGGCCACTACGAGGGGGTGGACCAGCGGTTCATCGACGCCTGCGTGGAGGAAGAAATCTCGCTGGGGGACTTTGTCCTCACCGGCGGGGAGATCGCCGCCATGGCGGTGGCCGACGCGGTGAGCAGGCTCGTCCCCGGCGTGCTGGCCGACCCCTCCTGCTTTGAGAACGAGAGCCACTGGGACGGGCTGCTGGAATATCCGCAGTACTCCCGGCCGGAGGTGTGGCACGGCATGGCGGCGCCCAGGGTCCTCCTGGAGGGCGATCACGCGGCCGTGGAGCGGTGGCGGCGGAAACAGTCCCTCGCCCGGACCCGGGAGCGGCGGCCCGATCTGTTTGAGAAACTGGACCTGTCCTCCAAAGAGGACCGGAAACTGCTGTCCGAACTGGACCGGGAGCGGACCTTGCCCTCCCTGCCCGGCGGGATCGTCTGCCGGCCCGCCGCCGAGGCGGACATCCCCGCCATGGAGGCCATCGCGGAGGCGGCGCGGACCTATCTCCGGGAGCACGGCGTGGACCAGTGGGGCGGGAGCGATCCCCCCTATCCCGGCCGGACGGACTTCCTGTCGGACATGGCGAAGGGGGAGTGCTTTGTGCTGGACTGCGGCGGCGAGATCGGCGCTTTCTTCACCCTGGCCTTCGGGACCGACCCCGGCTACGCCGCCATCACCGATGGCAAGTGGGCCTCCGACGCGCCCTACGCGGCCCTCCACCGGTGCGCGGTGGCGCCCCGGTGGAGGGGCGCCTCCCTGTCCGACCGGATCGTCCGGGAGTGCGAACGGCTGGCGCTGGAGCGGGGCGTGCGCTGGCTCCGGGCGGACACCCACAAGAAAAACAAGGCCATGCAGGGATTGCTCCGGCGCTGCGGTTTCCAGTACCGGGGCAACGTGCTGGTCGACGTGCCCGAGGGCCACGACCCCCGCAGGGTGGCCTACGAGAAACGGCTGACGTAGGGGCGGGTCCCAGACCCGCCCGCCGCAGTTGATACGCGGCGGTTTTCGGGAACACGGGCGGGTCTGGGACCCGCCCCTACCGCAACGTCAAATTGGTCCGTCATGCCCCAGGAGGTGTCCCCATGGATCTCACAAACATCAAAGAGGTCAAAGACCTGCTGGCCCGGCACGGGTTCCGCTTCTCCAGATCGCTGGGGCAGAATTTCCTCATCGCGGACTGGGCGCCCCGGCGAATTGCCGACGCCGCCCGCCTGGACCGGACCTGCGGCGTGGTGGAGATCGGCCCCGGCGTGGGCTGTCTCACCCGGGAACTGGCCGCCCGGGCCGGAAAGGTCGCGGCGGTGGAACTGGACAGATCCCTGCTGCCCGTGCTGGCCGAGACGCTGGCCGGCTGCCCCAACGCGGAGATCATCCCCGGCGACGCGATGAAACTGGACCTGTCCGCCCTGGTCGCCGGAACGCTGAAGGGCCTTTCCCCCCATGTGTGCGCCAACCTGCCCTACGGCATCACCACTCCGGCGATCACCCGGCTGCTGGAGAGCGGGCTGTTCCGCTCGGTCACGGTCATGATCCAGAGAGAGGTGGCAAGGCGCGTCTGCGCCGCCCCCGGCACGGCGGACTACGGGGCCTTTACCCTGCTGTGCCAGTACTACGCCCGGTGCGAGCCGCTGTTCGACGTGCCGCCGGAGTGCTTCCTCCCCGCCCCCAGGGTGACCTCCGCCGTGGTGCGGATGGAGATCCGGGACACGCCCCCCGTGGACGCGGACCGGACCTCCCTGTTCCGGGTGATCCGGGCCGCCTTCGCCCAGCGCAGGAAGACGCTGCTGAACGCCCTGTCCTCCGCCTGCGGGGGCGGCCGCCCCAAAGAGGAACTGCGGCGGATCCTGCTGGACTGCGGCCTGCCGGAGGCCGTCCGGGGGGAAATCCTCAGCCTGGAGCAGTTCGCGGCTCTGACAAAACGTCTGGGCAAAATGTAGGGACCGCCCCCATAGGCGGCCCGCCGACAATCAACGGGCATATCAAGGGGGCCGCCGAGGGCGGCGATCCTACATGGGAACCCTCCTTTCGCCCCTGTCATAGGATGGAGACAAAGGAGGGTTTTCCTATGCCTGTAATCTACTTATCCCCTTCCACCCAGGAGGGCAACCAATATGTCAACGGCGGCACCGAGGAGGAGTGGATGAACCACCTGGCCGACGCCATGGTTCCCTATCTGAACGCCTCCGGCATCCGATACACCCGAAACACGCCGGAGATGACGGCGGCCTCCTCTATCCGGGCCTCCAACGCCGGAACCTACGACCTGCACCTGGCGCTCCACTCCAACGCCGCGCCCCCCGACAACTACGGCAATGTGCGGGGGATCATCGTGTACTATTATCCCGGCAGCGCCAACGGAAAGCGGGCCGCCACCATCGTGGCCGACAATCTGAAGACCATCTACCCCCTGCCCAACCGGGTGCGGACCGAGGCCACCACCGCCATCGGCGAGGTGCGGCAGCCAAGGGCCCCCTCGGTGTTTCTCGAACTGGGCTACCACGACAACCCCGACGACGCGGCGTGGGTCAAAAACAACCTGGACGCCATCGCCCGGAACATCGTCCTGTCCCTGACGGAGTACTTCGGCATCCCCTTCCTGGAGCCCACCCCCTCCCGCCAGGGCGTGGTGGACGTGGACTGGGGCTACCTCAACATCCGCTCCCGGCCCTCCACCTCCGCCCCGGTCATCGCCAGGGCCTACGACGGGGCCCGCCTCACCGTTCTGAACCAGTACCAGAACTGGTATCTGGTGTCCCTGGACGGCCAGGAGGGCTATGCCAGCCGGGATTTCATCACTTTGGTGTGACTTTTGTCCGTATGAATACGGCGGCGGTCCGCTTTTCCCGGCGGGCCGCCGCGCCTTTTTGCCTTCCGGATATAAGCACATCGGTCCCCAGAAAAATCTTTGAAAAGCGCTGAAAGGGAAACGCCCCCGGCGGGCGCATAGCGCCGCCCCGCCGCGGCATACTAACCCAAATCGGGAAAGGCGGGGGAGCAGATTGAACACGGGGACATCCAAAAAACTCTGGTACGCCGCGGCGGGGGGTGCCGCCGGGCTGGTAAACGGATTCTTCGGCGGGGGCGGCGGCATGGTCCTGGTGCCCATGCTGGCGGACAAGTGCGGCCTGGACCGGAGGAAGGCCCTCGCCACGTCGGTGGCGGTCATCGCGCCCCTGTGCGCCCTGTCCGCCGGCATCTACTGGTACCGGGGGAGCATGGATCTCCGGCTGGCGCTGCCCTATCTGGCGGGGGGACTCGTCGGCGGGCTCATCGGCGGGAGGACGTACCGGCGGATGTCCATGAAACTGCTCCGGCGGGCGTTCGCCCTGCTCATCCTCTACGGCGGGGTGAGGGCGCTGCTATGACGGAATGGCTGCTCCCCCTGCTGGCCGGGGCGGCCGCCGGGGTGCTGTCCGGATTCGGCATCGGGGGCGGCTCCCTGCTGCTGATCTATATGACCGGCTTTGCCGGGGTGCCCCAGAACCTGGCCCAGGGGATCAATCTGCTCTACTTCCTGCCCACCGCCGGCGCCGCCCTGCCGGCCCATGTCAAAAACGGGTATATCGAAAAAAAGGCGCTGCCGCCCGCCATTCTGGCGGGACTGGCGGGGACGGCTCTGGCGGCATGGCTGGCCACCGCGCTGGACGTGGAGATCCTGCGGAAATGTTTCGGGGCGTTCCTGCTGATCATCGGGACGAGGGAACTGTTCCGCGGATAAACGGGGCCGGCGGCCCCGCGCCTGAGAAAGGGATTGCAATTTTCCCTCCATGCTGTTACAATATCCCATGCTGGCGGACGCCAGCCCAACTGAATCAGGTTGCGAGAAATGCAGAAAGGAAGAAGCAAAATGCCCAAGTTCGTCCAACGGGCCCTTTTGCTGCTCGTCGTCGCGGCCATGCCTGCGGCCTCACTGTGCGCCTGCGCAGGAGGCACGCGGCCCGGCACCGGCCCCTCGGCGCCTGCACAATCGGGCGAGTTACCCACCCAGACCGCCGGGCCGGCCGGGGAGAACTCAGTCACGGTAGGCATCGCACAGGATCTGGACACCCTCGACCCCCATAAGGCGGTGAACGCCGGGACCAGCGAGGTGCTGTTCAACCTCTTTGAGGGACTGGTGAAGGCCGGTCCCGACGGCAGCGTACAGCCGGCCGTCGCCAGCGACTGGGAGATGTCCCCCGACGGGCTCACCTACACCTTCTCCCTGCGGGAGGGCGTGACCTTCCACAGCGGGGACCCGGTCACCGCGGAGGACGTCCTGTATTCCCTGAGACGCTGCAACGGCGCGGAGAACGGCGGGGTGCCCCTCCTCTCCTCCTTTGTTCTGGACACCGGAGAGAGCCTCATCCGCTCCATCGAGGCCGACGGGGAGGGCCGGGTGGCCGTCACCCTGGCCAAGCCCTGTATGGAGTTCCCCTATTTCCTCACCGCCGCCTACATTATCCCCGCCGGTTCCGGGGACACCGTCGCCGCGGATCCCGTGGGCACCGGCCCCTTTTCCTTCGTCTCCTTCTCCCCCCAGGAGAGCCTGGTGGTGAGGAAATTCGGCGGCTATTGGGGCGATCCCGCCTATCTGGACCAGGTCACCTTCCGCATCTACACCGGCGCCTCCGCCGTCAACTCCATGGTGATGGCCCTCCAGTCCGGCGCCCTGGACATGGTGATCCATCTGCCCAACGCCTACGCCGACCAGGTGGGGGACTGCGCCGTGCTCCAGAGCACCATGAAACTGGTGCAGGCCCTGTATCTCAACAACGCCGCCGAGCCCTTTGACGACGTGCGGGTGCGTCAGGCCATGTACTACGCCATCAGCGTGCCCGACATCATTGAGTTCGCGTGCGACGGGGCGGGCGTGCCCACCGGCACCAGTATGTACCCCGCCCACCAGCGCTACTTCCTGCCCGAACTGGCCGAGGTCTACACCCAGGACCTTCAGCGGGCCGAAGAACTGCTGGCCGACGCCGGCTATCCCGACGGCTTTGATATGACCATCACCGTCCCCTCCAACTACGCCCAGCACGTGGACACCGCCGTGGTCATCGCGGACCAGCTGAAAGAGGTGGGCATCCGGGCCGAGGTGGTCCCCGTGGAGTGGGAGACCTGGGTCAGCGACGTGTACCGGGGCCGGAATTTTGAGACCACCGTGTGCGGCATCTCCGCCAGCGATATGACCGCCCGGGAGATGCTGGCGCGCTACGCCTCCGGCCACAGCAAGAACTTTATCAACTTCTCCGACGCGGAGTTTGACGAGACCGTGGCCAGGGCCCAGACCACCCTGGACGAGGCCGAGCAGGTGGAACTCTACCAGCGGGCGGAGCGGATCCTCAACGAACAGGCCGCCTCTCTCTGGATCCAGGACCTGTGCGATCTGGTGGTCCTCTCCCCCCGGCTGGACCCCGACAGCTTCCAGTTCTACTGCACCTATGTGCTGGATATGTCCAGCATCCGCTACAAGTGATCCCCTTCGGCCCGCCTCCGCGGGCGTTTCCCGCGGGGGGCGGGCCGTTTTCGCGTTTTTTCCGGATGCACTGCCTGATTTTGAGGAAAGGAGGCGCGGCCCATGGCAAAGGCGATCGTGAAACGGGCGCTGCTCCTGATCGGTACCCTGCTGCTGGTGACGGTGCTGGCCTTCATCGCCTTCTCCGTCATTCCCGGCGACCCCACCGAGGCCGTCCTGGGCCTGAACGCCACCGAGGCCCAGATCGGGGCCTTCCGGGAGCGGATGGGCCTGGACCTGCCCGTGTGGCAGCGGTATCTGAAGTGGCTGGGCGAGTTCGTCACCGGCGACTTCGGAGACTCTTTCAACTTTGATATGCCGGTGGCCGAACTGCTGGGGCCCAAGGTGGGGGCCACCCTGACCCTGGCGGCCCTGGCCTTCGCGCTGATACTCGTCATCTCCATCCCCCTGGGCCTTCTGTGCGCCCGATTTGCCGGCGGCTGGCTGGATAGAGTCCTCACGGTGCTGGGCCAGCTGGCCATGTCGGTGCCCGGCTTCGTGCTGGGCATCGGGCTCATGTATGTATTCGCCCTGGTACTCCACTGGTTCCAGCCCCAGTACGTCCCCCTCTCGGAGGGCCTGCTGCCCCACCTGTGGTATATGCTCTTTCCCGCCCTGGCGGTGGCGATCCCCAAAAGCGCCATGGCGGTCCGGCTCCTGCGGGGCTCGGCGCTGAGGGAGATGGGGCAGGACTACATCCGCACGGCTTACAGCAAGGGCCGCTCCAAAACCGCCGCGCTCTGGACCCACGCGCTGCGCAACGCCATGATCCCGGTGGTCACCTTCCTGGCCATGACCATCGCGGAGATCCTGGCCGGCTCCATCGTGGTGGAGCAGGTGTTCGGCGTGGCGGGGGTGGGCCGCGTCCTGGTCACCTCCATCGGCAACCGGGACTACCCGGTGGTGCAGGCCATCGTGGTGCTGGTGGCCCTCGTGGTGGTCTGCTGCAACTTCCTGGCCGACGTCCTCTACCGGGTGATGGATCCCCGGATCGGCGGGAGGTGAGGGGCGTGAAGCGGAAAAACTGGTATCTCACCGTGGGGACCGCCCTCACCGCCGCCATGATCGCGTGGATCGTCCTGGGTTTCTTCTGGACTCCCTACGACCCCTCCGCCCGCAGCGCGGCGGACAAATACGCCCCGCCCTCCCTGACGCACCCGTTCGGCTGCGACCACATGGGCCGGGACATCTTCTCCCGGACTCTGGAGGGGGCGGGCACCACCCTGACCATCGCGGCGGCGGTGCTGGTCATCGGCTTTGTGTTCGGCCTGCTGATCGGAGCCCTCTGCGGCTACTACGGCGGCGCGGCCGACGCCCTCGTGATGCGCCTGTGCGACGCGGTGTCCGCCTTTCCCAGCATCCTGCTGGCCCTGGCGGCCATCGCCCTGCTGGGCCGGGGCAAACACAACATGATCGCCGCCCTGGGGGTGCTGTTTGTCCCCAGTTTCGCCCGGCTGGTCCGGGGGGAGTACCTGAAACAGCGGGACCTGGACTATGTGAAGTCGGCCAAACTGATGGGGGTGTCCGACGCGCGGATCATCTTCGTCCACATCCTGCCCAACGTCTGGCCGGTGCTGCTGTCCGGGCTCACCATCGGTTTCAACAACGCCGTGCTGGCGGAGGCGTCCATGAGCTATCTGGGGGTGGGGGTCAGTCCCACCGAGCCCAGCCTGGGCTATATGCTCAGCGAGTCCCAGGCCCATCTGATGAAGGCGCCCTGGTTCGCCGCCTTTCCCGCCCTGGTCATCATCCTGCTGATCCTGGGCGTGGGTCTGGCGGGCGAGGGCGTCCGCGGGGAACTGGGGGCGGCGTCATGATGCTGGACATCCGGGACCTGTCGGTGACGTTCACCGACACCCCTGAGCCATTCCACGCCGTGGACCGTTTCTGCCTCCAGATGGAGGAGGGCGAGGTGGTGGGCATCGTGGGCGAGTCCGGCTCCGGCAAGTCCATGACCGCCCACGCCATCATGGGCATTCTCCAGAATCCCCGCGCCCGCGTCACCGGCGAGATCCTGTTCGGCGGGGAGGACCTGCTCTCCCTCTCTCCCCGGAAACTGCGGGAGTACCAGGGGAACGAACTGTCCATCATCTTCCAGGAGCCCATGACCAGCCTGGACCCCACCATGCGGGTGGGCAAACAGGTGGAGGAGGCGCTGCGCATCCACGGCAAAATGCCCGCCGGGGAGCGGAAGGCCAGGGCTCTGGAGGCCATGGCTCTGGCCGGTCTTCCCGACCCGGAGGGGGTGTGGGACGCCTGGCCCCATGAGTTGTCCGGCGGGATGCGCCAGCGGGCCATGATCGCCTCCGCCCTGGTGCTGCGGCCCAGGCTGCTCATCGCTGACGAACCCACCACCGCCCTGGACGTGACCATTCAGGCCCAGATCCTGGAAACCCTGAGGGACATCAACCGCGCCGAGGGGGTGGCGATCCTGTTTATCTCCCACGACCTGGCGGTGGTCCGGGCCCTGTGTCCCCGGGTGCTTGTGATGCGGAGGGGCAGGATCGTGGAGGCCGGCCCCACCGAGGATGTGTTCCGCCACCCCCGGGAGGACTACACCAGGCTGCTCATCGCCGCCCGGCCCTCCCGGAAAAAACGGAAAGGGGGCGCTGACCGTGGCTGAGCCTGTCTTCCGCGTCTCCCATCTGAACAGCTTTTACGGCAGGGGGAAGGGGCGCAGGCAGGTCCTCCGGGACGTGAGCCTGTCCCTCGCCCCCGGGGAGGCATTGGGCGTCGTGGGCGAGTCCGGCTCCGGCAAGTCCACCCTGGCCAAATGTCTGCTGGGCCTGGTCACAGACGTCGAGGGGGAACTGATCGTGAACAGCCCCCGCCCTCAGATGGTCTTCCAGGACCCCTACGGCTCCCTGAACCCCGCCAAAACGGTGGGCTGGATCCTGGAGGAGCCCCTCCGGGCCGCCGGCTGGAGGGATAAGGGGGAGCGCCGCCGCAGGGTGGAGGAGATGGCCGCTCTGACGGGACTGGAGCCGGAGCATCTGGCCCGGAAACCCTCCAGACTGTCCGGCGGCCAGCGCCAGCGGGCGGCCATCGCCGCCGCGCTGATCCAGGGGGCCCGGTTTGTCGTGCTGGACGAGCCCGTCTCCGCCCTGGACGTGACGCTGCAGGCCCAGATCCTCCGCCTTCTGGCCGACCTGAGGGAGCGGCTGGGCCTGTCCTATCTGCTTATCTCTCACGACCTGGCGGTGGTCTATCAGCTGTGCGACCGGGTGGCGGTGATGACCGGCGGCCGGGTCGTGGAGCAGGGGGACATGGACGAGGTCTATGACCGCCCCAGACACGACTACACCAAAAAGCTGCTGGCCGCTTCCCTGGCCCTGGACGGCTGACGCGCCGCGGACGTATAGAAAAAGAGTGGTTTTCGCTGCGAAAACCACTCTTTTTGCGCTTATGATCCGCTGGCGCGGTCCAGCTTTTCCAGCCCCAGCCTGAGGCGTCTGACGGTCTCGTCCCTGCCGAGGATGCGGCAGATCTCCACCGCGCCGCCGGGGGTGACCGCCTTTCCGGCGGCGGCGATACGCACCGGCCACATGAGGGTGGCGTTCTTCACCCCCAGGGTCCCGGCCAGACCCACGAGGCCGTCGTGGATGGCGTCCCGGCTCCAGTCGGGCAGCCCCTCCAGCATGGGGATGGCCGCCTCCAGCATGGCTCTGGAAACCTCCGCGTCGGTCTTGGACTTTTTGTTGGTAAACAGCTCCGCGCCGTAGTCGGGCAGGGCGTCGAAGAAGTCCACCTTCTCCGGAATGTCGGACAGTTTCTCGCACCGGGCCTGGAGCAGGGCGGCGATCTCCCCGGCGTCGCGGGCGGGGTTTTTCACCGCCCGCCGGATCCAAGGCTCGGCGGCGGCGGCGAAGTCCTCCGGGGCCATGGAGCGCAGATAGGAGGCGTTGAAATAGGTCAGCTTGGCCATATCGAAGGCGGCCGGGGATTTGGACACTCCCTCGATGTCGAACGCCCGCGCCAGTTCGTCCAGCGTGAAGAACTCCCGCTCGGCCAACTCCCCCCGGGGCGCCCAGCCCAACAGGGCGACGTAGTTCACCACCGCCTCGCTGAGGTACCCCCGGGCCATCAGATCCTCATACGAGGGGTCCCCATGGCGCTTGGACATCTTGCGGACCGCCCCCGTCTCGGGGTCCGCGATCATAATGGAGGAGCAGTGGACGTAGGTGGGGATCTCCCAGCCGAAGGCCCTGTACAGCAGATCATACTTGGGGGCCGAGGAAAGGTACTCCGCCCCCCGGACCACATGGGTGATGCCCATCAGGTGGTCGTCCACCACGTTGGCGAAGTTATAGGTGGGCAGGCCGTCCCGTTTCAGCAGGATCTGGTCGTCCAGTTCCGCGTTCTCCACGGTGATGTCGCCGTAGACCGCGTCATGGAAGGTGGTGCTGCCCTGGCGGGGGATGCGCTGACGGATGACGCAGGGCTCTCCGGCCTCCGCCCTGGCCCTGGCCGCGGCGGGGTCCAGATCCCGGCAGGGGTCGTCGGAGCGCTGGAACCGGCGGTCGTCCTCCCTGGACCCGGCCTTTTCGCAGAAACAGTAATAGGCCGCGCCCTTCTCCACCAGAAACCGCGCGTACTTTTGGTAGAGGGGCCGCCGCTGGGTCTGGATATAGGGGCCCGCCGGGCCGCCCACGTCGGGGCCCTCGTCCCAGTTCAGGCCGCAGCGGCGCAAGGTGGCGTAGATCACGTCCACCGCGCCCTCCACCAGCCGGCCCTGGTCTGTGTCCTCGATGCGGAGCAGGAACCTGCCCCCGGCGTGCCGGGCGATGAGCCAGGTGTAGAGCGCCGTGCGCAGGTTCCCCACGTGCATATACCCCGTGGGGGAGGGGGCGAACCGGGTGCGCACCTCCCCGCGGGGGATGCGCTCCTCCATATCGTCAAACCACCGCTTGTCCATATCCGACCTCCGTGAATGCCCATGGAAGGGCAGTTTTTGCCTGACAAACCGGAACTTATCTCACAAACCGTTCCCACATCTCCCGCGCCCGGCAATATCGAATCTGTTCAGATCTGAATTGCGGTACGCGGTCAATCGGTAAGGGCAGGTATCTATCATTTCCATGGCGGTTCTTTTATCACTCCCGATAGATCCGTTCTCTCCGACCCATGATAGCATATCCCCCCGCCGCTTTCAAGGGCAAAAACAAAACCGCCGGAAGGCGGTTTTGGGAATTTGTAGTCCGGGGGATCCGGCGTCCCGGAGTGGCCCCGGTATTGGGAAAAGGGGAGATTTCATCTGTCTGGCTGCTTTTTCCTGACAGACACAGCATAGCACACCGGAGGGGGCGAAAGTTAAACGGTTTGCGAAGGAACCGTAAATATTCTGTGAATGGCTCACTGCACCGTGTAGGGCCCCCGCACCAGCAGCTTGACGGTGGCGGAGGCGGCGGTGACGGAGCGGGTGTCGATGGTGACCATGTACAGGTGGTTGGCGGTCAGGGCGGCGCCGCTGTCGAGGGTGCCGCCGGCGGTGGTGTCGATGAGGCCGGGAGCGTCGTTGGACACGGAGGCGGAGCCGACCCGGAGCATGATCTCACAGCCCACCCTGCCGGTGAGCACCTGGCCCCGGCTCAGGGTGACCACCTCAAAAGTGGAGGCGCCCGCCCGCCGGTCGATGGCGTCGTTCAAAGCGTCCTGGAGTTCGGCCTCGTGTTCGTTTACCGCGTCCTCGGCCATCTGCTCCACCTGGGGCCGGAAGATCCTGTCCAGGTAGCTGAGCGTGACCAGGGGATCCCCCTGGCCGCCCGCGGCGGAGGCGGCGGCATAGACCGCCGTGCCCAGCAGCAGCACGGCCAGAATGATACAGGCGATCTTCCACTTCTTCATATGTATCCCTCCATCATCGGGGGGCGCCGGCCGGCGCCCCCTCTGTCGGCAGTGAATGTTAAACCAGTCGCTCCGGGTTGAGGCCGAAACTGACGGCGATGGCGTTGTCCACCCGCCGCCTTACCTGATCGTCCACCCGGCC
>CAYPEE010000020.1:11566-16860 GCA_964409665.1 uncultured Oscillospiraceae bacterium
CCCGGCCCATGTGCTCCCGCAGCCGCTTTTTGTCCAGCGTCCGGATCTGCTCCAGCAGGACCACCGAGTCCTTTGGCAGACCGGAGCTGTGGGCGGCCAGGGTGATGTGGGTGGGCAGGCGGGCCTTCCCCATCTGGGAGGTGATCGCCGCGGCGATCACCGTAGGGCTGTGTTTGTTGCCGGTGTCGTTCTGGACGATGAGCACCGGGCGGATGCCGCCCTGCTCGCTGCCCACCACCGGACTCAGATCCGCGTAAAAAATGTCGCCTCGCTTGACGTTATTGTCCACAGGAACTTCACACTCCGCCGGATATAGTGCCCGGCTACGTCTATGTAGTCCGGGTACTATCATTCTCCCACGGGGCGGAGGTTTTTATACCATCCGCAGAGGGTCAAAACCTCCGCGGCTCGCCGTTGCGCGGCCGCAACGGGCTCCCCTGTTATCTTATGCGCCGGGATAGAGGCGCGGCACTCTGGGGGAGACGGCGCACAGCAGCTCATAGGAGATGGTGCCGGCGGCGCGGGCGTTGACCTCAATGGGGAGGTCCCCGCCGAAGATCTCGGCCACGTCCCCCGGTTCGACAGCGGCTTCCCCGTCCAGGCCGATCATGCACATATCCATGCACACCCGGCCCATGATGGGGCGGGGCTGTCCGCCCAGCCACACGGAGCCGGCGTTGGACAGCCCCCGGTGGAGCCCGTCGGCGTAACCGATGGGCAGTACCGCCGTCCGCCCGCCGCCATGGCCGAACTTTGCGGTGCGGCCGTAACTCACGGGGGTGTCCGCCGGAAACTCCCGGACGGCGGCCACGCGGCTTTTCAGGGCCATCACAGGGCGCAGGCCGGGGCCGTCCAGCCCCTCGCAGCAGGGGTCGGGATAGCAGCCGTAGAGGGCGATGCCCGGCCGGACCATGTCCAGGTGCGTACAGGGGTATTGTAACACAGCGCCGCTGTTGGCGCAATGGCGAATCTCAAATTCCAGGCCGTGCCCGGACCTGCACCGGGCCAGGGTGTCCAGGAAACGGGTGAACTGGAGCATGGTGTAGGTCTCGCTGTCCTCCCCGGCCTCGTCGGACGCGGCGAAGTGGGTGAAGACCCCCTCCACGTCCAGGTGGGGCCAGGCGGCCAGGGCGGCCAACTCGTCCGCTGCGGCGGACGGGTCCTGGCAGAGGACCCCCAGGCGGCTCATGCCGGTGTCGCATTTCAGATGGACTTTGGCGCGCCTGCCCCGGGCCCCGGCCGCGTCGGACAGGGCTTTTGCCAGTTCGGGGGTGAAAACGCTCTGGGTGACGTCCAGATCCACCAGTTCTCCGGCGAACTCCGGGGGAGTCGTCCCCAGGATCAGGATGGGGGCGGAGATCCCCGCCCGCCGCAGTTCCCTGGCCTCGCCGAGGCAGGCCACCGCCAGAAAGTCCGCCCCCAGCGCCTCCAGCTTCTTCGCCACCGGGACGGCCCCGTGGCCGTAGGCGTTGGCCTTTACCGTGCCCAGGAACCTGCTGTCCGGGGCGCAGGCGCGCAGGGCGCGGTAGTTGTGTTCCAGGTTCGCCAGGCTGATCTCAGCCCAGGTCCTGGCCGTCTCTTGTGTCATCGTCGGTCATCTCCAAAAAGGTGAAATCGCTGAACTGGGCGGTGAGCACCCGCACCCCGTCCCGGCTCATCTCCGCCCGGATGGGGGCAAAGGTCGCCCGGTCGAAGAGCATGAGGAACTCCGTCCCCGTGCCCTCCTCCGCCTCCGGGTCCCGGCAGAGGGCCTGTAATTGGGTCTGCTCCCCGTCCGCCCAGGCGCACCGGGCCATATAGCCGGAGGCCGCCTGCCGGAACAGTTCCGGGACTGCGGAAACGGGGGTCAGGCCCTCCCCGTCCAGATCGCCCAGGGAGAGGGCGGCGCCGTCGTACTCCAGCACGGTCTCCCCCTCGGCCAGCCGGGCGGTGATGCCGGCGATCAGTTCCGGCGCGGTGATGGTGAGCACCGTCTCGCCGTCCCTGCGGCACTCGGCGTCCACCGTGAAGTCATAGACCTTGTCGCCGTACTCCGCCGTCAGGTCCACGGTGGCGGTAAAGCCCGCCACGGAGCGGTAGCGCTCCTGCAGCCGGAAGGCCGCGTCCTCCGGGGTCTCTCCCGCCGGGGCGCAGGCCGCGAGCAGGGTCATCGTCAGTACACAGGCCAGCAGTCTTCGCACTCAGTCAATCCCCCGTTTCCAGGTAGTCGGAACGCGCTCCGTGTGGTCCCGCAGCACCCCCGGCAGCTCGGTGAGCAGATCGGACGGCGTCATGCCGTACTCGCCCAGCCGCGCGGCGGCCCGGTCCCCGGCCTCGCCGTGCCAGTACACCCCGGCGGCGGCCAGTTGCGCCAGATCGGTGTGGGGACCGTTCAGGGGCTTCTGAACCAGCAGGGCGGCGATGATCCCCGCCAGCACGTCCCCCGAGCCGCCCTTTGCCATGCCGGGGTTGCCGGTGGTATTGAGGAAGCACCGGCCCTCCGGCGAGGCGGTCACCGTGCCGTGGCCCTTGAGGACCATGACGCAGTTGTGGGCCCCGGCGAAATCACGGGCGGCGGTCAGCCGGTCATGGACGGGCAGTTCGCAGCCCGTCAGCCGGGAGAACTCCCCGTCGTGGGGGGTGAGCACCGTGGGGGCGGAGCGTCTGTCCAACACATCTATATGCCCGGACAGCGCGTTTATGCCGTCGGCGTCCAGCACCGCCGGGATGTCCAGATCGGAGAGCAGGCGGAGGACCAGCTCCTCCGTCTCGGGGGCGCGGCCCAGGCCGGGGCCGATGAGGGCCGCGCCGCAGCCCTTCGCCCGTTCCAGAACCGCGGCGTAATCATCCGGCAGGGGGAAGGGCATGGCCTCGTCGCATTTCACGGCCACGATGGGATAGATCTCCTTCGGCACCCCCAGGTACACCAGCCCCGCCCCGGCGCGGACGGCGGCGTTGGCCGCCAAAACCGGGGCCCCGGTGTAGCCCACGCTCCCGGCCAGAAGGAATACCTTGCCGAAGTCGCCCTTGTGGGCGGCGCGGGGACGGCGGGGGATCTGAACGTCTCCCTGCACCCCCATGATCCGGTCGGGGGCGCGGTGGACGCGGTGAACTATCAGGTTTTGGGGGATGCCGATGTCCACGACCCGGACCTCGCCCGCGCGGGCGGCCCCCTCGCCCAGGTACAGCCCCGGCTTGCCGCAGGTGAACGTCACCGTGACGGCGGCATTCACCGCCTCCCCCATGACCTCCCCGGTGTCCGCATTGACGCCGGAGGGGATGTCGCAGGCCACGACGGGGACGTGGCCCATGGCCAGGTTGATATACCGGACAGCGTTCAAAAACTCCCCCTCTACCGGCCGGGACAGGCCGATGCCGAACAGGGCGTCCACCACGCAGTCGCAGGTGGACAGCCAGGCCAGCTGGAGCTGGGTGTCCCCGTCCAGCGCCTCCGGGCGGTCCAAGTCCACCCGAAACGGCTCGATAGTCCCGCCCGCCTCCTCCAGACGGGCGGCGTTGGCGGCGGAGTCGGGGGTCATTCCGGCCCGGCTGCCGATGAGATACGCCCGGACCCGATAGCCCTCCGCCAGCAGCAGCCGGGCGGCGGCCAGACCGTCCCCGCCGTTGTTGCCGGGGCCGCAGAACACCGCGACTCTGGGGGTGGGGTCGGCGTTTTTGGACTCCACAATGGCCCGGATCTCCTCCATCTGCCGCCGGTCCTCCTCGGAGGGCTCTTCGCCGTCGGAGGAGGCAAAGATGACGGTGGCAAAACCGCCCCCGCGCTGTTCGGGCGGGGGGACCAGCTCCATCACCGCCCCGGCCACGGCCCGGGCGGCCTCCTCCATCAGGTCCAGGGAGGGAATGCCCCGCTCCTCTATGGCGACCCGGTCCAGTTCTCTCATCTGCGCGGCGGTAGCGACAGGCAGCATAGGCGCGGCCTCCTTTCAATATCCCCCTTATTATAGTGAAATTGTCCTTGCATTTCAACTCCTTTTATGATATAAAGATTGGGTGCAAATGCGAGGAACGGGAAAATCGCGAGTCTGCGTTTCCAAGAGAGGGGCGGCCGCCGGCTGAAAGCCGCCCCGGAACGTGTCGCCTGTTCGCCCGGGAGCGGCCCGCGAGAGCGGGACGGCGGCCCGCCGTTACGGGGTTTGAAGCGCGCGCGTTCTCGCGCGAATGCGGGTGGTACCGCGGAGGGTTTGCCTTTCGTCCCGATCTGTTCGGGGGGAAAGGCTTTTCTATTCAACGCAAAGGAGTTTTGGAAATGAGAGAACAGTTGGCAAAGATCCGGGAGACGGCCCTGTCCGCCTTTGAGAGGGCCCGGTCCAGGGCGGAACTGGACGCCCTGCGGGTGAAGTACCTGGGCAGGAAGGGCGAACTGACCGCGCTGCTCAAGCGGATGGGCGGGCTGTCCGCCGAGGAGCGCCCCGCCATGGGCCAGTTGGCCAACGAGGTGCGCTCCGCACTGGAGAGCGCCCTGGAGGACGCCTCCCGGAAGCTGGAGGCCGCCGCTCTGGAGCGCCGGCTCAGGGCCGAGGCGGTGGACGTGACTGTCCCCGGCAAGGCCGTCGCCGTGGGCCACCGGCACCCCATGTATCTCGCCCTGGACGAGATGAAGGAGATCTTCATCGGCATGGGCTTCACCGTGCTGGACGGGCCTGAGATCGAACTGGGCGAGCTGAACTTCGACCGGCTGAACGCCGGGCCGGGCCACCCCAGCCGGGACTGGTCGGACACCTTCTACTTCGATCGGGAGGAAAAGGTGATGCTCCGCTCCCAGACCTCCCCCATGCAGGTGCGGGCCATGGACTCCATGCCCCTGCCCATCCGCATCATCGCCCCCGGCCGGGTGTACCGGAAGGACGAGGTGGACGCCACCCACTCCCCCATGTTCCACCAGGTGGAGGGCATGGTCATCGATCAGGGCGTCACCATGGCCGACCTGAAGGGCACCCTGAACGCCGTCATCCGGAAGATGTACGGGGAGGACACCAAGACCCGGTTCCGCCCCCACCACTTCCCGTTCACCGAGCCCTCCTGCGAGGTGGACGTGCAGTGCCACAAGTGCGGCGGCGCGGGCTGCCCCACCTGCAAGGGCGAGGGCTGGATCGAGCTGCTGGGCGCGGGGATGATCCATCCCCATGTGCTGGAGATGGCCGGCATCGACCCGGAGGCGTACTCCGGCTGGGCCTTCGGCTTCGGCCTGGAGCGCACCGCAATGCGCCGGTTCAAGATCGACGACCTGCGCCTGATCTTTGAAAACGACGTGCGGTTCCTGGAGCAGTTCTGATTTTGCAGGGGCCGCCGCCCCC
>CAYPEE010000021.1:0-16792 GCA_964409665.1 uncultured Oscillospiraceae bacterium
CATTTCTTGTTCCTCCTTAAATAATTTGGGCTGCGCTTATATTACCTCGGGAGCGTTCCGGACTGCTTCCGGCAGGTAATCAACACGACGATGATAAAGATGATGGCCTTCACGAAGAACGTCATGTTGCTGGGCACGCCGATCAGAGGCAGACCGACTTCCAGCAGAGAGAAGGTAAACGCGCCGACCACGGCCTTGGACACTTTGGAGCGCATACCGCCGGACAGCGGCATACCGCCCAGGATCAGAGCCACCATCACGTTCATCTCAAAGCCGGTGCCCGTGGAGTCGGAGGCGGAGCCGGTGTAGCCCATCTGGAAGACGGAGGCCGTCACCACGCAGAAGGCGAACACCACATAGGGCAGCACCCGGTAGAGAATGGGGTGAATGCCGCTCTGCTCGGCCGCCGTTGGGTTGGCGCCGATGGCCTTGGCGTTCTTGCCCAGCTTGGTGTAATTAAACAGGAAACTGACGATGAGGAACTCCACCACCAGCACGGCCACCATCAGAACGGGACTGCGGAAGATCCGGTAGTCCACGCCGGTGAGTACCACGTTCCGGGAGCCCATCTTGTTGTAGATGATGCTCCTCAGTCCGTTGAGGATCATCATAAAGACCACGGACGAGATGATGGGATAGATGTGGAGCAGTTGCCCCGTGGCGCCGTTGATCACGCCGATGACCAGGGCGATGACCACGGACAGGAGAATGCCGGGGATCAGGCTGCCGGTCGCGTTGCCCATCACCACGATGATGGTGGCGTACAGACCCACCTGACCGCCTACGCTGATGTCCATGCACCCCATGGAGTAGATGAACACGGCGCCCACCGACAGCAGGGCGGTGACGATCACGTTGGACATCAGGGTGGACAGCTTGGCCGCCGACCACAGGTTTTCGCCAAAGAAGGGTGGGAAGATGGTGAAGATGATAATGCACACCACCAGGCCGCCGTAGGCAGCCAGATCCATGGCGTGGGACTTGACCCAGGCCTTGAAATCGAATTTCTTGGTTTCCGTCGTCATGTCTGCCGCCCCCCTTAAATCATGTACTCAATGATGTCGGTCTGCTTCAGGTCCGGCGAACGCACAAATTCCTTGGTCACCTCAAAGTCCTTCATGATCAGCAGGCGGTCCGCCATGCCGATCAGTTCGGCCAGCTCCTCGGAGATCATCAGAATGGCCTTGCCCTTCCGCTTCATCTCCTCGATCAGCGTGTACATGGCCTGTTTCACGCCGATGTCCACGCCGCGGGTGGGGCAGTCCATGATGATGACCTCGGACCCCTTGGCGGTCCACTTGCCGAAGGACACCTTCTGCTTGTTGCCGCCGGACAGGGTGTTGACCCACTGCCCGCCGTGGTTGCACTTGATCCGGAAGGAGTCGATCTCCTTGTCGGACATCTGTTTCTCGTCCCTGGGCGAGATGAAACCGTGCTTACTCAGGGCGGTCAGCGAGGGGAGTACGATGTTCTCCTGAATGGCCGCCTCCAGGATCAGAGCCTCGGTATCCCGGTTCTTGGAGATGTAGCCGATGCCGTTCTGGATGGCGTTGAGCGGGTCGGTCACCGGCTTGCCGTTGCGGAGCACCTTGCCGGACTCCAGCTTCTCCAGCCCGTAGGCCGCCCGGCCGATCTCGTGCATACCGCAGCCGGACAGGCCGCCCAGGCCCACGATCTCGCCCCGGTGTATCGTCAGAGAGAAGTCCTTGATGCCGCCGAAGGTCACGTGGTCGTACTCCAGAGCCACGTCGCTCTGGCAGCTGGGATCGTAGTCCTCCCGGTAGTACTTCTCGCCGATCTCCCGGCCCACCATCAGGTAGCGGATGCGCTGCACCGCGTCGGGGGCGTCCATCTCCTCCCGGGTCAGCATACCCACGATGTCGCCGTCCCGCAGGACCGTCAGGTCGGTGCACTGCTCCAGGATCTCGTCCATGTCGTGGGAGATGAACACCACGCCTTTGCCCTCCTCCGCCAGCCGGTGGACCAGCTTGTAGAGGATCTCGCGCCCCTCCAGGGACAGGGCCGTGGTGGTCTCGTCCACTACCAGGATCTGCGTGTCGTCGGTGACGCAGCGGGCGATCTCGATGAGTTTGCGGTCCTCAAAGGTGTAGCTGTCGATGGGGTCCCTGGCCTTGATGTGGCCGATGCCGAACTTCTCCAGCACCTGGTCCGCCGCCTTGTACATCTTGCTCATGCTGATGACGCCCAGTTTGGCGAACTCCTTCTCGTGGCCGGCGAAGATATTTTCCGCCACCGTGACCCCGGGAATGGTGTTGGCCTCCTGCAGGATCATGGAGATGCCCGCGTCCTGGGCCTCCACCATGGTGCTGGGGTTCCAGGGCTTGCCCAGATAGGTCATCTCTCCGCTGGTCGCCTTCTGCATACCCGACGCGATGGACATGATGGTGGACTTGCCGGACCCGTTCTCCCCGATCAGTCCGCGGATCTCGCCCCTGTGCAGGGTGAAATCCACATCCTTTAAGGCGATCGTCGGCCCGAAAGCCTTGTGCATATGCCGGATCTCAATGATCGTTTCGCCGCTCATAGCCTCTCCCCCTCCGCTGAATGACAATTTCACAAAACCTGTTTCGGCGTTTTGCAAGATATCCAGTTCACAATCCAGAAACAGTTTAACACTTTTGTACACAGCATAACAATAGCAAAATTTTTGATTTTTATGTATAATTTTTAATGTACAACTTGCCGCATGGGGGAGCCGGGGAATGGAATGATTAAAATTTATCCAATTTCCCTTGAAAACGGCCGCCTCGTTTGTTATAATAAGAGAAAATATCAATGAAATTATCGATCGGGGTGGAGAATGTCATGGAAGAACGGCATGAGATCATCAAATTTCCGCAAAATCTGCGCCTGAAGATCTTTATTCACAAGGTCGGGAGCGTCACGCGCCACTGGCACCGCAGTCTGGAACTGCTGTTTGTGCTGGAGGGAAAGGTCCACGTCAGCATGGACGAGCGGTCCTATGCCCTGTCCGTCGGCGACGTGATCCTCATCAACTCCAACAGCATCCACGGGATCTTTTCCGAGGAGGGCGCCGTGATGATCGCCCTGCAGTTCCAGCCGGAGCTGTTCCGGCTGGGCGAGGACAGCGCGGACGACATGGAGTTCGACTGCAACAGCGCCGCCGACGCCGACCCCGGCCGGTATGACAATATTCGCTGGGCCATAGCCCACATGGTCCTGAACAATGTCAACCGCCAGCCGGGCACGGATTACCTGAATTACAGCATCTGCTATTTTCTGCTGGCGGAGTTGGCCGCCCACTTCTGCATCGGCGGCAAGGGGCAGTCCAAAACGCGGCTGAAATACACCCGCCGCCTGTCTGATATTATGGACTACATCGAGGCCCATTACCGGGAGGACATCAGCCTCAGCGAACTGGCGGCCAGTCAGCAGCTGTCCGTGCCCTACCTCTCCGCCTTTTTCAGCCGGCACATGGGGGTGAAATTTTCCCAGTACTATACCGATGTGAAGCTGAAACACGCCCTCCAGGACCTGACCGAAACCGACCATACGGTGGAGCGGGTGGCGGCGGACAACGGCTTCCCGGAGATCCACACCTTCATCCGCGCGTTCAAGGCCAAGTTCGGCGTGACGCCCAACGCCTACCGGAAACGGGACATGAACCGCAAGCTGTCCCCCGACGGGACCCAGGGACTCTACTATCTGACGGCGGAGCCCTCCAACTACCTCCACGTCCTGCTGGACTATCTCCCGGAAAAGCAGACGGGGGTCTTTCCCTCTCCGCCCGCTACGGATACCGTGGAGCGGGTCCGCGTCGCCCCGGTCAACACGGGGAGGGTCCAGAGACGGCTCACCCACAACTTTAAGAACGTCATCACCGTCGGCCGGGCGCGGGATCTGCTCAATCACGACGTCCGCCAGATGCTCCGGGACCTTCAGAGCACCGTGGGCTACAGATATATCAAATTCCACGGGATCCTCTCCGACGATATGATGGTCTGCAGCCGGCTGCCCGATGGCACGCTGCAGTTCCGCTATCAGATGGTGGACTCGGCGCTGGAGTTTCTGCTGTCCATCGGGCTCAGGCCCTTCGTTCAGCTCTCCTTTATGCCCGCCGCCCTGGCCCGCGACCCGGATAAGACCGTCTTCTATAACTCCTTTAACACCAGCCCGCCGAAGGAAATGGCCGAGTGGAACGCGCTCATCGCAGATTTTACCCGGCACCTCATCGTCCGTTTCGGTCGGGATGAGGTGGTCACATGGCCCTTCTGCGTCTGGTGCGAGCCCGAGACCTCCGTTCATATGTTCGGCTTCGGCGACTTCCGCCTGTTCTGCGAGTTCTATAAAAACACCTACGACACGGTGAAGTCCGTCTGCCCGGCGATCCGTTTCGGCTCCCCGGCGTTCCTGTATATGCGCCGGAACGGGGAGCCGGTGTTCCTCACCCACTTTATCCGGTATGCCCTCTCCCACGGCTGCGGACCGGACTTTATGAACATCCACTACTATTCCGACATTATCCCCCGGGACGCGGTGGACATGAACATCGCCAACGCGCCGAGATCCCGGCTCCCGGAGGAGAGCGACGATTTCGCGCAGTTCATCGCCGCCGTGCGCGAACTGTTCAAGGGACTGGGCGTGGGCGGCCTGCCCGTCTACCTGACCGAGTGGAACCTGACCCTGTCCCACCGGAACCTGGTCAGCGACACCTGTTTCAAGTCCTGCTATATTCTGAAGAATCTGCTGGAGAACTACGACAGGCTGGACAGTTTCGGATATTGGAGCCTCACCGACTTTATCGAGGAGAATCCCCTGCCGGACAGCGACCACATCTTCCACGGCGGGCTGGGCATCTACACCATCAACGGCGTGCGGAAAAGTGTCTTTTACGCGTTCGACTTCGCCAGCCGCCTTGGGGACGAACTTCTGGCCCGGGGGGACGGCTATTTTGTCACCCGGAGGGGGAACCGCGTTCAAATCATCACCTACAACTACGTCCATTACGGCGCCCTTTTCGCCGCGGGAGACTCCATCGGCGTCACCCCCACCAGCCGGTACGCTCCCTTTGATATGACCCGCCGTATCGCCGTTTCCATCCCCCTGACCGGCATGGAGGACGGGCGGTATGTGGTCAAGGAGTATTTTGTGAACCGGGACTGCGGCTCCGCCTTCGATCTGTGGGTGAGGATGGGCGCCATGCCGCTGTCCTCCGCCGACAGCGAGGTTTACCGGCGCACCTGCGTCCCGGGGTTCCACTCCGAATATCTGGACTGCGAAAACGGGCAGCTCACCTACTCCCCCACGCTGGCGCCCCTGGAGATACGCTTCGCTGAAATATCCCCGGAGGCCCGCTGAAATTTTCCGCGAAAGGAGCGGGGAACATGACAGACAGGTTTCGTGTCCGCCCCATTGACGGCCGCGTCATTCGGATCACGGACATCGCCGGCACCCACTTTTATCTGGTCAGGGGCGACCGCGAGGCCGCCCTGTTGGACACGGGCGCGGGCTGCGGCCCCCTGGCCGAATGCGTCCGCTCGCTGACAAAACAGCCGGTGAAGGTGTTCCTCACCCACGGCCATGTGGATCACGCCATGGGCGCTGGGGCGTTTGAGGACGCGTGGATCAGCCCGCTGGACCGGGCGGTGTATGAGGAGCACAGCGCCATGGAGCGGCGGCTGGACTATATCCACGGCAGCGTGGCGTCCGGCGGCCAGCGGGCGGCGGCGGTCGTGACCGCGGATATGCTGGAGGCGCCCAGGCCCTTTGACCAATTCCATCCCCTCAGCCCGGGGGACGTCTTCGATCTGGGCGGGGTGACGCTTGAGATCCACGAGGGAGCCGGCCACACGCCGGGCTGTGTGACCGTGCTCATTCCGGAACTGAGGACCCTTCTGCTGGGCGACGCCTGCAATCCGTTTACCTTTCTGTTTGACAGGACCTGCTCCACAGTGGCGGAGTACCGCGAGATGCTCCTCCGCCTGAAGGCCGCCGTGGAGAGCCGGTACGACCGGGTCCTGCTCTGCCACGGCCCCGACGGTCTGGGGACTCCCGACCTGATGGACGGCGTAATCGCGGTGGCCGGCGATATTCTCCGGGGCGCGACGGACGATATGCCCTTCCGGGGATTCCACGGCGAACCCGTCCGCATCGCCAAGGCCATGGACTTCACCACCTTCACCAGGGCGGACGGCGGCGTGGGAAACATCGTCTATCATCCGGACAGAATACGGTGATCCGCGGGGGCGGTTCTCCGGGGCGGGGACCGCTCCAAATCTTCCGTAAAGCCGCGCAAAGCGCTTTACCCGTTCATAATATAAACGGGTAAACCGTTATAAAAGACACGGGAGCGAAAAGAACTCCCGTGTCTTTCTCACTTTTATTCTTTACCAATACGCTCTTTGATACGAATATATATATGAAGTATCATCATAAAAATCACGATAGCTATCCCACAGACTAAGCCAACAAGTCTTGATTGCACTTGACCCCCAAATAACTCCATCATCATCGAAATTGCTGTTATCAAAAATGCTAATAAAGCAGCATAAGACCAACATTTTGTTATGACCGTTATATGTTCATTTGTATAGTAGCGTTCATATCTTTTTTTCAGGGCATCAGGAAGTCTCCTCAAAGTAATCCCAAAATACAGATACATAGCTACCCAAACGGCGGTTGGTAAATAATGTGCAAATGAAAGAATAATTTTGTCCATGCGTAACACCACCAATTTATTGGATGCCGCAGAACGAACCTGACGGAGCCCACCCCATCGTATAAGCTGATATAGCTGAAAGCGCTTGATCTGAATGGTTTGTTCCGTTAAAGTGACCTACTGTTGCCCCCCTATATTCATATGTACTCTTACCTCCTCCCTCGCAATACCAAAAGTCAATAGCTCTACAATATTTATGCTGTGGAACCCTATTACTATTTATACCTACTTGATATAAATAGTGGAAAGATCGGTATGTAACTGTTACATCCAGAGAATCCTTCACTGTATTTGAAATAAAATCTGCGATCGCAGCTGCTGCAGAAGCAGGTATATTCCCACCAGAAAATCCAAGAGTCATCAAAGCAGTAACAATTGCAGAAGCAACTGTTCCTTCAGTAATTCTGAGTTTGTGAGCCTCTCCTTGATAATAATAGCCTCCACTGAATTTTCTAACCACGGTAGCTTTATAATCTGGATAAATGGTATTCGTATAAGTCCCAATTATATACCACCCGGGGAATATTGTAGATGCCGGCATTCCGCTGTTATTCAGCAGAGGCTCATCATCATAAACGTACAGTGGACTAATTTGTATATTACTACTACCAGAAACGCCACATTTATCAGAACTTGCGATAACAAGTTCGTCCATATTTAGAACGACTGTTTCTTTAGGCACTCCATGGTCTAAATCATAAATCTGCGTGGTAATTTCATTTGATGTAGTATCAACCCAGCATTTATTCTGGATGTGGCCTTCTTTATCATAATATGCCACAACAACAGGATTTTTCTGTATTACAAAATATGTCCCATCTCCAGCATCAATAACTTGGGTTTTATTGTTAGCTGCCAAAGCCGGTGTACATAACATAAAACTCATGATACCCGCCAAAACAAATGCCAATATTTTTTTCAAAGTAATCTCCTTGCATTATAATATGGGAGTGGTGATTCTCGCCTTGTAAATACCTCACTCTAAAAAGGCGCATGAACAATCCCGTATTGCCTGGACATTCATGCGCCTACACTAAGAATTTTAAGTTGTCCTCTCCAAAATTGAAAAAGAAAACATATCTGAACCAATCGTCTTCTGGTGTGACTCATAATCTGTTTGGCGTACATATCACTTTCTCCAATCTTTTTGCCATATCACTACTAAAATTTAGTTTTATTATACAATATATAATTCTTTATGTCAATATTTTTTTATTAAACAAAAGAGCGAGGCCGGGAAGAGTATCCATCCTTGCTCTTATATCTTCGCCTAACCTAAATGAGGTTGCGAGTTATCTTTAATTCTTACATCAGATATTCCCGACCATACCATACTTCAAATACAAGTCACCACTCATACCAAAGCACTTCGAGAAGATGTGCTGCCTGCTCCGCCATCTCCCGCTCTGATAACGGATCCCTCTACAACGACCATCTGGCTATCATCAGCGCGCTCCGTTTCCGGTATGCGTTCAGAATCATTCGCGTTTGGAGCCTCGGCCATAGGACCGCTGGCGTTTTTTGTGCATCCAACAAGACCCATGAGCATAAAGAGAGATATAAACAATATAATTGTCCTAATATTTTTCACAGCCTTATTTTCTCCTTGTATTAAGAATAACATCGTCAATATCTACACTAAGGTACATTATAGGTCCTTTTATATTAAGATGCAAGGGGGAAATGTTTTAAGAATCTTTGAAACCGTGCAGGTTTACAATAGAATTTGGACAGGATGAGACCCCTTCACTGGCGCTCCCCTATCGATCTCCCTGTCCAATATGTTTGACAAACCTACGCCGGGCGCGAAAAACCTGTTGCAATCTGCCTCTGAATCGCTTACAATTTTTGCGACGGCGGCTGTCCCGTCCATTCCGCGATGAAGGGGAACATAGTATGATCCGTTTTGACGCCGCAAACCGGCTTTTCACCCTCCACACCCGAAATACCACCTACCAGATGAAGGCGGACCCGTTCGGCGTGCTGCTGCACACCTACTACGGCCCCCGGATCTCCGGCGGGGACCTGTCCCGGCTGATCCGCTATGCCGACCGGGGCTTCTCCCCCAACCCGGACGAGGCGGGGCGGGACCGCTCCTACTCTCTGGACGTGCTGCCCCAGGAGTTCTCCTGCGCCGGCGCGGGGGACTTCCGCCTGCCCGCCATCGAGCTGGAGCTCCCCGACGGCAGCCATGTGGCCGACCTGCGCTATGCCGGCCATGAGATCCGGAAGGGCAAGTACGCGCTGGAGGGCCTGCCCGCCTTTTTCGGCGGAGCGGGGGACGCCGACACCCTTATCATTGCGCTGGAGGACAGGACCGCCCGGGTGTCTGTGGAACTGCTCTACGGCGTATTTGAGAAATACGACCTCATCACCCGGTCCGTCCGGGTGACCAATCGGGGGGATGCCCCGGCGGCCCTGTGCCGGGCGGCCTCCCTGTGTCTGGACCTCCAGCGCCCCGATCTGGACTTCATCACCTTCGACGGGGCCTACGCCATGGAGCGGTGTCCCCACCGGGCCCCTCTGCGCCCCGGCGTCCAGTCGGTAGGCAGCGTCCGGGGGATGTCCAGCCATCAGCACAATCCCTTCGTCATCCTCTGCGAGCGGGACGCGGGGGAGGAACACGGCCTGTGCTGGGGCGCCATGCTGCTGTACAGCGGCAACTTTGAGGCGGCGGCGGAGCGCGGCCAGTTCGAGGACGTCCGGCTGAC
Source organism: uncultured Oscillospiraceae bacterium (assembly GCA_964409665.1). Lineage (GTDB taxonomy): Bacteria > Bacillota > Clostridia > Oscillospirales > Oscillospiraceae > Enterenecus. The sequence goes on from CAYPEE010000021.1 coordinate 9,412, forward strand.
CATGGGCATTCACCCCTTCCACTTCCGCTGGATTTTAGAGCCGGGGGAGACCTTCACCGCGCCCGAGGCGGCTCTGGTCTGCTCCCCCGGCGGGTTCGGCCCCATGAGCCGCCGGTTCCACCGGGCCATCCGGGAGCGCCTGATCCGGGACCCCTGCGCCGGCCGCCGGAAACCGGTCCTGCTCAACAGCTGGGAGGCGTTCCACACCGGCTTTGACACGGATACGCTGCTCTCTCTGGCCGGGGAGGCCGCCTCCCTGGGGGTGGAACTCTTTGTGCTGGACGACGGCTGGTTCGGCCGCCGGGACGACGACGCCAGCAGCCTTGGGGACTGGCGGGACGACGGCAGGAAACTCCCCGGCGGCCTGACCGGTCTGGCCGCGGGGCTCAAGGATCTGGGGCTGGACTTCGGCCTGTGGATCGAGCCGGAGATGGTCAGCGAGGACAGCGATCTGTACCGGGCCCATCCGGACTGGGTCCTGTGCCCGCCGGACCGCTCCCACATCCGGGGCCGGCAGCAGTTGGTGCTGGACTTCACCCGGCCGGAGGTGCGGGAGCATATCTTCCGGTCCATCCGCTCCGCCCTGGCCGGGGTGGATATCCGCTACCTGAAGTGGGACATGAACCGCTGCCTCGCCCAGGTCTGGTCCCCCTCCCTGCCCGCCGGACGGCAGGGGGAGGTCTTCCACCGCTATGTGCTGGGGGTCTACGACCTGCTGGAGCGCTTCCGCGGGGAGTGGCCCCGGGCCCTCATCGAGGGCTGCGCCGGCGGCGGAGGCCGGTTCGACGCCGGAATGCTCTATTACACCCCGCAGATCTGGTGCAGTGACAACACCGACGCCATCGACCGGCTGTACATTCAATACGGCACCTCCTTCGCCTATCCGCCCTGCGCCATGGGGGCCCATGTGTCCGTGGTCCCCAACGGGCAGAACGGGCGGATCACCCCTCTGGAGACCAGGGGCACGGCGGCCATGTCCGGCGCTTTCGGCTATGAACTGGACCTGCGCGGACTGTCCCCGGAGGACAAGCGGGAGATCGCCCGGCAGATCGCGGCGTATCGGGACTGCTATGAGCTGATCCAGCGGGGGGATTACTACCGCCTGTCCCCGCCAGGGCTGGACGGCGTCCCCGCCGCATGGGCCCATGTCTCCCCCGACCGGCGGGAGGCCCTGGTATCGGTGGTGGCCGGTCCCGCCCGGGCCGCCCGCCCCTTTCGGACCCTGCGCCTGCGGGGTCTGGACCCCGCCCTGACCTATCGGATCGACGGCGATCCCGAACTCTGGCCCGGCGATGTGCTCATGGCCGCCGGCTGGCCCGTCCCCCCCATGGGGGAGTACGAGTCCCTGCGCCTCCGGCTGAGGGCGGAGTCCTGAGCGGCGGCTTTTCCCGGCAGCGCAAGGTGCGGGGAAAGGCCGATTCCATGGAATAAGGCCCGCGTGCGCCGGCAAAAAAAGCCCCCTCGCAGGACAGAAAATCCTGCGAGGGGGCCTCTCAATGCTGGGGTCAGACGGGCGGTCCGTCTGTGCTCTCCGTGTTGCCACCTTCCACAAATCCAACGGCCTTGGCTGCGGCGAATTTGATACCTTCACCATTTGCGCCGGTATTCTCGTCACGACTCTTATCCACAATACGTACTAAAACAACAGACACGGCGGTGCCAATGGGTGTGAATACCACGGTCCAGCAGGCCAGCGCGCCGGTGTAGCCAGTCTCAATGCTCCTGATGGCCAAGTAGAATCCGCCGATGAGTCCGATGGCGAGGAACAGAAGAATCCATACTGCAAGCGTATTGGTGAAACCGAGCCGGTTTCTTTTCGGCTTCGGCTGTTTTGACTTCTGCTTGCTACGCTTGATTGTGATAGTCATACGACCGCCCCGTCATGCCCGGCCCGTCCTCTCGGCCTCCCGGTGGAACAGGGCCGCCGCCTGCTCCCGGGTCAGCGTGTCCTGCCACATCAGGGCCTCGTCTGAGCCACCCTGGAACAGCCCGTTCTGCACGGCCCAGTTCCGGTCCGCCTCACTCCAGCCGCTGCCCGGCTTGGACTGTACCTCCTTACGGTAGCGGTTCAAATACTCCTTGAATTGCTCATAGGTAAGCATCTCGTCATCCTCCTTTGGTGGTGTCGATGGTGTCGGTTTGGGCTGCGCGGGTGTTATCTGCGCCAGCGCCCAGTTGGGCCGTCCGTAGCCCATGATGTACCTGCTGTTGACGTTGTAACTCTTTTGCAGGACCTGTGTGGCGTTGTTTCCGGTGTTCCCCTCGACGGTGGTCACGGTGTTCCCGCCGACGGCGACCACGATGCCGGTGTGTCCGGCCGCTTTCTTCGCCCCGCTCCAGTCGAAAAAAATCTGGTCCCCAGGCTTCGGACCCTTGGTAAAATACTGATTTTTGGCCGCGTAATATTTCCGGCTCCACTCGCATCCGGCCCCGCAGCCTTTATACGGCTGGTACAACATTTGGACGGCAATCTTTTCCCCAAATGTAGTGATAAAGCACCAGTCCACGAACACGTCGCACCAGTCGTAGCCGTTCTTTCTGCCGTTGTAGACGTCGCCCAGGACGTCCAGGTCCCGGGCGTACTTGGTATAGTTGGCGCCGCCGGCGTTGGCGGTCTTGGAATCGAGATTTTGATTGGACGCCTTCTCGCGGTAGCCAATCTCCGCTCTGGCCGTGGCAATCACGCGCTCCGCGGCGGCGCTCATTCGTCCCCGCCTTTCGTCTTCACGGTCTGAATACCGAAGTAGAACGACACGATCACCGTGTAAATGGTCATGAAACTCTGCTCCAGCGTGCCCAGACAGGTCAGCACGGCGAACACCACCGTCAGGATAATGGTCACCAGGCTCTTGACCGTCAGCAGATTCGCCAGCCGTTTTTTGAACAGTTCCATGTTCTCACTCCCCTTTTTGTTTTACCTGTTCCACCAGGTCGCTGATGCGGTGGTTGGCGGCTTTCAGTTTCTCCTCCTGCAGGGCGCTCTGCTCCTCCAGATGGTAGGTCCGCTCCACCAGATTGTTGTGGGCCTGTACCTTTTTCTCCAGCGCCTCCAGCCGGTAGGCGATGATCGCCGCGCTCCTGCGGTTGGCAAAATAGGTGCCCGCCAGTGTCCCGATCAGCGCCAGCACGCCCACGATGATACTCTCCATCTCTCCGTTCACCTCCCCGGAACAACACGGGAAAAACGGGGGGACAGTTCACGTTTTGGGGCAACCTTTTCGCGATGCCTTCCGGGCATACGGACCGGTTTGAAACAAGTATTTGCATTTTCCCGCGCGGAGCGGTATAATACAATGAATGGACCGGCGCGCCGGAATTTTAAGAGCAAAGGCAGAGAGTTTCACCATGTCCAACGAAATTCGCCAGCAGTTTTTGACCGGGGAGCGGGCGCTTTTCATGTCCCGGGACCTGAAGATCTACGACACCATTTTTGACGACGGCGAATCCCCCCTGAAGGAGAGCCGCGACATCGAACTGTGGGGCTCCATGTTCAAGTGGAAGTACCCCCTGTGGTACTGCAAGCGCGTCCGGGCCCACGGCTGCACCTGGTTCGAGATGGCCCGGGCCGGCGTGTGGTACACCGACGATATCCTGGTGGAGGACGCCGTCATCGAGGCCCCGAAGAACTTCCGCCGGTGCAGCGGAGTCACCTTGAAAAACGTACAGTTCCCCAACGCCGCCGAGACGCTGTGGAACTGCGAAAACGTGCGCCTGGAGAACGTCCACGCCAGGGGCGATTATCTGGGCATGAACTGTGAGAACGTGGAGATCGACGGGTTCACGCTGGTGGGCAACTACTCCTTCGACGGGGCGAAGAACGTCACCATCCGCAACGCCCGTATGCTGTCCAAGGACTCCTTCTGGAACAGCGAGAACGTCACCGTGTACGACTCCTTTATCTCCGGGGAGTACCTGGGCTGGAACTCCAAAAACCTGACGCTGGTCAACTGCACCGTCGAGAGCCTCCAGGGGATGTGCTACATCGATCATCTGGCGATGAAGAACTGCAAACTCATCAACACCACCTTGGCCTTCGAGTACTCCACCGTGGACGCCGACATCACCTCCCATGTGGACAGCGTGCTGAACCCCTCCGGCGGAACCATCCGGGCCGCCTCCATCGGGGAACTGACCATCGAGCGGGACAGGGTGGACCCGTCCAAAACGGTCATCGTCTGCCGGGACGCGGAACAGGCGGGGTAACGGTATGGCCTTCGATTTCGACGCCCTCATCGACCGCCGGAACACCTGCTCCCTCAAGTGGGACGTAGGGGAAAACGAACTGCCCATGTGGGTGGCGGATATGGATTTTCAGACCGCTCCCGCCATCCGGGAGGCTCTGCAGAGGCGGTTGGATCACGGCGTGTTCGGCTACTCCGTCGTGCCCGACGAATGGGCGGACGCCTATGTGAACTGGTGGCGGGACCGCCATCACCTCGCCATGGAGCGGGACTGGCTCATCTTCTGTACCGGGGTGGTGCCCGCCATCTCCAGCATCGTGCGGAAACTGACCACCCCCGGCGAGAACGTCCTCATTCAGACCCCGGTGTACAACATCTTCTTCAACTCCATCGTCAACAACGGGCGGAACGTGAAAGAGAGCCCCCTGCGCTATCACGACGGCGTCTATGACATGGATCTCGAACGCCTGGAGCGGGACCTGTCCGATCCCCAGGTCAGCCTCATGATCCTGTGCAATCCCCACAATCCGGTGGGCAGGATATGGGACAGGGAGACCCTGGCAGAGGTGGGAACGCTCTGCCGGAAACACCGCGTCACGGTCCTGTCCGACGAGATCCACTGCGACATCACGGACCCCGGCAGGGAGTACGTCCCCTTCCTCTCCGCCGGCGAGGACTGCCGGGCGGTGGGCGTGGCGTGCCTCGCCCCCACCAAGTGTTTCAACCTGGCGGGGCTCCAGACCGCGGCCGTGGCGGCGCCCGACCCCTTCCTGCGCCACAAAGTCTGGCGGGGGCTCAACACCGACGAGGCGGCCGAGGGAAACGCCTTCGCCGCGGACGCGGCCGTGGCGGCCTTCACCAAGGGCGGCCCCTGGCTGGACGCGCTGCGGACCTATCTCTGCGGGAACAAGCGGGCGGCGCGGGACTTTCTGGCCGCCGAACTGCCCCAGATCCATCCGGTCCCCTCCGAGGCCACCTATCTGCTGTGGCTGGACTGCGGGGCCGTCTGCGACAGCGCCGCGCCGCTGGCGGAGTTCATCCGGGCCAGGACGGGGCTGTATCTGTCCGAGGGCGGCCAGTACGGCGAGGCCGGAAAGCGGTTCCTGCGCATGAACATCGCCTGTCCCCGGGCCCGGCTGACGGACGGCCTCCGCCGCCTGAAGGCCGGGGTCCTGGCATGGCGGGAGGAACAGGGTTCAAAACGCGGAACATGACAAAACGAGAGCCGTCCCAACGGGGACGGCTCTCGTTTTGGAACGGGGCGGCTAACGCGCCGTAATACGCAGTTCAAAAGGCGCCGGGGCGGCGCAGGCCAGCATACAGCCGTCGTAGACGGCGTTTCGGAAGTACCACGGCTTCCCGTCCTCCAGCAGGGGGCCGGTCCGCTCCCGGAGGGCGAACCCGGTGCCCCGGGCCTTGAGGGCGGCCTCCAGCCGGGTCCACAGGAAGCAGAACCGCTCCCCCGCCGGGCCCTCGTCCAGCCAGGCCAGTTCGGCGGGCGGAAAGCACCGGCGCAGTTCGGGGGGGCAGTCCTCCCGCAGGGGCTCCAGATCCAGCCCCACGGGCATATCCGCCACCGCCAGGGCGGCGTAGTCCCCCCCGTTGGAAAGGCTGAACCGGGGGGTCCCGGAGGCGAGAGAGGGCTTGCCGAACTCGTTATAGACCAGGTCGGCGTCGTCCCTCACGCCCAACACGCCGCGCAAAAGCAGCCCGGCGGCGATGGTCCGCAGCCGGGCGCTTTCCTGTTTGCAGGTCTCCGCCGCCCGCCGCCGCTCCGGTGTGAGCAGCGGCAGGCAGATCTCCTCCCGGCCCGCCAGCGTTCCGGCGTTCAGGAGGTGGACGGCGACGGTCTCCATGGGGCGGGATCAGTCCTCAAAGTCAGCCCGGTCCCAGCACAGCTTGCCGGTGTAGGTCTTGATCTCCTCCTGGCCGCTGAGCGCGCGGATGGCGCCGGCGGCCATGGCCTCCATCTCGAACTCGCCGGGGTAGGCGGTGACCGGGGCGATGAAGGAGCAGGCCTCGGTGATCTTCTCCACCAGTTCCCTGTTGTGGACCATGCCGCCGCCCAGGAGGATGCCGTCCACCTGGCCGTGGAGGACCGCCGCCATGGCGCCGATCTCCTTGGTGATCTGATAGATCATGGTGTTCCAGGCCAGATAGGGGACCTTCTCGCCCTTGGCGGCCCGCTCGGAGACCTCGATGGCGTCGGAGGTGCCCAGCAGGCTGACGAATCCGCCGGTCTTGGTGCAGAGGGACTTGGCGGTCTTCTTGTCCACGCCGGAGAAACAATAGTTGATGAGTTCCGCCGCCGGGATGGAGCCGCAGCGGGTGGGGGCCATGGGCCCGTCGCCGCCGACGATGTCGTTGCCGTCGATCATGCGGCCCTTCCGGTGGGCGGACACGGAGATGCCGCCGCCGATGTGGCACACCACGAAGTTGCAGTCCTCATACTTTTTGCCAAGTTTGGCGGCGTGCTGGATGGCGGTCTCCTTCAGGTTCAGGGCGTGGAGATGTACGTTGCGGTAGACCCCCTTGATACCGGTCATCCGGGCCAGGGGCTGGATCTCGTCGGTGTCGGGGGGATTGACCACGAAGGCGGGACAGCCGATCTCGTCGGCAAACTTCTTGGCCAGCTGGGGACCCAGCTGGGCGGGGTGCTGGACGCCGTTGGCGCCCCGGACCGCGTGGTCCAGCATGACCTCGTTGAGCCCGTACACGCCGCCCTCCATGGCCATCAGGCCGCCGCCGCGGCCGACGACCGCGGACATCCCCTCCAGGGAGACGCCGCTATCCGCCAGCAGGGCGCGGATGGTCTGCTCCCGGTAGGGGAGCTGGTCGCTGATGCCGGGGTATTTGGCCAGTTCGGAGGCGTCGTGGGCCACGTTGGCGGCGAACAGCTGGTTGGTCCCCTCATAGATGGCGATCTTGGTAGAGGTGGAGCCGGGGTTGATGGTCAGGATCTTGTACTCAGGCATTGGTACCACTCCTTAACATATTATCTAAAAATACGCTACCATATCAACCCGATTTTGTCAATGGTTATCAATCCGCCGGGGCTGTTTTTTTCACACCCCCGCTTGGGGGGCGGGAGCCGCCCGTCGGCCCTCCGGCGAGCCCGGACGGCGGCGGCTCAGAGATCCCGGGTGGTCTTCGCGATATGCTCCGCGCACAGCCCGAACTGCCTCAGCAGTTCTCCCGCC
>CAYPEE010000022.1:0-15986 GCA_964409665.1 uncultured Oscillospiraceae bacterium
ACGAGGACACCATGCGGGCCGCCGACTACATCGTGGACATCGGCCCCGGAGCCGGGGTGAACGGCGGCCGGGTGGTGGCCTGCGGCACGGCGGAGGATATTATGAACACGCCGGGGTCCGTCACCGGGGATTACCTGGCGGGCCGGAAAAAGGTGCCGGTCCCCGGGAGCCGCCGGCCCGGAAACGGCAAAAAACTGGTCATCCGGGGGGCGGCGGAGAACAACCTGCGGCACATCGACGTGGAGTTCCCCCTGGGGACGTTTATCGCCGTCACCGGCGTGTCCGGGTCGGGCAAGTCCTCTCTCGTCAACGAGATCCTCTACAAGCGGCTGGGGGCAGAACTGAACCGCACCAAAGCCCGCCCCGGCAAACACGACGGCATCGAGGGCGTGGAGTATCTGGACAAGGTCATCGCCATCGACCAGTCCCCCATCGGGCGCACGCCCCGGTCCAACCCGGCCACCTACACCGGACTGTTCAACGACATCCGGGACCTGTTCGCCTCCACCCCCGACGCCAAGAGCCGGGGCTACGGGCCGGGCCGGTTCTCCTTCAACGTCCGGGGCGGCCGGTGCGAGGCCTGCTCCGGGGACGGCCTCATCAAGATCGAGATGCACTTTCTGCCCGACATCTACGTCCCCTGCGAGGTGTGCAAGGGCAAGCGGTACAACCGGGAGACCCTGGAGGTGCGCTACAAGGGCAAAAACATCCACGAGGTGCTGGAGATGACGGTGGACGAGGCCCTGCCCTTCTTTGAGAATCTGCCGAGGCTCAAAAACAAGGTGCAGACCCTGAAAGACGTGGGTCTGGGCTATGTGAAACTGGGGCAGTCCTCCACCACCCTGTCCGGCGGAGAGGCCCAGCGGGTGAAACTGGCCACCGAACTGTCCAGGCAGTCCACCGGTTCCACCATCTATATTCTGGACGAGCCCACCACCGGCCTCCACACCGCCGACGTCCACCAGCTGGTGGACGTGCTCCAGCGGTTTGTGGACAACGGCAACACGGTGGTGGTCATCGAGCACAACCTGGACGTCATCAAGACGGCCGACCACATCATCGACCTGGGCCCGGAGGGCGGCTCCGGCGGCGGCCTGGTGGTCTGTACGGGGACGCCGGAGCAGGTGGCCCAGCGGCCCGACAGCTATACCGGCCAGTACCTGAAAAAAGTCCTGCGATAGGCGGCGGCCGAAAAGCCTTCCCCCGGCGGGAGGAGGCCGTTTTCAGGCGCGCCCCCATTCAGCGCCCCACGACAGGAGAGAGAACCCTTGAATATTTTACAATGGCTGACCCGAACACAATTCGGAGAATTCGTCTTTACCATGCTGGTGTCCATGATCCCGGTGGTGGAACTGCGGGGGGGCATCCCCTTCGGCGTGGCCGCGGGATTGCCGGTGTGGGCGGCATGGCTGGCCGCCGTCATCGGGAATTTGATCCCCGTGCCCTTCATCATCGTGTATATCCGGCGGATCTTCCAGTGGATGCGGAAACACTTCCCAAAACTCAACCGCATGGTGGACGCCCTGGAGACCAAAGCGCACCTGAAGGGCCGGGTGGTGAGCAAATACAAATATCTTGGCCTGGCCGTCTTTGTGGCCATTCCCCTGCCGGGGACGGGGGCCTGGACGGGGGCCCTGGCGGCGGCCTTTCTCGATATGCCCCTGCGAAAGGCCGTTCCCTCCATCGTGGCGGGGGTGCTGACAGCGGGGACCATCATCAGCCTGCTGGCCTACGGTGTGGTCAGCCTGATCTGACGGGAGGCGCGTATGTATCTGTACTTAGTGCGCCACGGCCAGTCCGTGGGCAACGAGCGGAGGCTGTTCTTCGGCTGGTCGGACCACCCGCTCACAGACCTGGGCCGGGAGCAGGCCCGGCAGGCGGCGGAGGCGCTGGGCGAGGTGGCGTTCACCCGCTGCGTGTCCAGCGACCTGATCCGCGCCCGGGACACCGCCCGCATCTGCGCGGAGGGCCGGGGGGTGGCGGTGGAGCCGGACCCCCGCCTCCGGGAGCAGGACATGGGGGAGCTGGAGGACGCAACATGGGAGGACTCCCACGCCCGGTTCGGCGGCCTTATCGACCGCATGGTGGGCGACTGGGCCCATGTGGACCCGCCGGGGGGCGAGAGCGTCCGACACATGAGGCGGCGCGTGGCCGCCTCGGTGGACGAGATCGTGGCGCGGGGCGAGGACACCCTGGTCGTGGCCCACAACGGCACGCTCTCCCTGATCCTGAGTCACTTCGGCCTGGCGGAGGACCGGGAGCTGATGAATCCCGACTACAACTGGTTTTTTGCCCATGGTACTTATTCCGCCATCCGGGTGGACGCGGACGGCGCGGAACTGGTCTGCTTTAACCGGTGACAAATTGCCATCTACGGCCATAGAATGGGCCGGAGGTGGCGGAAATGGCGCTGTTTTGGGACTGCTTGATCGCTCTGCTGGCGGCCTTTGGCCTGGTCTGTATCGCCTGGCCGCCCATCCTGTGGGAAAAGGCGGCCCGGCGCCGCCGGGAAAAACACAAAAGAAACGGGGAGATACCTATGGATCTGAATGGGGCGCTGGAAAAGCTGGACGTACTGGAAAAGAGGGGTTACGCCTACGGAACGGGGCTGTCCGCCCTGTACCTGGACGGGGACACCGCGGCCCCGCCGGACACCGAGGAGGGCCGCTCCCTGGCGGTGAGCGTCCTGGCGGGGGAGTGGCATGAGAAGTTTACCGCCCCCGAGACGGGAGAACTGCTGGAGTTTCTCACCGCCCGCCGGGAGGAACTGGATCACGTCCGGCGGCGGCAGGTGGAGGAACTGAAACGGGACTACGACCGGGACCGCCGCATCCCGGCGGATGAGTACATGGAGTTCCAGCGGCTCACCAGCGAGGCCGGCGCCGTGTGGAAGCGGGCCAAGGCGGGGAACGACTTTGGGCTGTTCCTGCCCTATCTGGAGAAGATCGTGGCCTTCAACCGGAAGTTCGCCGGGTACTACGATCCCGGTCTGGCCCCCTATGACGCCCTGCTGAACGAGTTCGAGCGGGGGACCTCCATGGCCTTTTACGACCCCTTCTTCGCCGCCCTGCGGGAGCGCATCGTGCCGCTGCTCCGGGCCGTGGGGGAGAGGGAGCAGCCCGACGACTCCTTCCTCCGCCGGCGCTACCCCGTCGAGGCCCAGCGGAAATTCTCCGGCTATCTGATGGAGATCATGGGGCTGGACCGGAACCATGTGGGCATCGCTGAGACGGAGCATCCCTTCACCCTCAGTTTCAACAACCGGGACGCCCGTATTACCACCCACTACTATGAGGACGACGTGGCCGCCTCCATGTACTCGGTGATCCACGAGGGGGGCCACGCCAAATACGATCTGGGCGTGGCGGACGACCTCCAGTACACAAGGCTGGCCGGGGGCGTGTCCATGGGCCTCCATGAGAGCCAGTCCCGGTTCTATGAGAACCTGATCGGCCGGTCCTTGCCCTTTATCCGGGCTGTCTTTCCCAAAATGAAGGAGTTCTTCCCGGAGCAACTCTCCGATGTGACGCCGGAGATGTTCTGGCGGGCGGTGAACAGGGCGCGGCCCTCCCTCATCCGCACCGAGGCCGACGAACTGACCTATCCCCTCCACATCATGGTCCGCTACGAGATCGAAAAGCGGCTCATCGACGGCAGCCTGGAGGCCAGGGACGTGCCTTCGGCCTGGAACCGGCTGTATCGGGAGTATCTGGGCGTGGACGTGCCCGACGACACCCGCGGCTGCCTCCAGGACTCCCACTGGGCGGGGGGCTCTCTGGGCTACTTCCCCGCCTACGCCCTGGGCAGCGCCTACGGCGCCCAGATGCTGAGGAACATGGAGAAGGAGATCGACGTGTGGGGTCCGGTGGGCCGGGGGGATCTGTCCCAAGTGAACGCCTGGCTGGGGGAGAAAGTCCACCGGTTCGGCGGCCTGCTGGAGCCCGCCGAGGTGGTAAAGAACGCCTGCGGGGAATTTGACCCCGATGTGTACGCCGACTACCTGACCGGGAAGTACGCCGAGTTATATCATCTGTGAGCGCGAAAAGCCGCCCGCTCCAATTCACGGAGCGGGCGGCCCTTCGCGCTTTTTTCTATTCCTTGCGGTCCTCAGCGATGGCGCCGGAGCGGTAGGCGTCCAGCAGGGCCGTCAGGTTGTCGATCTGCTCCCGGAGCTGAACGCCCGCATCGGTGTCGTCGATCTTGGCGCGGCGCTCCAACTGCTCGATGACCACGGAGGTGGAGGCGATGTCGGTGTTCTCCCGGATGGCGTGGGCCCGGCCCGCAAAGGGCTGGTGGGACACCAGGCGCAGGCAGCGGGAGTTGTAGATGAGGGTGTAGCCCGCGATGCCTGTGGTCTTCTGGTAGGCTTTGCAGAAACCGCCGTCGATGACCAGCAGCCTGCCGCCGGCCTTCAGGGGGCTCTCTCCCCTCTTGGACTTCACCGGCATGTGGCCATTGACGATGTGGCAGTGGGGGCCCTCCAGACCGAACTCTTTGAGGAGCATCTCGCATACCGCCGGGTCGTTGTAGAGGCGGTAGTAGGCGTTCTTCCGCTCCGTCCAGACGGATTCGTCGTCGATAAGCCGGCGCTCCAGGGTGGTCATCCGGTCCCGGCCAAAGATGGGGCTGTTCCGCCCGCACCACAAAAACCAGAGAAAGTCCATCCCCGCCTGCCGCTCCGGGGAGCCCGCCTTGTCGTAGTAGGCTTTGCGGGCGGTGGCGTCGGCGTAGTCCAGGAAGGCCCGGCCGCTCAGACGGTCGCAGCCGATGGAGAACTCCATCAGCGCCCCGTCCTCGGTGAGGGGAATGCAGCCGTGAAAGAGCAGATTGCCGTTGCAGATGGTGTACAGGCTGCCCTTGGAGTACAGAAAGCGCACGTGCCTTTGCAGTTTCTCGCTGTGGACAAAGGAGTAGGTCATCCGGTCGATGAGCTGGGACTCCGCCGGGGTGAGGGTATAGGGGTCCCCGGGGTCCACGGTGGGGAAGTCGGCGTCCGCCAGGGGATAGGTTTTCCCGTCGATGACGATGGTCCTGTTCCGGTAGTCGATCTTGACCAGCAGCAGCCGGTCGTCCATGCGGAAGGCGGGGTTGCGGAGGATCTTCTGCCCCTCCAGCTTGAACAGGATGACGGTGACGGCCTTGTGCATCCGGGCGGCCAGATCCAGATCCCGGTCGGACAGGCGCTCCTCATCGGCCGAGTCCACCTTCACCTGCCAGCGGCTCACGTCGCACTGGCCGTAGAAGTCGGCGGCAAACTCGGACAGGGGGCGCAGGGAGATGCCATACCCCGTCTCGATGACCTCCAGATTGTTGTACCGCAGGGAGTTGGCCAGCACCGTGGCCACCAGCGTCCGGGAACCGGAGGCCGCCCCCATCCACAGGATGTCGTGGTTGCCCCACTGGATGTCCACGCTGTGGTATCGCATCAGAGAGTCCATGACGATGTGGGCGCCGGGGCCCCGGTCGAAGATGTCCCCCACCAGGTGAAGGCGGTCCACCGACAGGCGCTTAATGAGGCGGCACAGCTCGATGAGGAAGTTGGGGGCCCGGTCCAACTCGATGATGGAGTTGATAATGCCCTCGTAGTAATCCCGCTTGTCGGACTGGTTATGCTCCGAACGGGTGTGGATGAGTTCATCCATGATGTAGGCGTACTCAGGGGGCATGGCGCTGCGGACCTTGGAGCGGGTGTACTTGGTGGACACCAGACAGCACAACTCGATGAGCCGGTGGAGAGTCACCCGGTACCACTCCCGCATATCGGCGGTCTCCCCCTCGATCTCCTCCAGCTTTTCCTCCGGGTAGTAGATGAGGGTGGCCAGTTGGTCCCGGTCCTGCCGGGACAGGGTGCCGGAGAACAGTTCGTCTACCTTTTCCCGCACCTCGCCGGAGGCGGAGTGGAGGATGTGGCGGAAGGCCTCATACTCGCCGTGGACGTCGGAGATGAAGTGCTCGGTGCCCTTGGGGAGGGCCAGGATTGCCTGCAAATTGATGATCTCCGTGCTGGCGGACTGCACCGTGGGGTACTGCTTGGAGAGCATTTTCAAGTAGTGGAGGTTTTCCGGATCAAAACTCCGCTTCTCAGTCATGGGAAAGACTCCTTTTCGGGCCCGTTACGGCCGGCGGATGAGCAGGTTCAGCACCAGCGCCGCGACAGAGAGGCCCAGCAGCAGCAGGAAGGGGGCGATGTACCCGCCGGAGGAGGTGAGCAGGGCGCTGGAGGCGGTGGCCATGAAGGAGGCGCCCATCAGATTGAAGTTCATGAGGGAGAAGTTGGTGGGGAAGTGCTTGGCGCCGTAGAACGCGGAGGTGAACGCGGAGGTGACGGTGGGGCAGGAGCCGTAGGACAGACCGGTGAGGCACAGGCCCACGACGCACAGGGGCAGAGAGTTCACCAGTACGGCGATCAGGGTGATGCCCGCCGCGGCGATGGTGAGGATATTGGCGGCAAGCATGGTCAGACGGCGGCCCAGGGAGTCGAACAGGGCGCCGGTGAGGATGCGGCCCAGGCCGTTGCAGACCGACAGCACGCCCACCAGCGTGGTGGCCAGTTCCACCGTGGCCCCTACGGACTGGGACAGCTGGCTGGCGAAACTGATGACCGAGTTGCCCACCGCCGCCAGGAAGACGATGCACACAAAGGCCATCCAGAAGGAGGGACGGCGGATCATCTCCAGGGTGGTGAAGTCGCGGGGCTCAAAGCGCTCGCCGGCCGCGGCCCTGCCCGCCTTGGGTTGGGGGAAGCGGGCGCCCTCGGGAGGCTTGCGGAGGATCAGGCCGGCGATCACCATCACCACGCCCAGAGAGATGCCCAAAAAGCGGAAGGCGAACCGCCAGCCGATGTCAGCGTTCCGGATGAAGGCGCCGGCCAGATTGCCCAGGATCAGGGCGGAGGCGCCGAAACCCATGAGTAGCACGCCGGAGCAGAGGCCCTTCTTGTCGGGGAACCAGGCGCTGACGGTGGAGAGGATGACGTTGTAGGCGAAACCGATGCCGGTGCCCGCCATCACGCCGTAGAAGATGTACAGCAGCGCCACGTTGGTACCGGACAGGGTGGAGGTCAGCACCAGACCGGCGGCGGCGACGAGACCGGCCGCGATGATGGACACGGCCACGCCCAGGCGTTTGCTCAGGATGCCGCCTAAAAAGGCGCCGACGCAGAAGAAACACATGGTCAGGGTGAAGTTCAGGGCCATGCTGTTGGCGGCCCAGCCAAACTCGGCCTCCAGAGGGGCGCGGAGGATGGACCAGGCGTAGATGATGCCGGCAAAGAGCATGGCGATCGTACCCACGGCCAGGTAGAGCCAGCGAACGGACAGTTTTTGAGCGGAGTTGTTCATAAAAAGCACCTCACCGTTAAAATTGTCTATGTAAAGGGACAGATCTCCGAATTTTCAACGTCAGATCACGGGATGAGATGGGCCAGCGCCACCGCCCAGGCGGGAATGGTCACCGCGGAGAGCAGGGTGGACAGCAGCACCGTGGCCGCCGCCTGGAACTGGCTCTCCCGGTCGGGGTCGTACTGGATGGTGAAGGCCGCCATCAGGGAGGGCACCGGCAGGGCGGAAAACATCACGGCCACATGGGCCAGGTCCGCGTCCACGCGGGCCAGCAGACACAGCCCCAGCGTCAGGGCGGGGAGGGCCAGGTTGCGCACCAGGGGGATGAGGAGGTACTTCCCCTTCAGCAGGTTTTTGAACTTGTACCGGCTGAGGGAGATGCCGCACAGCACCATTCCCAGCGGGGAGGCGCAGCCCCCCAGGGAGTTGATGACGCCGCTGACCGGCGCGGGCAGGGGAAGCCGGGTCACGTACAGGATCAGCCCGATGAACACCGCCACCACCGGGGCGGAGAACCAGCCTTTGATCTGCTCCGCCAGGGTCTTGTGCCTGCGCTCCGCCCCCGGCGGGGAGAGGAAGGGCTCCGCGGAACTGTAATAGATCATCCGGTAGGGCACCAGGAACACCACGAAATAGAACACGCCCCGGTCGCCGTAGAGGGCCTCCATCACCGGGATACCCACAAAGGTGAAGTTGGTGTACATACAGGCGAAACGCATGAGCCGGGCGGCGGCGGTCCTGCCCATGGCCCGGTACAGCCCCTGGCCGATGGCGAAGGTGACGGCCCAGAGGATCAGCGCCAGGATCACCAGCCGGCCGCAGTTGACCAGCTCTTCCCAGGAGAAGTCCCCCAGCATGGAGCGGATGATCATGCAGGGCAGGCACAGTTTCATCAGAAAAGAGGTCAGCGGTTTGTCGAAATCGGCGGAGACGACGCCCAGCCGCACGGCACAGACGCCGATGCCCACCATCAGGATGAGCTGGATCGCCAGTTGAATGGATTGCTGGGCGGCGGCGGACATGGGAAACCCCCTTCCGGGCGGGAGATGGTATGGATGCCGGGCGGAAAGGGACCCTCCCGCCCGGCGATCCTGGATGAGTTGTCAGTCCTCGACTTCCTCGTACTCGAAGTCGTCCGGCGTGCGGGCGCCGTTTTTCTCAAAGACGCCCTCCGCGCCGCAGGCGGGGCACCGGCCGAACTGGTCCTGGAAGTACGGGATGAGATCCTCCGCGTACTTGAACTTTTTGCCGCAGTCCGGACAGTGATAGTACATCAGGTTGACGCCCCAGCTCATGAATCACTTCAGGCCGAGGATCTGGCGGGCCTCGTCGGGAGTGGCGGGCTGGCGGCCGTACTCCTTGATGACCCGGACGGCGCGCTCGACGAACTGGGCGTTGTTATCGACCAGCACGCCCTTGGAGTACATCACGTTGTCCTCCATGCCCACGCGGATGTGGCCGCCCAGGGCGACGGCGCCGTAGAGCATCTCCATGGCGGAGTGGCCCACGCCGAAACAGCTCCAGGTGGAGCCCGGGCAAAGCTGCTCCATGGTCTCCTTCATGAAGATCAGGTTCTTCATGCTGCCGGGAATGCCGTTGGCGCAGCCCATGCAGAACTGGAAGTGCAGGGGGGCCTTCAGCACGCCCTTCTTCAGATAGTAGGCGGCGTTGGCGATCATGCCGGGGTCAAAAGCCTCGATCTCGGGCTTGACGCCCCACTCCTGCATATTGTGGCCCAGTTCCTCCAGGAACTTGGGGGGATTCAGAAACAGGCTGGTGTGCAGCCAGTTCATGGAGCCGCAGTCATAGGAGCCCATCTCGGGGCGCAGTTCCTTCAGGTGGATCTGGCGGGTCTCCTCGGTGGCGTTCAGGTCGCCGGAGGTGGTCAGGTTCAGGATGATGTCGCAGTCAGGGTGATTGGTCTTCAGCAGTTCCACTGTCTTGGCGAACTTGTTGTGGTCCATGGTGCCGTTGCCGTTGTCGTCCCGCATATGGAGATGGGCGACAGCCGCGCCCGCCTTCCAGCAGGTATACACGTCCTCGGAGATCTCCTCCGGGGTCATGGGCACGTTGGGGTTGTTCTCTTTTTTGGGCCATGCGCCGGTGGGCGCTACGGTCACGATGCACCTGTTTTTCAGATCAGCCATGGGAATCAGTCCTCCTGTTAAGATTTGTGATTAACCGGGAACGTGCGGGCGCAGAAAACGCGCCCGCACATCCCGTGTTTCGGAAGTTGTGATTACTTTTTGTTGCGGTTGAACAGCCTCTGGATATACTCCAGGCAGGAGTCGCCGTTGCCCTCGGCGGTGCCGTAGCCGGTGCCGCCGTACTTGTAGGTGCGGGTGGGCACGCCGGGAACCAGCAGGTCCTCGTCGATCTCGGCGGAGCAGCGGGCCATGGAGCCGTCGCCCATGTACCAGCGGAGCGGGAAGCAGTTGAAGCGGAACCACACGCCGGCGGGGATCTTGTCCAGGTCGCCGCCCAGGTTCTCAACGCCCACGATGCCGTGGCCCAGCATCTCCTTGTGGCAGGGCTCCCAGGTGCCCCAGACGCCGATGTTCTCCAGGTCGCCGTACAATTCGTCATAGGCTTTCTGGCCGAAGATGCGGATGTACTCGAACTTGTCGAACTTGGCATAGGCCTCCTCCCCGAACAGATCCTTGTACTCCTCGGTGATGGGCTTGCCGGTGGCGCCCAGCAGGTTCATGCGGGTCATGCCGTTGTTGCCCATGGCGGTGTGCAGGGGGTGGTCCAGCGCCTGGCTGTCCATGGCGACGCACTTGACCTTGTTCTTCACGAACCACTTGCCGGCCTCAACGCCGGTGCCGGCGGAATAGTGATAGTAGGCTTTGGAGTCGTCGAACAGGCGGTGCATACCGGTGTTCAGGCAGAGGACCTTGCCCTCCAGGTCGGCCTGGTTGATGCCGTACTTCTCGCAGGCGGCGTCCAGGTGCTTGTCGGTGATGAGGCCCCAGGGCTCGATGTCGATCTTCAGCACCACGGCGGTGCCGGTGTAGGCGTCGATGGGCATCTCGTCGCTGTAACGGGCGCGGCGGCCGTCGAACTCATACTCCATCACATGGCGGGGGGCGTCGCAGTGGGTGCCGGTGTGCATGGTGCACTTGATGCTCTGGGTGAGCACGCCGCCCTTGGCCATGGAGTGCGCCCCCACGATCTCAGGTTTGTCGAAATAGGGCCAGCGGGGAATCTCGGCGCCGAAGGGGTGGGTCAGGTCTACGAAAACAGTCTTGCCCATGGTAATCGTTCCTCCTAAAATTTAAGTATGTTTGTCTGGCGGCTTATTTGCCGTAGAGCATCTTGATGAGATACTCGTTCAGGTCGGCGTTCTCCTTGGCGGCCTGTTCGGGGGTCCACTTCATGAAGCCCTCGCCGGACTTGAAGCCCAGCTTGCCCTCGTCCAGCATCTGCTTGAGCAGGGGGGACGGCTCGTGGGAGTCCTCCAGATCCTTCAAAATATAGTCGTGGATGTTGTAGGTGAGCTGAGTGCCCACCATGTCGCTGTTTGTGATGGGGCCAAGCTGGGGCAGCCGGAGGCCGAAGGAGTACCGCACGGCGGTGTCCACGGTCTCGGGATCGGCAATGCCCCGCTCCACGATGGAGATGGCCTCGCGCCACAGGGCGTGCTGCATCCGGTTGGCGATGAAACCGGGGACGTCCTTCTTGCACAGCACCGGCTTTTTGCCCACGCTGGCCAGCACGTCCATGACGGTCTGGGCGACTTCGTCGGAGGAGGCATCGGACTTGACCACCTCCACCAGGGGGATCAGGTGGCCGGGATTCCAGAAGTGGGTGCCCACAAAGCGCTCCCGGTGCTGGAGTTCGGCGCTGATCTCGCTGGGGCTCATGACGGAGGAGTTGGTGCAGAAGATGGCGTCGGGGCGGCAGCGGGCCTCCAGTTTGGCAAAGGTCTCCCGCTTGACCTTCATATCCTCGAACACGGCCTCGATGACGAAGTCGGCGGAGGAGACCAGGGGGGAGTCGATGTCGGTGGTGAACTGGATGCGGCTGAGGCGTTCCTCGACCTCGGCCTCGGTGAGGACGCCGTGCTCCACCAGCTGCCTGGTGTTGGCGCGGATGCCGCCGTACACGTCGGTCTGGTACAGGTCATAGACCGCGATCTGATAGGCGGGATTGGAGGCGAACACGAAGGCGATGTTCTTGCCCATCATGCCGCCGCCGCAGATCAGGACATTTTTGATCTCCATCCGGGGCCTCCTGAATTACACCACCAGATAGCCGCCGGAGCAGTCGGCGTTGCTGCCGGTGATGAAGTCGGAGGCGGCGGAGGACAGGAACAGCGCGTAGCCCACGAAGTCGCGGGGCTCGCCCAGACGGCCGATGGGCTCCCGGTTCAGGAAGTTCTTGTACACGGCGGACTCGGGATCGAACATCCACTCGGTCAGATCGGAGCGGAACACGGTGGGGCAGATGGAGTTGACGTTGATGCCGTACTTGGCGGTCAGGTCGCAGGCCAGGCAGGAGACCATCAGGTCGGCGCCGCCCTTGGAGGTGCAGTAACCGGTGTAGCCGGCCATGCCGCGCTTGGAGCGCTGGGAGGTGACGACCACCATCTTGCCGCCCTTGCCCTGGGCCACCATCTGGTGGGCCACATACTTGGTGACGATGTAGACGCTCTTGCAGTCGGCGTCCATGATGTACTGCCAGTCGGCCACGGACTGCTCCAGCACGTTCTGGGGCTTGTTGTAGCCGTGGCAGACGGCCAGAATATTGATCTCGCCGTATTTGGCCACGCAGGCCTTGATCAGGGCGTCAACGTCCTCCTCCTTGGCGGGGTCGGCTACGGCGTAGGCGCAGTCGATGCCCTCGGCCTTGAACTCGTCCTCCAGAGCCTGGAGTTTGGCGGCGTTGCGGCCGGTCATAAAGACCTTGGCGCCGGCGTAGCCGTAGGCCTTGGCCAGGACGCAGCCCAGAGCGCCGGTGGCGCCGGTGACCAGGGCGATCTTGCCCTCGACGGAGAACATATTCTGAACGAAACTCTTTTCCACGGGAACCATGGGAAATTCCTCCTTTATAGTTTGTAGTGAATCAGTGCGCTGAGCGGTGGGGTCAGGCGTCGGGATAGTTGATGATGACCAGCATCTTGGCGGGCTTGCCGGACTCGTTCTTCAGGCCGCGGCCCTCGTTGGGGGGGAAGGAGATGGACTCGTTGGGGTGGATGACATAGACGTTGCCGTCCTTGTCGGTGACGGTCATCTCGCCCTCGAGAACATAGTAGACCTTCTCCAGGGGGTTGTCCTCATAGGCCCAGTCGGCGCCGCCGCCCGGTTCGAACTCGGACACGCCGATCCAGAACTTGGTGGCGCCGGTCTCGTCCTTGCCGTGGTAACGCTTGCAGGTGACACCGTAGTGCCCGGGGGGGAAGTAGGGCTTGAGCTCGTCATACGTGCGCTTGATCATGGCAGATCTTCCTTTCCTGTGATTGGATTTTTGGTGTACGAGGGTCACAACTCTCATAGTGCTATGATAAGATTTTTTGGGCAGTTTTGCAAGCCCTATTCTGGGCTTTCCGGCAAATCATCCCGGAAAAGGTTGTCCCAAAATTGGAAGTCATTTTTTCGGAAATTGAGGGTATTTGTACTAAAATACGGGATTATTTCCATAAAATTGTGCAAACAATACAAAAACGCGCCGTGATTTTCTGCACAATTCACGATAGGGCCGGGGAAACTCCGAAAACCGCCTTGAATTGCCGGAGAAAACGTGCTATTTTATAGCAAAAGACGGGGAAGGGGGAGAAAATGTGACCGATCTGTTCGCCGTCCGGGGGGAGGACGGCAAAAAACTGGACTGGCCCCTGCTGGCATGGGCCTGCCGCCGGACCTGGGGCTGGGAGGCCCTCCCGCCCGTGGAGCGCTCCCTCCGGGGCAGGCCCTTCTTCCCCGGCGCGCCGGACAGACACTTCTCCCTGTCCCACAGCGGGGGGTACGCCCTCTGCGCTCTGTCCGACGGCCCCGTGGGGGCGGACATCGAGGCGGTCCGTCCCCGGCGGGAGCGGCTGTTCCGGGCCGCCCTCAGCGAGGGGGAGCGGGCCGCCTTCAGCGGCTCCTGGGAGGACTTTTTCCGCCTCTGGACGCTGAAGGAGAGCTGGGTCAAGCGGGAGGACGTCCCCCTGTACCCGCCCCGGCTGGTGGAGACCCCGCCCCCCTGTCCCCACAGAAGCTATGCCGGGGAGGGCTGGGCGGCCGCCGTGTGCTACGGCGGGGCCCCGCCGGGGGAGATCCTCTGGCTGGCCCCGGGGGAACTGGAGGGGATCGCTCCGGCGTCGTCTTAAACAAATCTTAAAGAGATTTGACCGTTTAACTTAAAGCCCGCCTGTTACCATGGGCCCATGTCTTCCCGGGAGGTGCGCTATGGTACTTTTTCGCCTCATCTGCGTGATTCTGCTTTTCGCGCTGAAAGTGTTCGGCGTCTATTTCGCGGCGGTGGCGGCGTTCACCCTGCTGCCCCGCCGAAAATACGTCCCCGCCCCCTGCCGCACCCGGTTCGCGGTACTCACCGCCGCCCGGAACGAGGAGGGGGTCGTCGCCGGCTTTGTCCGGAGTGTAAAGGGGCAGAACTATCCGGCGGAACTCTTTGACGTGTTCGTCGTCCCCAACAACTGTACCGACGGCACCGAGCGGGCGGCCCGGGCCGCCGGGGCGGGGATCCTCCGCTGTCACGGGCGCGTCGCCGGCAAGGGGGACGCCCTCCACCAGGCGTTCGCCAAGCTGATGGACCGGGGGTACGACGCCTTTGTGGTGCTGGACGCGGACAGCACCCTGGCCCCGGACTATCTGGCCCGGCTCAACGACGCTTTCGCCGCCGGCGCCCTGGTGTGCAAGAGCCGCACCAGGGTGTCCAACCCCTCCGCCTCCCCGGTGGCGGGCTGTTACGGCCTGTTCAACGCCTCCATGGACCTGGTGTGGAACCGGCCCCGCGCGGCCCTGGGGCTGTCCGTCAAGCTGGTGGGCTCCGGGTTCGCCGTAAAGCGGGAGGTCCTGGAGAAACTGGGCGGCTGGAACACCTCCACCATCGCGGAGGACGCGGAGTTCGCCTCCCAGCTGGCCCAGGCGGGGATCCGGGTGACCTGGGTGCCCGAGGCGGTGAACTACGACGAGGCCCCCACCGATTTTCTGGTCTCCCTGTGCCAGCGGAACCGCTGGATCAGCGGCATCATGCAGGTGGGCAAGCGCCGTCTGGGGGCGCTGTGCCGGGCGGAGGGCCCCGCGCCCTGGCTCCGCGCCGACATGACCATGTTCCTGCTGCTGCCCTTCGCCCAGGGGATCGCCGCCCTGCTGTCGGCCGTCCTTCTGCTGACGGGCGGGACCGCCGGCCTGCCGGCGTTTCTGGGCGGACTGGCCCTGTCGTACTTAGGGGGCGTGGGGGCGGCCGCGGTGCTGACCCTCTGCGGCGGCTACGGCTTCGCCGGGATGCTTCCGGCCATCCTGTTCTTCCCCGTTTTCACCGCCTCCTGGACGCCGCTGCAGGTGCTCTCCCTGTTCCACGACACCCGCCGCTGGAGCCCCATCGTCCACCGGGGGGCCGTCCCCGCCGCGGTGAAATGACGGAAAAATTTTTTCGCACCGTTGCCCGCTCCTGTGCATATACTGACTTGTAAAAGGGAGTATTGATTCCGAACAGACAGGGAAGGAACAGGAGCGAGACATGAGAAGATCCCACAGGGCCCCCGAGCCCGATCCCCAGGACGTGGACGACCTGATCTTCGGTCAGGACGGCCCCCGGGTGAGCGAGCGGTGAGCGGGGAATGAAAAGGAGCCGCAAAAGCGGCTCCTTTTTGGCTGCCCCGGCAACTTTTTCTTTACAACCGGCCGCCGGTTCTATATAATATATGGAAACCATCAAGCTAAATGAGGGAATTTTCATGATCGTGCAATTTGAGGACTATAAGACCAAACTCAACGCCCTGAAACCGGAACTGGAACTGCTGGGCCAGTCTTTGGATCTGGAGGGGGCCGGGCGGGCGCTGGACGAACTGCGGGCCCAGGCCGCCTCCGACGGGTTCTGGAACGACGTGGAGAAGGCCAGAAAGGTCCAGCAGCGCATCAGCCGCCTGGAGGGAAAGATCGCCGCCCAGGAGAAGCGGATGGGCCGGCTGGAGGACCTGATCACCCTGTGCGAGATGGGCCAGGAGGAGGAGGACGCATCCCTGGTGCCCGAGGTGGAGGAGGGATATGCCAAACTGGAGCAGGAACTGGCGTCCGCCCGGCTGGACACGCTGCTCTCCGGGGAGTACGACAGTTCCCCCGCCATCGTGTCCCTGCAGGCGGGGGCCGGCGGCACCGAGGCCCAGGACTGGGCCCAGATGCTCTACCGGATGTACACCCGCTGGGCGGAGCGCCACGGCTATACCTACGCCATCCTGGACTATCAGGACGGGGACGAGGCGGGCATCAAGTCCGCCGCCATCCGCGTCGAGGGGGACAACGCCTACGGTCATCTGAAAAGCGAGCACGGCGTCCACCGGCTGGTGCGCATCTCCCCCTTCGACGCCAACGCCCGGCGGCAGACCTCCTTCGCCGCGGTGGAGGTCACCCCCGAACTGGACGACAGCGTGGAGGTGGAGATCCGGGACGAGGATCTGACCCGCCAGGTGTACCGCTCCTC
>CAYPEE010000023.1:0-13978 GCA_964409665.1 uncultured Oscillospiraceae bacterium
AAGGACCAGCTGGAGGAGTCCGGCCAGGGCACCGTCATCATGTCCTTTGAGGAATCCTACGGCTATATGCTGGGCGATTTCGTCCGGGACAAGGACGACGTCACGGCGGCCGTGGCCATGACCGAGATGGCCGCGTGGTACTACGGGCAGGGCATGACCCTGGCCGACGCCATGGAAGCCCTCTACAAGAAGTACGGCGACTTCCAGGAGAAGACCCTGAATCTGGTGATGCCCGGTCTGGACGGCCTGAAGAAGATGGCCGGCCTGATGGCGAACCTCCGGGCCGATCCCCCGGCGGAGATCGCCGGCGCGGCCGTGGTCCAGCGGAAGGACTACAAGGACGGTTCCCTGGTCGATGCGGCCACCGGCGCCAGGAGCGCGATGGAACTGTCCGGCTCCAACGTGCTCCGCTACGAGATGGCCGACGGCACCTCCGTCATCGTCCGCCCCTCCGGCACCGAGCCCAAGGTGAAGGTCTATATCCTCACCCGGGGCGACAGCCAGGCCGCCTGCGCCGAAAAGATCGCCCGGTATTCCGACTGGGCGGAGACTTTGAAACAGTAAAGCCCTGTACATACGGCGCGGCCCCCCGCCTTTTGGCGGGGGGCCGTTTTTTGCCGGGAGAGCGGCGGGGAGGGACCCCCGCCTCAAAACTTCCACAGATCGGGATCATACGGCACGGGGGCGCGGCCGTAGAGGGCGGTCTCCCGCAGGAGGCGGCGGGCCAACCGCCTGCCGGTCTGGCCGGGGAGAAGCCGCCATTTCCAGTTCTCCCCCAGGGTGGAGGGGGTGTTGACGCGGCCCTCCCGGCCGACGGAGAGCAGATCCTGCATCTGCATCACCGCCAGATCGGCGGGGGAGGCCCAGGCGCCCCGCATCATGCCCCAGGCGTAGCCCTCCTTTTTGTTCAGCCGGAGGTACCGTCTGGCGAAGGCCGCGTCGCCGGGGTCGGCGTGAGCCATCCAGTCCAGGACGGTCTCGTTGTCGTGGGTGCCGGTGTAGACCACGCAGTTGCGGCCGTAGTTGTGGGGCAGATATTCGCTGTCCGGATGCCGGTGGTCAAAGGCGAAGAGCAGGATCTTCATGCCGGGGTATCCGGTGTCCCGCTGGAGGGCCCGCACCGAGTCGGTGAGGAAACCCAGGTCCTCTGCGATGATGTCTCTGGGGCCAAGGGCCTCGTTCACCGCCTGGAAGAAGGGCAGGCCGGGGCCTGGACGCCAGCGGCCGTTGCGGGCGGTGGCGTCCCCGTAGGGAATGGAGTAATACTCGTCAAAGCCCCGGAAGTGGTCGATGCGCAGGGTGTCAAACAGGCGGAACTGGAACCCGATGCGCCGCAGCCACCAGGAGAAACCGTCCTGCCGCATATAGTCCCAGTCAAACAGGGGATTGCCCCACAGCTGGCCGTCGGCGGTAAAGGCGTCGGGCGGGCAGCCGGCTACCTCGGTGGGGTCCAGGTTCTCGTCCAGCTGGAACTGCCTGGGGTCGGCCCACACGTCGGCGGAGTCCCCCGCTGCGTAGATGGGCAGGTCACCGATGATGGAGATGCCGTTTTCATTGGCCAGACGCTTGAGCGCGTCCCACTGGCGGAAAAAGAGGTACTGCACCCCCCGCCAGAAGTCCAGTTCCCCGGCCAGCCGCTCCCGGGCGGCGTTCATGGCGCCGTCCCGGCGGAGTTTTTCCCCCTCCGGCCACTGGCGCCAGGACTTGCCGCCGTTCTCCCCCTTCAGGGCCATGAACAGGGCGTAGTCCTCCAGCCAGTAGCCGTTCTCCTCCAGGAAGGGGGGATAGCCCCGGGGCGGGGCCTCCAGCAGGCGGTCCACCGCCTTTTTCAGCACCGGGAACCGCCTCTCATATAACAGGGCATAGTCCACGTACCGGGCGCCGCCCCAGTCCATGCCGGCATAGTCGGACCGGTCCAGCAGGCCCTCCGCCGCCAGGTCGTCCAGGTCGATGAAATAGGGGTTGCCGGCGAAAGAGGAAAAGGACTGGTAGGGGGAGTCCCCGTAGCTGGTGGGGCCGATGGGCAGCAGCTGCCAGCAGCTCTGGCCGCTCTCCCTTAAAAAGGCCACAAAATCCCTGGCCGCCTGCCCCATGGTCCCGATGCCGTAGGGGGAGGGAAGGGAGAACATGGGCAGTAAGATCCCGGCGCGTCGCATATCAGTTCCGCCTTTCTATCCGTATTTGGGATCCATCGAACAGATCCAGGGCCGCGGCCAGCTGGTTGTCGTTCTCGCCGCCGAGGACGGCCCCCGCGTCCAGATCCAGCGCCACGTCCGGGATGAGCCCCTCCCCGATGAGGGAGTGGCCGCCGCCGGTGCAGTAGGCGGAGGTGGACAGCCCCACTCCGCCGCCGTTGGACAGGGGGAAGGTCACCTGGGCGTAGCCCTTGCCGGAGGTCCGCGCTCCGACGACGGGAGCGCCGGCGCTCTCCCGGAGCTGACCGGCCAGCAGTTCCGCCGCCGAGTAGGTGTTGGCGTTGACCATGACGACGATGGGCAGGTCCACGCAGTCCTCGTCCGACTGGCTGATGGTCTCGAACCCCCACCGGGGCCTCATGGTGAAGATGGGCCCCTCGGGAAGCAGGTAGTCCAGGATCTCCGTCAATTCGTCCACATAGCCGCCGCCGTCGTCCCGCACGTCGATGACGAGGCCCTTCGCCCCCTGGGATACCAGGGAATCCACCTCCTGGATGAAACTGTCCGCCGCGCCGGAGTTGAAGTTGGCCAGGTAGACGTAGCCGATGTCCCCCTCCAGCATTCTGCCGCTGGCGGTGGGGTTGTGGAGGGTGGCCCGGACGCAGACCGCGTCGCGGGTAGAGCCGTCCGCCCGCAGCAGGGTGAGGACGACCCGGGCGCCCTCCTGTCCGGCGATGAGCTCAACGCCCTTTTTCCGGTCCTCCCCGGCGACGGAGGTCCCGTCTACCGCGGTGATCACGTCCCCGGCCACGATGCCCGCCCGGTCGGCGGGGCCGTCTTTGACGACCGACTGGACCAGCAGCCCCTCCTCCCGCTCCTCCGTGAGGACGGTGATCCCCACCCCGACATAGTTGTTGGCCCGGCTGGTCATGACCTGGCGGTACTGCTGTTCGGTGAGGTAGTAGGACCACCGGTCCCCCAGCCCATTTACAAAGGCGTTGAGGCCCTGATCCGTCGCGGCGTCCAGATCGGCGCCGGTCTCCACAAAGGCGAACCGGGCCAGCAGATAGGTCTCCACCATGGACAGACCGTTTCGCCCCAGGGCCAGGCACAGCCCGCCGAGGGAGACAGCCAGGGTCAGCGCCACGGCGAGGACGATCTTGGCCCAGCCGGGGAGTTTCCGGCGTTTTTTTACGGTTTGGACGGCCTGTTCTTCCATGGGAAGTCCTCCTTTGCGGGGATAAAAGGGGCGCGGGTGTCTCCCGCGCCCCCTGGGAAGTTATCTCATGCCGGACGGATAGTTGGCGCCGTACCAACTGGTGCCGTAGCCGGTAAATCTCACGTTGGGGTAGAGCCGCAGCACGTCGCTGCGGACGCCGTTGACGCGCAGTTCAAAATGCAGGTGGTTGCCGGTGGAGTTGCCGGTGGTGCCCACATAGCCGATCACCTGCCCCTTGGACACCGACTGCCCCTCGGACACGACGGGCCGCTGGCACTGGTGGGCATATAGGGTGGTATAGCCGCTGCCGTGGGAGATCATGCAGTACCAGCCGTATGAGGTGTTCCTGTTGGGGCTGACGTAGGTGACGATGCCGTCCTTGGCGGCGTGAATGGGAGTGCCGCCGGCGGCGGGAATATCTGTGCCGGTATGGCTCTCCCAGCGGCCGAACAGATACCGCCCGCCGAACAGGGAGGAGATGCCGTACTTCCCGGTGAGGGGCCAGTACCATTCGCCGCTGTTGGCGTTATGGTTCTGGGACAGGGCGGCCAGCTGGTCGGCGTATTTCTGCTCCGCGTTTCTCAGGGCCCGCTGGACCTCGGCCTCCGCGGCGGCCAGAGCGGCGGCCTCCGCGGCGGCCTCGCTCTCCGTGGCGGCGATCTGCTCCATCAGGGCGGTGGCGTCCGCCTTATCCCGCTCCAACTGGACCTTCTGGGCCTCCAGCTGGGCCTTTTGGTCTACCTGCTGGGCCTTTTGCTCCTCCAACTGGGCCTTTTGCTCCTCCAGCTGGGCCTGGACCTGGGCCTGGGCGTCCCTGGCGGTCTGCAGTTCGTCCCTGGCGCCGGCCAGCTGCGCCTGGGTGTCCCGGAGCCGGTTGACGATGCGCTCGTTGTAGTCGATCAGATCTCCGATGATGGTGATGGAGTCCAGCAGTTCGGAGAAGGAGGACGCCTCAAACAGGATGGACAGGTAGGAGACGGAGCCATGCTCATCCATCCAGCGGACCTGGGCGTAATATTCCTCTAACTGCTGGCGCTCCTGCTCCTCCAGTTCTGCGATCTCCGCCTCCTTCCGGGCGATGTCGGCGTCGTACTGGTCCAGCAGGGCCTGACTGGCGTCGATCTGACCCTGGGTGGCGTCGATCTGGGTCTGGGTGGCGTCGATCAGGTCCTGGGTGGCGGAGATCTGCTGTTCGGTGAGCACCACCTGTTCGTTGACCAGTTCCAGGGCCTCTTTAGCCTGGGCCAGGTCGTCCCGGATGGAGGCCAGCCTCCCCTGGACCTCCTTCTTGCGGTCGGAGATGTCGCTCAGCTGGTCCTTCAGCTGGTTGATATCCTCCTGGGTGACGGCGGAGGCGTGGGCCAGGATGCTCATGGCCGGCAGGAGCACGGCGAGCAGCAGGGCGGCGGCCAGCAGAATGACCAGCACCCTGCGGAACGTCTTCTTCATAAACGTATGACCTCCCGGAAGAGAAAATTCGGAAAACCGTTCAGACTTTCAGGAAACGGCCGATGGCGAGGCCGGAGCCCACCGCGCCGATGAGGATGCCGGCCAGCAGGAACATCCCCAGCACCGGCAGCCATATGGCGGAGAAGGCCACCGGGGTGAACAGGGTGAGTACGCCGCTGGAGGCGAGGGCTCTCATCACGAGGGAGTAGATGCCCCACTGGAGCAGGAAGGCGACGAGGGCGCCGAACAGCCCCAGGATCAGCCCCTCGAAGATGAAGGGCCAGCGGACAAAGCTGTCGGTGGCGCCGCAGATCTTCATGATGCCGATCTCCTCCCGGCGGGTAAAGGCCGCCAGGCGGATGGTGTTGGAGATGATAAACAGGGACACGGCGGCCAGGATGATCACCAGCACGGCGGCCAGGGCGGTGGCAGCGTTGCGCACCGCCACAAAGTTCTCCGCCAGTTCGGAGTGGGCGGAGTAGTCGGCCACTCCGGGCAGGGCGGTGACGGCGTTCACTGTTTCGGTGAACCGTTCCAGTTCCACCACATGGATGACCAGCCGGTCCCGGAACACGTTGACGGGCAGTTCGACGCCGCCGGGGTGAGACTCCACCCAGGCGTCGTGGGCCTCCTCCTTGGAGGTGAACTGCACCGACGCCACGTTGGGCAGGGCCTTCACCGACTCCGTGAGCCGGGCGGCCTCCTCGTCGCCGCAGTCCTCGTCGATGTAGGCGAAGAACTCGTTTTTCTCCTCCTCCTTGGTGAGCATCTGATCGACGTTCACCGCCAGCAGGGAGAAGGAGCCCATGATGATGAGGCAGGCCACGATCATGCACACCGCGGCGAAGGACATGAGCCCGTGGGAAAAGATGCTCTGGAACCCC
This sequence comes from uncultured Oscillospiraceae bacterium, assembly GCA_964409665.1. Lineage (GTDB taxonomy): Bacteria > Bacillota > Clostridia > Oscillospirales > Oscillospiraceae > Enterenecus. The sequence continues at coordinate 5,688 of CAYPEE010000023.1, forward strand.
TCCGTGATGAAGTAGCCCAGGTTGAAACCGCGTTTCCTCATAGCTTGTAGCCGCCCTCCTGCACGTCCCGGATCAGAGATCCGTCTTTAATGGACATCACCCGCTTGGAGAAACGGTTGACCAGTTCCCGCTCGTGGGTGACCACCAGCATAGTGGTGCCCATGGCGTTGATGCGCTCCAGAAGAGTCATGATCTCCAGGGAGCGGGCAGGGTCCAGGTTGCCGGTGGGCTCGTCGGCAATGATGGTGTCTGGATTGTTGACCAGGGCGCGGGCCACCGCCACGCGCTGCTGCTCGCCGCCGGAGAGCTGGTTGGGGAAGGCGTCGGCCTTCTCCCCCAGCCCCACCAACTCCAGCACATAGGGGATGCGCCGGTTCATCTCCTTGCGGCTGGCGCCGATGACCCGCATGGCGAACTCCAGGTTCTTGCGGACCGTCTTCTTCTCGATGAGGCGGAAGTCCTGGAACACCACCCCCAGGGTGCGCCGCATATAGGGAATCTGCCAACGGCGGATGTTGTTCAGATTGTAGCCGTTGACGATGACCTGCCCCTCAGAGGCGGCCTCCTCGGCGGTGATGAGTTTAATGATGGTGGATTTGCCGGAGCCGGAGGGCCCTACCAGGAAGACGAACTCCCCGTCGTCGATCTTCATGTCCACGCCGTTCAGGGCCTTGCTGCCGTTGTCGTACTCTTTATATACGCCGACCAGTCGGATCATACCGGATCCTCCCAATAGAAATTGTGCCTGATTGTAACCGTTTTGTAACCGAGTGCATACACACCCATTATATCTGCTGTTTCCCGTTCTGTCAACAGGAGATGCCACCGTCCGCCCGCGAAAAGAATAAACTTTATGTTAACTTTTCCCGAAAAGCGGTGACGGCGCTCTAAACGCCGCGCCGGCCGGTACGGCAAAGAGAAACGGCCGCGGAGGACTTCCTCCGCGGCCGGGAACAGGCCGGGCGCCGGTCAGGATTCGATGCCGCGGGACACCAGGTACTTCTTGACCATCAGGGCCACCTTGAAGGTGATGGCGTCGTCGAACTCCCTCAGATCCAGGCCGGTGAGTTTCTTGATCTTCTCCAGCCGGTACACCAGGGTGTTGCGGTGGACAAACAGTTTCCGGGCGGTCTCGGACACGTTCAGGTTGTTCTCGAAGAACTTGTTGATGGTGAACAGGGTCTCCTGGTCCAGCGCGTCGATGGGGTTCTTTTTGAACACCTCGCGCAGGAACATCTCGCACAGGGTGGTGGGGAGCTGATAGATCAGCCGGCCGATGCCCAGGTTCTCATAGCTGATGATGGAGCGCTCGGTCTCGAACACCTTGCCCACGTCGATGGCCACCTGGGCCTCCTTATAGGCCCGGGCCAGGTCCCGGATGTGGCCCACGATGGTGCCCACGCCGACGACGGTCTTGAGGCCCAGTTCCCGGCTGAGGGCGTCCTGCACATTCTGGGCGATCTTCTGGACCTCCCGGATGTCGGCGCCGTCGCCCAGCTGTTTGACCAGGGCCACGTCGGTCTCGCTGATGGAGAGGACGAAGTCGGTCTGCCGGTCGGGATAGAGGGAGGAGATCACGTCCACAGCGGCCACGTCGGGGGTGCCCAGCTGGCGGACCAGGATGACGGCCCGGGGCGCCTCGGACACGAAGTGAAGTTCCTTGGCGCGGATATAGATGTCCCCTAGCAGGATATTGTCGCACAGGATGTTCTTGACAAAGGTGGCCTTGTCGTGTTTTTCCTCGTAATAGGTCTTGGCGCCGTTCAGGGCGATGACCGCCATGGAACAGATGAGGGCGGCCTGCTCGTCCTCCCCCCTGGCGAAGGCGGCGTAGTCGAACTGGCCGGTCCAGCCGGGCAGGACCTTGAAGGTGTAGCCGCCGCTCACCAGCAGCGCGTCGGGGTCGGAGGCCATAAGAGGGGGCACATGGCTCCATTTTTCACCGATGGAGGACAGCTCGTTGCAGGCCACTACGGTGCCCTGCCCGTCGATGACGCCAACGGCGCGGTCGGAGCAGTCCTTCATCTGGAGAACGATACTTTGAAAGATCCGGCTGGACATGGTGTTTTCTCCTTTCTCCGCGGCGGAACAGGCCCGGCGCCGCATACGCTCAGGATGGATGTAAGGCGGTCAACGCCCTTATTATACTGGGTTTCTTTGCCGATTTCAACAGTTTTGCAAAAAGTTTTTTATGAAATTTTGCGAAAAATTCGGCTCAATGACGGAAAATGGATTCGATTTCAGATGAATTTAGTACTCTCCAACCACCTCTGGGGAGGGAGGGGTCCAAAACGAGAGGCCCGAAGGCGATCCGTTTCAGATAGGCCACCGGCTTGCCCCGGCTGGCCAGCATCCGCTTCACCTGATGGTACTTTCCCTCCCGGACGGTGATACGGGCGCTTTTGCCGCCCTCCAGCACTTCCAGTTTCGCGGGCAGGCACCGGGTCCCGTCCCCGAGGACGGCGCCCTCCGCCAGGGCGGACACGTCGGTTTCGTCCAGAGCGCCGTCCACCTCCACATAGTAGACCTTGTCCACATGATACCTGGGGGAGAGCAGCCGGTGGGCCAGCGGCCCGTCGTCGGTGAGGAGCAGCAGGCCCTCCGCGTCCTTGTCCAGCCGGCCGACAGGAAAGAGGCCCCGTTTCCGGTACTCCTCCGGCAGCAGGGAGAGCACGGTGGTCTCCCGGGGATCATCGGTGGAGGACACCACCCCCGCGGGCTTGTGGAGCATCAGGTACGCCGGGCCGCTGTCCACAGGGGCGCCGTCCACGGCGACGGCGGCGCTGCCGTCCACTTTCTGTTCCGGCGCGCGGCAGACCGCCCCGTCCACCGTCACCCGGCCCCCCTTGACGAGGGCCTTGGCCTCGGCGCGGCTCCATCTGCCGGAGGCGGCCAGCCGCTTGTCCAGACGTTCCATACGATCACCTCTCAGGGATTCTAACATATCTCCTGGGGAAGGAACATAGAGTTTCTATGGGAGTTTCAGACTGGATTGGAGTGGTAGCAATGCTCATCATCACGGCGCGAATACCAAAGAGACGGCTCATCGCGGGGACGGCCGCCGTCCTGTTCTGCCTGATGGCGGTCATCGCGGGGACGGCCATACGCGTGAGCGGCCGGGCGGCCGCCGCCTCGGCGGAGGTGAAGGGCGTGCGGAGCAACGATCAGCGGGTGGAGTACCTGGAGGGGCTGGGCTGGCAGGTGTCCGAGACCCCAATCGCCACCGAGGAACTGCTCATCCCCGACGCCTTTGACGACAGCTACGCCGGCTATCTGGCCCTCCAGCGGGAGCAGGGGTTCGATCTGACCCGGTACTGCGGAGAGCGCGTGAAGCGCTACACCTATGAGATCGAGAACTATCCCACCGGAGAGAAGGGGGCCCAGGCGGCCCTGCTCATCTACCGGAACCGGGTCATCGGGGGGCAGGTGCAGGCCGCCGACGGCAGTTTCCTCCATGGGCTGGCCCGGCCGGCGGAGCCGACCTACGCCGGGGCGCTGATGATATGAGAGGGCCGTCCACCGAAAGGTGGACGGCTCCCGCGCGTCTGTCAGAGATCATTTCAGCGCCTTCACGGCGCCGCCGAGGAAGAGGATATACATGACCCGGCCCAGAATGGAGGCCAGCATATACAGCAGAGAGAAAGTCACGTACACCGCGGCGAGCCTGGGCAGCAGGGGGCCGATCAGCCCCAACAGGATGGAGACCGCCGTACACGCGGCGTAGGCGATCCAGGTGGGGCGGGCCCGGGCGACCATGGCCTCGTGCCCCCCCAGCAGCAGTCCGGCGGTGGCGGTGCAGACCAGCCACGCCCTTACCGCGTCCAGAGCCTGACAGACGATATCAGCGGCGGTCAGGAGCGCCTGCGCGCCCGGCGCCAGGGCCGCCAGCAGGTTCAGCGCCGCCGAGCCCGCGGCCACCAGCAGGGCAATACGGTACAGCCGCGCCGCGCTGTGGACGGTGAACAGCCCCACCAGTTCCAGCGCCAGCCCCCCCAGCAGGAAGATGGAGGCGAAGAAAGGGGAGGTCAGGATCCGCCCCGCCAGCAGCATGATATTGGCGATGAGGACCAGCCGCAGGCCGTTCGCCACAGAGTGATAGGCGCCGTTCACAGGGCGGCCTCCTTTCTTCCGCGGGATGGGGTCAGGCCAGGGCCTTGGATGCCCCGTACAGGAACATGAGGTAGAGTATGTAGCCCACGAGCTGAGCGATGGAGGCCACCATGCGCACCACCGCGGCGATCATGTCCAGAATGGGGATGATGGACAGCACGCTGCAGACGAGGGAGACGACGATGCAGACCAGATAGATCTTGATGACGTTGCCACCCCGCTGGACCAGGATCTCGTTCCGGCCGGTGAGCAGGTTGCAGGTGGTGGCGATCACCTGATAGACGATGAACAGGTTCACGATGGTGGAGACGATGGACAGCAAGGTGCCGATCAGGCCGCTGCCGGCGAAACTGCTGACCACGCCGATGACAAGGCCGGCGATTTCCGCGTAAAAGGCGGTGCGGTAGTTCCCGTCATCCCGGGCGGCGGTGTACAGGCCCACCAGCATGAGCACCATGCCCACGATGGCGGTGATGCCGCCGATCACGACGAACATCAGCGGGACGGAGACGATGGCCAGGATCTCGGCGATAAACATCCATTTCAGACCCTTGGCGGCGTTGGGATAGGAAAAAGACATTTCGATTCCTCCTCAAGATATTTTTTATACGGTCATTGCCCCTTGGCATTGAGGACGGACGGATCGGCCGGGGCGTCGCCGGCCACATGCACGTTGAGATGGGGATAGGTCATCTCGATGCCCGCCGCGTCGAAGGCGGGCTTCAGGGCGTCCATCACGTCAAAGTAGACGGCCCAGTAGTCCTCGTTTTTGCACCACATCCTCAGTATGTACTCGATGGAGCTGTCCCCGTATTTGGATACGTGGACGGAGATCTCCCGGTCGGTGAGCACCCTGGGGTCGCCGCAGGCGATGGCCCGCAGAGTGTCCAGCACCAGCTGGACGGGGGCGTGGTAAGAGGCGGCGGGCCTGAACTCCAGCTGACGGTAGGGTTCTGTGTCCCAGTTGCAGATGGTCTGGGTCACCAGGACGCTGTTGGGCAGGTTCACCACCCGGTTATCCAGGGTGTTGATCTTGGTGTAGAACAGGTCGATGCCGGACACGCGGCCGGATGTGCCGCCCACCTCCACCCAGTCCCCGATCTTGAAGGGCTGGGAGGCGAAGATCTGCATCCCGCCGGCCACGTTGGACAGGAAGTTCTGCATGGCCAGGGAGAAGGCCAGACCGATGACCGACAGCACCGCCACCAGGGAGGTGACGTCGATGCCCAGGGCCCGGAGGATCAGGATGACGGCCACGAAGTACAGTCCCGCCCGGAGGAGAGTGCGGATCAGCTTGCGGAGCGCGGCGTTCAGTTTGCTGCGGGACAGGGCCCGGTCGATCAGGGACATCAGGATCCGGACCGCCAGAATGGATACCACGGTGGTGATCACCGCGGCGAGGACGCCGTTGGCGGTGATGTGTTTGATCTGGTCGATGATCGCGTCCGTATCCACCGCCGGGGCGGCCGCCCCGGCGAGGCGCGGGATGGACATGGGGATCTCCCCCTATCTCTATGTGGATCGGGAACAGTTTAACACAGACGGCCCTGTTTGGCAAGCGTTAAAGGAGCCGTCCGGCGAGGGCATCGCGGCCTGCGCCCTCGATGAGCACCTGGCGCAGCTGATTGTGCAGGTCCTCTCCGGGGGCGCGGACCTCGGCGTAGTTGGGGGCGCGGCCCCGCCAGAGGCCCTCCTTCTCCCCCTCGAACAACACCGGCAGGGCGGAGCCCACCTGGGCGGCCAGCCACGCCTGTCTCATCTCCCCGGCCAGGGCGATGGCCCTGCGGGCGCGGTCCTCCCTGACCTCTTTGGGGATCTGATCCGGCATGGAGGCGGCGGGAGTGCCGGGACGCCGGGAGTAGGGAAAGACGTGCATGGCGGAGAACGCGCACTTCTGAAGGAACTCCAGCGTCTGGGCGAACTCCTCCTCGCTCTCCCCGGGGAAGCCGGTGATGAGGTCGGCGGTGATGCCGGGATCGAGGAAGAATTCTCTCAGGAGCAGGACGGACCGGAGATACCGGGCGGTGTCGTATTTGCGGTTCATGCGCCTTAGGGTGGCGTCGCATCCGGACTGGAGGGACAGATGGAAGTGGGGGCAGAGGTTTTCCAGCGCGGCGCACCGGCGGCAGAAATCCTCCGTGACCGTCCGGGGCTCCAGGGAGCCCAGCCGCACCCGCAGTTCCGGCCCGGCGGCGCACACCTCCTCGATCAGGCTGACGAGGGGCGGCCTTCCCGGCAGGTCGCGCCCCCAGGAGGAGATCTCGATGCCGGTGAGGACCACCTCCCGGTAGCCCTGGGCTGCCAGCGCCCTGACCTGTTCCGCCGCCTCGTCCGCCGGCAGGGAGCGCACCGGCCCGCGGGCGTAGGGGATGACGCAGTAGGCGCAGAAGTTGGCGCAGCCGTCCTCCACCTTGAGCATGGCCCGGGTGCGGCCGGCGAGACCGCCGGCGGGCAGGCGTTCAAATTCCCGGCGCCGCATGGCGTCGTCCACCGCCACCACCTGGGCCGAGCGGGCGGCCAGCAGCCCTTCCAGCCTGTCCAGAAAGTCCATCCGGTCCGCCGAGCCGGCGATCAGGTCCGCCCCCAGAGCGGCCACGGCTGCGGGGTCGGTCTGGGCGTAGCAGCCGCACACGGCTACCACTCCGTCCGGCGCCATCTTTCTGGCCCGGCGGATGAGATTGCGGCACTTCTTATCACTGGCGGCGGTGACCGTACAGGTGTTCACGATGTAAGCGTCGGCGGGGCCGTCAAAGTCCGCCAGCCGGTGCCCCCGGCGCAGGAGCTCCCGCTCCATGGCCTGGGTCTCGTACTGGTTCACTTTGCAGCCCAGGGTGCAGATGGCGATGTCCATAAAAACCTCCGCAGGTCCGTTTGGGGCCATTATAGCAGTTTCCGGAGGATTTGTACAGCGGGAACGGCGGACGCGGCGCTTTCTTTACAACCGGCAAAAAAGCTGGTATACTGTTTCTTGCACAGAAAAAGGGGGAGAGGGTATGCCGTACAACTTTTTTGCCTACATCTTCCGTATGCGGTACATCGCCCGGTGGGCGCTGATGCGCAACACCCGCAGCGAGAACGTGGAGGAGCACTCCTATGAGGCGGCGGTGCTGGCCCATGCCCTGGCCGCCATCGGCCGGGAGATCTATCACAAGGACGTCAACCCCGACAGGGCCGCCTCCGCCGCCCTGTTCCACGACGCGCCCGAGATCATCACCGGCGATATGCCCACCCCCATCAAGTATTACAACCCGGAACTGAAAAACGCCTACAAGGCGGTGGAGGCGGTGGCCCAGGACAAGCTGCTGTCCATGGTGCCCCCGGAGCTGGCCGCCGTCTACGAGCCGCTGATCCGGGAGAGCGACGAGAGCGTCCGCCCCTATGTGAAAGCGGCGGACAAGCTGTCCGCCTACCTCAAGTGTCAGGAGGAGCAAAAGGCGGGCAACACCGAGTTCAGCCGGGCGGCGGCGGAGACCCTGTCCGCCCTCCGGGCCATGGGCATGGAGGAGGTGGACTGGTTCCTGGAGAACCTGGCCGGAGCGTTCACCCTCTCCCTGGACGATCTGGGATAATTTTAAGGAGGACGACCCTATGCGAGCCATCGTCACCGTCATCGGCAGGGACGCCGTGGGCATCATCGCCGCCGTGTGCGCCCTGCTCAGCGAGAAGAACGTCAACGTGCTGGACATCAGCCAGACCGTTTTGCAGGAGTATTTTACCATGATCATGCTGGTGGATGTCTCCGCCGCCGCCGTACCCTTCGCCCGGCTGAAGGAGGAACTGGCCGCCGCCGGACAGGAGCGGGGGCTGGACATCCGCATCCAGCGGGAGGACATCTTCGACGCCATGCACCGCATCTGAGGAGAAGGGCCATGCTGAACAACAACGATATTCTCAGCACCATCCGCATGATCGACCAGGAGCATCTGGACGTGCGCACCATCACTATGGGCGTATCCCTCCTGGACTGCTGCGACCCGGACCCCGGCGCCGCCTGCCGGAAGATCTACGACAAGATCACCGCCTCCGCCCGGGATCTCGTCCGGGTCGGCGGGGAGATCGAGGCGGAGTTCGGCATTCCCATCGTCAACAAGCGCATCTCGGTGACGCCCATAGCGCTGGTGGCGGGGGCGTCGGACTGCCCGGACTACGTCCCCTTCGCCAGAGCCATGGACGAGGCCGCC
>CAYPEE010000023.1:13988-15881 GCA_964409665.1 uncultured Oscillospiraceae bacterium
CCCTGGTGCAGAAGGGCATGACGGCGGCGGATCTCAAACTCATCGCCTCCATCCCGGAGGCGCTGGCCGCCACCGATATGGTGTGCGCCAGCGTCAACGTGGGCTCCACGAAAGCGGGCATCAACATGGACGCGGTGGGCCTCATGGGGGAGACGGTCAAGGCCGCCGCGGAGCGCACGGCGGACCGGGGCGGTTTCGGCTGCGCCAAGCTGGTGGTGTTCTGCAACGCGGTGGAGGACAACCCCTTTATGGCCGGCGCCTTCCACGGAGTAGGGGAGGCCGAGCGGGTCGTCAACGTGGGGGTCTCCGGCCCCGGCGTGGTTCACTGCGCGCTGAAAAAGGTGAGGGGCCAGCCCTTTGACGTGGTGGCCGAGACCGTCAAAAAGACCGCCTTCCAGGTGACCCGGATGGGCCAGCTGGTCGCCCGCGAGGCCAGCGCCCGGCTGGGAGCGCCCTTCGGCATCGTGGATCTGTCCCTGGCGCCCACCCCCGCCGTCGGGGACAGCGTGGCCCGCATCCTGGAGGAGATGGGCCTGGAGACCTGCGGCGCCCACGGCACCACGGCGGCCCTGGCGCTGCTCAACGACGCGGTGAAAAAGGGCGGCGTGATGGCCTCCTCCAGTGTGGGCGGCCTGTCCGGCGCCTTTATCCCGGTGAGCGAGGACGAGGGCATGATCGCCGCCGCCCGGTCCGGGGCGCTCACCCTGGACAAGCTGGAGGCCATGACCTGCGTTTGCTCGGTGGGACTGGATATGATCGCCGTCCCCGGCGACACCCCCGCCTCCACCATCGCCGCCATCATCGCGGACGAGGCGGCCATCGGCATGATCAACCAGAAGACCACCGCCGTGCGGATCATCCCCGCTCCCGGCAAGGGCGTGGGGGACACGGTCGAGTTTGGCGGCCTGCTGGGCTCCGCGCCGGTGATGCCCGTCCACCCCCAGAGCGCGGCGGACTTCATCGCCCGGGGAGGGCGCATCCCGGCGCCCATGAACAGCCTGAAAAACTGAGGAGCGGACAAAAAACTCCCCCGGCCGAACCGACGGCCGGGGGAATATCACGCTTTTGGGGGTTCTCCGGGGTCGGGGTCGGCCCAGAGGGTAGAGAAATACTCGTAGTAGGGCATCAGAAAAGCGAAACCATCGACGATCCGGCCGGCCAGTTCCGGCTGATAGATGGCCTCGGTCAGCGCCTCGCTGTGGCCGATGTCCAAGGATCTCTTATTATACCAGTCCAGCAGTTTGGGGTGGGGCGGGGTCTTCTTCCGGACGTACTCGGGGCCGTCCAGCGCGAACTCGTTTTGTCTGGCCAGACGGTTGGCCAGCCTAAGCATGGGCCTGTGATCCCGGTCCATACGGGCCCGGAATTTGGCCATGACCGCCGCGTCGGCGGCCCAGAAGCCCATGCCGTAACTCCATTGCTCGGGGGCCAGCTCAAACCAGAACACCGGGTAGCCGCCGTCGGACTCGTTCTTCCAGCGGAACAGGGAGAACCAGAGGTGGTCCTTGTAGGGGCCCCGGCCGAACAGCCGCCGGGCGTCCCGGTAGATGCGGGAGACCTTCAGATTCAGCTGGCACTTGGGGAACCGCTCCAGCATGGCGGCCTGGGTCTGGGCGGCCAACTCCTTCATGGGCGCCAGGAGATATGTCTGATAGTCCGTCTTGTGGGACTCGAACCAACTCCGCTCGTTGTTGAAGCGGATGCCCCACATGAAGTCCACCGTCTCCTGTGTAAAACCTTGGAACATGGATCTCAGGCCGCCGTTTCAGGCGCGGGTTCTGCGGGCGGTTCGGGCGCGGGCTCCGCAGACGGCTCCGGCGCGGGCTGAGGTTCCTGGGTGACCGGCGGCTGAGTGACGGGGGGTTCCGTGACCGGCGGTTCGGTGACGGGGGG
>CAYPEE010000024.1:0-15786 GCA_964409665.1 uncultured Oscillospiraceae bacterium
TGGAGGGGCCGGTCTTTAATTACAGCAGGGCAAAAGATCTCTTTGATTAAAATAACTGCGGCGGACGGGCGAAACGATATTCGTTTTGCCCGTCTGTCCCGCCTGGTCTGTCATCAGACCTTAAAACAGAGAAGCCGGCCTGTTTCCAGACCGGCCGCGTATTCTCCGCGTTTCGGACAGATCCCGACAGACCGCGAGAAAAGGAAAAACCCCGAAAGCCTTGCGGCATCGGGGTTTTCGGCTGTTTCAGCGCTTTGAGAACTGGGACGCGTCTGAGGCCGTACTAACGCCTTAATAACGCACATATTTAAACGATTTCAAACGAGGCAAAATCCAAGCGTCCGCTTACGACCTTTACATAAAGGGCGCGGTCGCCCGCCGTTGGCTCCAGCTTTGCCGCGGATGCGCGCCAACCGGAGGACCGGTGGCCGACCTCCGCCGCGACCGGCCCGTCCGGCGCGTCCAGCAGGACCTGGACGGTCCCCTCGCCGCGCAGTTCCAGGGAGATGGCGCTCTCGTCCCCCCGGAAGGCCAGATACTTAAACCCCGCTACGGCGCCCTCCCGCAAATTGGCGATGTATGGCTTGAGGCCCTTTTCATACGCCCCGTTTTCCTCCTCTGTGATGTACGGCATCTCCTCCGGGAGCGCCGGGAGGTCCTCTCCCGGCCCCGGTTCGACCACATGGCCCACTTTGCTCCTGTCCCGCTCCGTCAGGTGGCAGGCAATATAGGCCGGATAGTTCCCCTTTGCCGGCAGTGGACCCCGGTTCAGGCCGCAGCTCGTGATCTCAATCTGCGGGATGGTGCCGTCGGGTCGGATGTGGACCCGGTCGGCGCAGCCCTGGCGGCAAAAGCCGGTCCCGTGGGTCTGCCGGTGCCAGAAGATATAGACCTCGTCCCCGATCTCCGCCAAGCCGCCGTGGTTGTTGCCGGTGTAGTTCACCGCCAACTCATTCCCGCGGTATCCCAGGTCCCCGTTGGACACGATGACGCCCTTGTAAGTAAAGGGACCCGCCGGCGACTTTGCCATACCGTAGCAGAGTTCATTCCCCTGGAGGCTGGAATATACAAAATAATACCAATCGCCGATTTTCCGGATGCTGGACGCCTCAAAGAAAGGGTGGGCCTCATATCCGGTCCCCTTTGCCGTGTCCACACCGTTGGCCACGCAGACCGGCTCGCTGATGACAGTGTGCATATCGTCGGCGAGCCGGACCATCTGAGCGCCCGGAAATACCGCTCCCTCCATGCCGGGGAACCGGAACATGGGCGCAAAGCCGTAGTACAGATAATTTCCGCTCTCCTCGCTCAGGATCGCGGGATCGAACCAGCGGCCCACATCCGGGATCCGGCCGTCCGCCGTGCGCACAAAGTCCAGGAACTGGAAGGGCCCCGCGGGGGAATCGCTGACCGCTACGGAGATGACGTTGGTAAAGTCCAGCGAATAGTAGAGATAATACCGGTCGTCCGGCCCTCTGGCCACATCGGGGGCATAGAGCAGGCGCGGCGCCTCCTCTGTCCCGATGGGCAGGTCGATTTTGGGCAGTTCGCCGTCATAGGGGGCCCCGTTCAACGGGTCCTGCGTCCTGCGGTAACTGACGCCCTCGCACCGCCAGTTTCCCAAGTCGTCTGTCGGGGCGCTCCACACCACATAATCGTCTTCACAGAAGGAAGTCCCGTTCCTGCGGTCGTGGCTTCCATAGACATAGACCCGCCCGTCAAAAACGTGGGGTTCCCCGTCCGGTACGAACTCCCAGGGCGGAAGATAGGGATTAAACGCCAATGTTTTCATAGGAAAGTCCCTCCTCAAGAACGAACCGGGCGCTCAGGCAGTCCCGGGAATTGCCGCCTACAAACAGTTCAAACTCTCCGGCCTCCACCACATAGTTCATGGCGGTGTCGTAATAACCCAGCTTTCGGTACGGGATGGTGAAAGAGACGGCCTTTTCTTCTCCGGCCTCCAGCGGGATCTTTACGAAATCCACCAACTGCTTCACCGGGCGGACCCGCCTGGCTGCCGGATCCCTGAAGTAGCACTGTACGATCTCCTCCCCGGCCCGGCCGCCGGTGTTTTTCACGGTCACACAGGCCGTCACCGCGTCCTCTCCCCGCTTGACGCGCAGATCGCCATATTCATATGCGGTGTAGCTCAGTCCGAAGCCAAAGGGAAACAGGGGCTCCAGCGGGGCGTCCAGATATTTAGAGGTGAACTTACTCTTTCCGCCGGGGCGGCCGGTATTCATGTGGGCATAGTACATGGGACACTGGCCGGCGGTACAGGGGAAGGTGGCGGTCAGCTTGGCGGAGGGATTCACATCGCCGAACAGGATATCCGCGATGGCGTTGCCCGCTTCCACGCCGGGATGCCAGGCCATCAGGATGGCGGGGACGCGCTCCGCCAGACAGGGGATCGCCAGGGGCCGCCCCCCAAACACCACCGCGACCACAGGCCTGCCAAAAGCGTTCAGCTTTTCCAGCGCCTCCCGCTGGCCATCCGGCAGCCCGATCACGGCCCTGCTGGCGGCTTCGCCGCTGAGTTCCTTCTTCTCCCCCACGGCGGCGATGATCACGTCGCAGGCCGCGGCGCCGGCGTCCGGATCGCCGTCCCCCAGCGGAGTGAACTCTACTCCGCGGGCGGCCAGCGCGTCCGCCAGACTGACGCACTGCCCGCCGTCGGCCCCCACGGACCAGGCGCCCAGCATATCGGCCCGGCTGGAGGCCAACTCGCCCCACACGCCCACGCGGACGCCCCGCTTTAAGGGAAGGACCCCGTCGTTCTTCAGAAGCACGATGGATTTGTCCGCCGCCTCTTTGGCGATCGCGCGATACTCAGGGCGGAGAATATCCTTTTTCGCCCGCTCCGGACAGCTTTGATAGGGGTTGTCAAACAGGCCCAGCTCAAATTTTAACCGCAGGACCTCTCCGGCGGCCCGATCCAGCGTTTCCATGGGCACCGCACCGGTCCTCACCAGGGCGGCCAACTCCCGGGCGTACACATCGGAGGACATATCGATGTCCACCCCCGCCTCGATGGCCTGGGCGGCGGCCTCCGCCCGACCGGCGGAGAAACCGTGATTCACGCACTCCGCGATGGCGTTGGAGTCGCTGACGGTGACTCCCTCAAATCCCCAGTCCCGGCGGAGCACGTCACGGAGCAGCCAGCCGTTCACCGTACAGGGCACGCCGTTGAGATCGTTGAACGCGGGCATAACCGCCCTGGCCCCGGCCCTGACGCAGGCCTCAAAGGGGGGCAGATACTCCTCATACAGGCGTTGGAGGGACATATCCACACGGTTGTAGTCCCGGCCGGCCTCGGCGGCGCCATAGGCGGCAAAGTGTTTGACGCAGGCGGCCATCGCGTCGGGGCGGGACAGATCGTTCCCCTGAAAGCCTCTCACCTTGGCCACGCCGTAGGCGGCGGTGAGCGCCGGGTCCTCGCCCGCGCCCTCGCTGATCCTGCCCCATCGGGCGTCCCGGGCCACGTCCACCATGGGGGCGAAGGTCATATTCACCCCTCCGGCGGTGGCCTCCTTCGCGGCCAGCCGGGCGGTCCTTTCCCACAATTCCGGCTCCCAGGCGCACGCCTCGGCCAAGGGAATGGGCGTCACCGTGCGGTAACCGTGGATCACGTCGTACCCGAACAGCAGGGGGATACCCAGGCGGGTCTCCTCCACGGCGATCTTTTGCAGGCGGTTGGCGGTCTCCACATCGGAGATGCCATTATAGGATCCGATCCTGCCGGCCCGCAGCGCCTCCTCGTGGAAGTCCTGCTCGGCGGCGCCCATCAGCCGGCCGAACTCCTCCTGGCTGATCCGCCCGTCGAACATCATATCCAGCAGTTCCTCAAAGCTGACCTCAAAGGCCCCCACCAGAGAGGGGCCGCACTGCTGAAGCTGTCCCACTTTCTCCTCCACCGTCATCCGGGACAAAAGTTCCTTCACTTTGCTCTCGTATGGTTTCATGTCTGTTGTTCCTCCCGCAGAGAATCCCCGCGGCGCGTATCCTTTGGGTCACGCTCTCCCGAAGTTACGCGTCGAAGATCATGGTATCGCTCTCCCGCCGCCAAGGTTTCCAGAGGGGCAGGCCCGCCCCGTTGGGGTCGCCGGTTTTCATAAAGTTGGTCCAGTAGTCCAGCATGGTATCGGACAGCCGATGGTCGGCCTCTGTCATGGGCCGCCAGCTGCGGTCCAGGGTTCCGAAGGTGTACCACAGTTCGCTGGAGTGGAACGCGCCCGCGCCGTCCCCTGGAAGCCGGCGGGTAAAGTAGTAGCGGTAGGCCGGCGCCCGGCCGTTTTTCAGCAGTTCCCGGCACCATCTGTCGCAGCCGTCGTAGACCTTGCCCCGCCGGCCCTTTTCCAGTTCCTCCGGGCTGGTGGCGATGTCGTTCCTGGTGGAGCCGATAAGGTACGGAATGCGGTGGATCCCCCCCTGCTCCGCGATGCTGTCATAGCCGTCCTCCAGCACCACGCCGTCGATGACCGGAGAATAGGCCAGTTCCATTGTGGGGAATCCCCGGGCGATGACAGGTCCCGCCGCCTCCATCACTTTCTCAAAGGGCAGCGCCCGCATCTCCTCCAGAGATCTCACCCCGGCGTTGGACGCAAACTCCCGGCCCTCTTCTTCCGCCGCGGCCAGCGCATGGTCGTAGCTCAGGCCCACGCCGCTCTGCAAAATGGCCTTGGAGATGATTCCCCGGGTCAACTCGGAGGACACCAGCGTCTGTACACTCATGCAGCCCGCGGACTGGCCGAACACGGTGATATTCTCAGCGTCGCCGCCAAAGGCCCCGATGTTCTCACGCACCCATTTCAGCGCGGCGATCTGGTCCAGGATCCCATAATTCCCGGAGACCGGCGGCAGGCCCGCTCTCCGGTTTTCCGCGGACAGCCAGGGGTGGGCGAGGAAACCGATGGGGCCCAGCCGGTAGTTGATGGTGACCAGGATCACCCCCCGCCTGCAGTACTCCCTGCCGTCAAACTCCTTCTCATGGCCGAAGCCGCCCATAAACGCCCCGCCGTGGATCCAAAACGCCACCGGCAGTCTCTCCTCCGGGCTCCTGGCGGGGGTCCAGACGTTCAGATACAGGCTGTCCTCCGAAGCAGGGGTCAGATAACGCGGCTCGTCGTAGAACTCCCGGTCGTACAGGGGGTCCTCATGTATCTCCTGCATACTGCGGTTGGGGAAGGCGGTCGCATGGTAGACGCCCTGCCAGGGTTCCGCCGCCTGGGGCGCCCGCCAGCGCAGATCGCCCACCGGGGGCCTGGCATAGGGGATCCCCAGAAACAGGCCGTATCCCTCTTTTTCAATCCCCTGGATCGTTCCGTTTTTCGTTATCACAAGATCCATTTGGATCCCTCCTCGCCATATTCCGTTTTGCGCCCGTACCCGGCACAAAATACCTTATTCGTCCTGTGCGGGAGCAAACCGGGAGAATATTGAAGGAGGCCGCCTCATACTCGTCCCCGCGGCAAAAGGCAGCCTCCTCCTTGATTCTATGCTGTTATAAAGTCCCGTGTCGGTCCTGCACAGGTTCAACATAACACGGAAAATCGCAAAAGTCAAGCACTTTTTGAGGACGAATCTTTGTCGAAAAAGAGTTTATAAAAGCATGGATTTTTGTTCGTCCGGTCCGCGCGGTCAGCCCTTGACCGCGCCCATGGTGATGCCCTTGGCGAAGTATTTCTGGAAGAAGGGGTACACGATCAGCACCGGCAGCACGCCCACCACGGCGATGGCCATACGCACCGTGGTCGTGGGCAGATCCGCGAGGTTGACGCCGGTGGTGGCGTTGCTTGACAGGAAAGCGATGTTCTCATTGATGTTGTTCAGGATGTTCTGAATGGTGTATAACTCCTTGCCCGCGTCGCTGATGTAATACAGACCGTTCTGCCAGTCGTTCCAGTAGGCAATGCCCATCATCAGTCCGACGGTGGCCAGAATGGGGGTGGACAGCGGCAGCGCGACGTGCAGGAACGTCTGAAACTCGTTGGCGCCGTCGATCCGGGCCGACTCATAGAGATCCCTTGGGATGCTGTTCTCAAAGTAGTTTCGCACCAGCATCACCAAAAAGCCGCTGAGCAGCAGGTTTGGAACGATCAGCCCGAAAATGGTGTTTTTGACGTGGAACGTGCTGACATACATGATGTAGGTAGGCACCAGGCCGCCGTTGAAGAGCATAGTGAACACGACATAGAAGTTCAGGATACGCCGGCCGGGCAGTTTCCGCTCGGACAGCATATAACCCAGCATGGCGGTCATGGCCAGGCCGACGCAGGTGCCGACCGCTGTCACGACAATGGTCATCAGGTAGGCCCGCCCCAGCATCTTCCACTGCTGTACGATATAGTCATAGGCCGCCAGAGAGAACTTCGCGGGGAAAAAGCTGTACCCGTCCGTCAGGGCCACAGTCTCATCGGTGAAAGACGCGATGATCAGCAGCACAAAGGGAGCGAGCGCCAAAAAGCACAGGATGACCATGACGATGTTGGCCGCGATGTTCCAGGTCCTCTTGTTTTTCTGTAACATAACGCACCTCCCGCCTCAGAACAGCGCGCTGCTCTTGTCGAACTTGGACACGATCTTGTTGGCCGCCACAATGAGGATGAAGCCCACCACCGACTGAATAAAGCTGGCCGCGGAAGACATTCCCACATCGTTGGTTTTCAGCAGCGCGCGGTACACATAGGTGTCGATCGTCTGCGTCACCGGGAACAGCGCGCCCTGGCTCATGGGGACCTGATAGAACAGGCCAAAATCAGAGCGGAAGATCTGGCCCAGATTCAGGATAAACATCATGATCAGCATGGGTTTCAGCAGCGGGATGGTGATGTTCCTGTGCTGCTGCCAGCGCGTGGCGCCGTCCAGCGTGGCCGCCTCGTACAGGCTGGGGTCGATCCCCAGAATACTGGACAGGTACAGGATCATGCCGAAGCCGATGCCCTTCCACTGGTTGACAAAGGTCAGGATAAAGGGCCACCAGACGGTTTCCTGATAGAAAGAGGGTGCCTTGCCCAGCAGGTTCTCCAGCCACTTGGTCAGCAGGCCGGAGGTGGGGGACAGGAACGCGAATACCAGATAGGCGATGATAACGGCGGACATCAGATAGGGAAGCAGAATGGCCGTCATGTAGAATTTCTTTTTCAATTTTCCGACGACCTCATTGATGAGGATGGCGGCGGCAACGCCCAGAACCATACCCAGGATGATCCAGCACACATTGTACAGGATCGTATTGCGGATGATGATAAAGGCGTCGTTGCTCTTGAACAGAAACTCAAAGTTTTTGAAGTTGTTCCAGGGGCTGGCCCACATCCCCTTGCTGTAACTGAAGTCCTTAAAGGCGATCTGGAGGCCCGCCAGGGGGATATAGTTGTTGATAAACAGATAGACCAGTCCAGGCAGTCCCATCAGATAGAAGGGCAGCCAGTGCAGAAATACCTGCAGGGGCGTCTTTTTGGCGCCGGATTGAACGGCGACCGCGCTGGACTGGGACTTGGTTTTGGCTTTCATAGCGCCGGGGTCCCACCTTTCCTCTCACTTCTTCTGCGGGAAGGCCGCCCTCCGCCCGCGCACGGCCAAAAGGCGGCCTTCCCACCCTGATTTTTCGGGGTTCGGATGTAAGCGCGGCCTATTTCCCGAGGAAGGCGTCCAGCTGCTCCTGGTTGCCGGCGATGATGTCGTCGATGCCGGCGGTCTTCAGGGAGGCCACCAGGTCATCCACGGCGGCGTCCACATCGGCCACTTCCCCGGCGTTCAGCGCGGGCAGTTTTTCCTGCAGCACGTTGTTGATGGCGCTGGTCTCGGCGCTGAAACCGTTGGCGTCGAAGGTGTACCCAAAGGCCAGGGACATCTTGGCGGAGTTATTAAGGGCGACCACGTCGTCGTAATAGGTAGGCTGCACGGGGGCCATGATTTTCTGCTTCAGAGGATCGCCGTAGTGCACGAAAGAGGAATAGTACCCGCTCATATCCTCGTTGGAGGTGCCCGCGCGGGTGATCAGGTCGTCCTCGCCCTCGACGGCCACATAGTCCTTGCCCTCGACGCCGTACATCAGCAGGTTGCAGACATCGGCGTCCTCATAGATCAGATTGATCAGATCCATAGCCTTGTCGGGGCGCTCGCAGTTGGCGGCGATGCCCAGCATGAACTCGCAGACGCTGCTGGTAAAGATCTGGGGCTCGCTCAGGCGGACAATGCCCACGTTAAAGGGCTCGTTCCAGGAGGCAAGCTGGTTGGCTGTGTAGTCCGTGGGGGTGCCGAAGATGGTGCCCTGGGTGAAGTACTGCTGGACCTGGTTGGTGTCGGTCAGCTGGCCGGTGGGCAGATAGCCGCTGTCGTTCCAAGACTTCACGGCCTTGAAGTAGTCCCGGATCTCCTGGGTGTCAAACACGTTGACGACCTGGCTGTCCTTGGAGGGATCCAACAATGCGCCGTACTCGCCGGAGGCGCCGCCGAAGTACTCGCCGCCGTTGTAAAACTTGTAGTTGAGCTGGGAGGAGTTACCAAAGGTGGTCAGGTACACCCCGTTCTCCTTCAGGATCTCGCCCGCGGCGCTGAGGTCTTCATAGGTCATGCCGTCGTGCATCTCGATGCCGTACTCCTCGGCCATATCCGCATTGTAGACAAACCCGCCGGCCCGCGCCGAGTAGGGATAGCCGGTGACCCCATAGGTCACGCCGTTGATCTTCTGGGCCTCGGCCACATCCTTGGTGACCTCCAGAGCGGCGGGGCCGCGCTCCGCCAGCAGATCGTCCAGGGGGAGCAGCAGCTCGTCGTTCACCATGCCGCCGATGGGGCTGGTCAGGCCGACGGCCACGATGTCCAGCTTCTCGCCGCCGCCCACGCCCAGAGAGGTGGTGGTGGGCAGGTCGCCGATGAACACGGGGACGATATCAACAGTGACGTTGATCTTGGGCAGAGTGACGGCGTTCAGGGCCTCCTCAACGGCGGCGATGTCGTTGTTGGACTCGAACAGGCCGACGAACTGGATGCTGACCTCATAGGGGTCCTCCTCAAAGTTGATGACGCCGCCGGGGGCCTCGGAGTTCCCGCCGGGGGCCTCGGAGTTCCCGGCAGGGGCCCCGGAATTTCCGCCGGTAGGTTCAGGCTTCTCTCCGCCGGGGCCGCAGGCCGTCAGGGCCAGAGCCATGACCAGAGATAGCAGAAGCGCGACCAGTTTTTTCATGACAATATCCTCCTTGTCAGATTGGTTTTAGGCGTTCCGCAAACGCCCGGATTAGCATCATAATAACAATTCGTGTTCCGCTTCAATAGAACAATTCTGAGGAATAACTAATACAATTATGACTTTTTCCGGGATATTTGCATCGACTTTGTGCATATTGCACTATTTGCCGCCGCCGCTTTTGTCGCCTCTGTCATGCTCCCGGCGGTACGCCTGCGGCGTCAGGCCGGTGCTCCGCTTGAATATTTTTGTGAAATAGGAGTAGTTCCCGTAACCCACGCTGTCCGCCACCTGTTTGATGGAGCGGTCCGTGTTGGTCAGAAGTTCCCGCGCCAGCCAGATCCGTTCGTTCGTGATAAACTCCAGGATCGAAACCCCCGTGGCCTTCTTAAAGGTGCGCATCAGATACTGCTCATTCAAAAAAACGTGACCGGCAATATCCGAGATATAGATATTCTCCTGGATGTGCGCGCGGATATACCGCTTTACCGCCGCGATCACATCATCCTTTTCCCCCTCGTCCCGTTTCCCTGCCGCGCTCTGCATGATCTCGGGGGGGATCGCCTCGACGCGGTGGCGATGGCGCACCCGCTCCGTCAGATTGGAGAGGACCTGATCCAGTTCGTCATAGTCGATGGGTTTGAGGATATAGTCGGCGCTGCCCAACTGCAGGGCCTTTTTGATGTATTCAAACTCCGGGTGGCAGGTGATGTACACACATTCCACTTCAGGATAGTAGGACTTCACCCATTCCAGCAGTTCCAGGCCGTTGCACTGGGGCATCTCAATGTCGCTGAACATCACGTCGATTTTCTTTTCCCGGAAGATCTCCCGGGCCTGTTTCGCGCTATATGCCACATAGACCTCGTCCACCCCGTATTTCCGCCATTCCACACGCCGTTTCAGCGCGTTGACCGCCACCTCCTCGTCGTCAATCAGGATCACATTCATCACAGGACCGCTCCTTTCGCATGACTGGCAGGTCGATATCGATCCGCGTTCCCCGGGGATCCCGCCGGACGATCTCCAGCCTGGCCTCCTCGCCGTAGATCAGGCTCAGACGGTCGATGGTATTCTGTATGCCCACGCCCAGACTCTCCTGGAACTCATGGGTCTTCCGAAATTCCCCGATCCGCTCCAGCACCTGTTCGGGGATCCCCGCCCCCGTGTCGCACACACAGCAGCGGAGCCGCTCCCCCTCTCTCCACGCCCGGACCGTGATCTCCACCACCTGATCCGGGATAAACGCAAATTTAATGGCGTTTTCCGAAAAATTCTGAAGGATGAACGGCGGAATCAGGCAGTCGGCCAATTCCCCGTCATACTCCACGGCGGCCCGAAAAGCCCGCGGAAACCGGGCCTGCTGGATCTCAAAATAATTCCGAATATGCTCCATCTCCTGGCCCAGTTCCACAAAGTCGGCGTTGGCGTTGACCACATAGCGGAAATATTTTGACAGGCACAGGATCATCTTCCGGCTCAGCAGATATTCCTCCGGCTCATAGCTGTACAGGATGTTCAGCGCATTGAGGATGAAATGGGGCTGGATCTGCCGGCTCAAAAAGCCCAGGCGGATCCGCTCATTTTTGATCTTCTGCTCGTAAACGCTGATCTTGAGTTCCGACACCTCGTCCATCATGCGGTTGAAGTTGCTGTTGATGCGGTCAAACTCCGAACCCGCCCGGCCCTGGGGGATACGGTAGTCCACGTCGCCCTGCTCGATTCTGCTCATGGCCTCCATGAGCAGGTCCACAGGCCGCTTGACCCATTTCCGCATGGCAATGATGATGACAGGCACGATGAGCACCGCGGCGACGGACAGGATCTGCAGCACCCGGATGGCCAGGGGAAGGGATCTGGACATCTGGTCTTTGGACAGGATCTGCACATAGCAGAGCTGTGAGAACTTGGACTCGGCGCGGACAAGCGTATAGCTTTTACCGCCGTACCGCTGGTTTGGGGCGGTGAGATCCAACTGGCTGGCAAGATCCTGGCTGGCCAGCCGGATTTCGCCGGACCGGTCGGTAAAGACCCGCGCGGCGCCGCCTTCCTGCGCGTACAGTCCCACCGTGCGCCCCAGGTCTCTCAGGCTGATCCACGCGCCGTAAAAGGAACTTCGGCGGGAGAAGGCGACCAACAGGAACGGCTCCCCCGAGGCGGTCACCAACCGCCACCCCTGACGGGCGTTCAGAGCGTCGGACCCGGCGTTCTCCCGGATATAATCTCTTGCGGCCGTTGACTGAAGGTTGGTCCCGCCCTTGGTGATAAACAGCTCTTTCTCCGGGAACCAGGCGTAAAGCCCTCCTATCAGGGTGTTATCATCCAGCATATCGTCCAGCGTGTTGGTCAGGCGGACCAGACTCTGCTGCTGCCGGTAATACTCGTCGTCGCCGGTGATCTCCTTTTCAGCCAGGCGGGAAAAATCAGCGTCCTCATGGGCCATGACATACAGTCTGACCCCGATTCTGGACAGAGCGTCGTCGATCTGGCCCATATACAGCTGGAGGGCGTTCTGGGTCTCCAGGGAGACCTGGCGCTCCACCTCGTCGATCACGGTGCCGCCCAGGATCAGGGCCAGCAGATTCAGCGGGATGACCACAGCCAGCACGATGACGGTCAGCCGGAACACCGCCGAAGAAAAAATATCTTTCCAGTCTTTCATATACAGCCCCCCGCGCCTGACAGATTCAAATGCCGATGCTGCCGCCGCAGAGGCCCCCGGCATATTTCAGCCCGTTCCGCGGCGCTGCGGGGCCGCCCGTGGACAGCCCGCCGGCAGCATTGCCCTCCCGTTTCCGGGACAGAAGATTTATTGGTAGAAACGCCATCAGAACGGCCTCCTCAAATATCCATGATCATTTCCGGCACGCGGTCCGGCGTGACGCCCTCCCGCGCATAGGGCACAGTGGGCGTGTATGTGATCTCATAGACCCCCGCGTCCAGTTCATGCCGCGCCATGGGAGCGCCGTTGCAGAGCACACCGCATTCCGGGGCATGGGGCAATACCGCCCGCGCCCTGCCGCCGAAGGGCACGGTCAGAGTAAAGTGAAGCTGTTCCCCCTCGATGCGCCACTTGCTCTCATAGGTCCCCATGGGGGTATCGCACCGCACGGCGGCGGCCGACATCCGGCAGTCCGGTTTGGGCGCCCAGAGAATCCCGGCAAACCCCGGGGCCTCCTCCATCGGGTTGATCCCGCCGATATGGCGGTACATCCACTCCACGACAGAGCCATAGGCATAGTGGTTGAGGGAGTTCATGCCCTCCGGGTTGATCCTGCCGTCGGGGAGGATGGAGTCCCAGCGCTCCCAGATGGTGGTGGCCCCCATGCGCACCGGGTACAGCCAGCCGGGGCAGTCCTCGTTCAGCAGCAGGGTATAGGCCATCTCATGATACCCGTTCTCGGACAGCGCCCTGCAGAGACAGGGCGTGCCCACAAAGCCGGTCTTCAGTTTTTCGTGGTCGCGGATCAGTCTGGCGTTCAGATCGGCCGCCGCCCGGGCCCTGAACTCCTCCGGGCAGAACCCAAAGGTCAGCGCCACCGCGTAGCCGCACTGGGTAGGTACTGCCAACCGCCCGTTGGGAGTAAAATACTCCGCCCGGATGGCGGCCCTGATCTTATCCGTCAGCCGCTCATAGGCCACCGCGTCCTCCTCCAGCCCCAGTACGCGGGCGGCCTTCGCCGTCAGGGAGGCGGACAGGTAGTAATAGGCCGAAGCTATGTAATATGGGTCTGTGGCGCCGGTGGGAAAGGACGGGTCCTCTCCGTCCAGAGCCAGCCAGTCGCCGAAATGGAAACCGGTCCGCCACAGGCCGCGGTCCCCGGCCCGCTCGTCCTGCCGGCGGATATACTCCAGCCACCCCTTCATGGAGGGATACTGCTGTTCCAGGATGGCCCTGTCGCCGCTGTAAAGATATACGGTCCACGGGATCACCGTGGCGGCGTCCGCCCAGGCGGCGGAACCGCCCGGTCCCATACGGAACGAGGGGATCACCATTGGGACACAACCGCCGTATTTCTTCTGCTCCTGCAGCATATCAAAGCCGTATTTTGAGTAGAAGGCATAGGTATCCATGTTGAAACAGGCGGTGCCGCAGAACACCTGGGCGTCGCCCGTCCAGCCCATGCGCTCGTCCCGCTGGGGGCAGTCGGAGGGCACGTCTACAAAGTTGCCCCGCTGTCCCCACAGCGCGTTCTGGAACAGCCGGTTCACCAGGGGATTGCTGGTCTCCACCCAGCCTGCGGCGTCCATATCGGAATAGATGACCTCGCCGGAGAAATCCTCCGGGGACAGTTCTCCCGTCAGTCCCTCGACCTTGACATAGCGGAAACCGTAATAGGTCAAGTGGGGACGGACTGTCCGCTCCACGCCGTCGGAAATATAGGTGAACTCCGCTCTGGCGCCGCGCAGGTTATCCCGGTAGAAACAGCCGTTCTGGAGGACCTCTCCATATTGCAGGCGGATCTTCGCGCCCTTCGGCTCCCGGCACACAAAGGACATCCATCCCACCATGTTCTGTCCCAGATCGACGACTGTCTCTCCCTTGGGCGTGTGGAGGATCCGTTTTGGGGCAAGCCGGTCCTTTCGCACCACAGGCAGGCTCCGCCGGGGGGAGAACTTCGCCTTCTCGCAGGGCACGACCACCGCGCCGGACGCCCCGTCGGGCCGGTAGCCCGGATCGTATACCTCGCCGTGGTACAGTTCCGCGTATCGGATCGGACACTGGCGGACGTTCCAGGAGGCGTCGGTGGCAACGGTCCGGACCTCCCCGTCCGCGCCGGTCAGTTCCAGATGGAGGAACAGCCCCAGTTTGTCCCCGTAGATCCTGTTTTTGCCCTCAAAGCCGAAGTATCCGCTGTACCAGCCGGGGGCTACCACGGCGGAGATCTCGTTCTCACCCGGCGGCAGCCGCTCCGTCACGTCGAAGGTGATCACCTGCTGCCAGGAGTCGTAATCATTGCAGTAGGGAGTCAGGTATTCCTCGCCGACCTTTTCCCCGTTGATCCGCAGTTCAAACACGCCGAACGCGGTCACATAGGCTCTGGCCCGTCTGAGCGGTCCGTTTACCGCCACGGTCTTAAAAAACTCGCACACTGCCATGCTCTCTCCGGGGGCGATCATCTCGCCGGACAGATCCGGCATCCCGGCGGGAAATTCAAAAAAGGCGGTCTCGCTGACGCCGCGATCCCCGTCGTCCGCCTCTACCGCCACATTCCAATAGTATCGGGCGCCGGGCGCGAACTCCACAGCGTCCGGGATCCGATAGGCCGCGGAGTTGGCGGCGGCGTCCATGCCGCTGTCAAAGATGATACGCTCCATGGCCGGGTCCTCCGCCAGGCGGATCCGGGCCGCCCTCTGCCGCTTGCCGGTGCTCTCCGTCACCACCCAGGACAGCGTAGGCCGGCCCAACTCGAATCCCACGGGATCTTTAACGTGATTTGTCTTTAACCGGCTGATTTTCATAAAGAACCCCCATTTCTTCGCACACTTTTCTAAGAGTATCATACTCGCCGCCCTGTGTCCAGTTAAAAAATCCAAAAACAGTAGACCGGACCGGCTGTGTTATGTTATAATTGCCGAAGCCCGATGTCAGTTTCAGAAAGGGGTATGTCAAATGCCTGAAAAACAAAGCGTTCCCGGCAAACGGCAATGTATCATCAGCCTGGTTGTCTCGATCGTCGGTTTTCTCTATATCCTGTTTATCCCGGTATACATCATGTCCTTCCTGTCCCTTGTGTTTGGCGTGATCGGGCTGGTCCAGGCGATCCGGGCCAAACGGCTTGGCTATACCGGCGTTTACAGGACGATCGCGCTGATCCTTTCGATCATTGTCATCGCCATAAGCGCCCTGCTGATTGTGGTGCCGCTGGCCGCGCTGTCGTGAGAGGCGCCCCCTGTCCGGCGCCGCTTTGTCGGCGGCCGCCCGGCAGAGGCGGTGTAAGCCGCGCCGCGTCCGTTACGGATGATCTGGGTATAGGCGTTGCCCCACAGGAGCAGGCGCGTCATCAGTGTTATGCGGAAGATGAAACTGGTCATCCGTCATCTGCATGGCGGAGCGCTCAGTCACCGCCCTGCCGGACGTGCTGCCGCCAAGGAAGAGCGCGTATCCGCTGCCCGTTGTGGAATCTTTCGGGTAGTCCCATGACCGGAACAGTCCGCTGAATATGCCCATACCCTTCGCCTCCTAATAACTGCTTTCCTTTTGGTACTATTAATGTGTTATAATACATATGCAACTGTAAACATCACAAGAATGGAGAAAATCGGAATGAAAATCGCCACATGGAATGTTGAAAGGCTGAAACACAAAAAAATGCTCGGTGAAATCACTTTCATATGTCACCGTCTGCAAGCCAATATTCTTATCCTTACCGAGACAGATGAGTGCGTTTCCCTTGATTACAGGCACTGCTTCAGCACGCCTACCCCTACGGAAGTCCTGTTTTCCGGTCAGAGCGAACCTATCAGTTACAAGCCAACGGAACATCGTGTTTCCATTTATACGAATTACGAATATGTGCAGCAGCACACAACATTTGACAGGCATACCTCACTTTGCGTTGAGTTGAAAACTGAAAAAGGAAATATGCTGGTCTATGGAA
>CAYPEE010000025.1:0-15119 GCA_964409665.1 uncultured Oscillospiraceae bacterium
ACGGTATGTCCATCGCCCGGGCGGTGCTGGAATACTGCGCCGACCGGAAACGCCTGGGGGCGAAAACGCTGTTCGCCACCCACTACCACGAACTCACCGAGGTGGAACATTCCATCGAGGGCGTGAAGAACTACCACATCGCCGCCAAAAAGCGGGGGGACGGCATCGTGTTCCTGCGGAAGATCGTCCCCGGCGGGGCGGATCAGAGTTACGGCATCGAGGTGGCCAAGCTGGCCGGAGTGCCGGGGAAGGTCATCGACCGCGCCCGCTCGATCCTGGCCGAGCTGGAGGAGCGGGGCGGCGCGGCCCCCGTCCAGAGCGGCGCCCCCGCCGGCGACCAGTTTTCCCTGGGGGATATGGCGGGCTCCGCCGTGCTGGACACCCTGCGGAACACCGCCGTGGAGACGCTGACCCCCATCGAGGCCATGAACCTGCTGTATCAGCTCAAGCGGCAGCTGGATCAATAAAGGAGGATCGCCATGAAAAAGCTGTGTTTTCTGTTGGCCCTGTTTCTGCTGCTGACCGCCTGCGGCGGCCCGGCGGCCTCCGTCCCGAGCCCCGAGGTCCCGGCCTCCGCGCCCGCCGCCTCCCCGACCCCGGAGGCCGCTCCGACCGCCCGGCCTGCGCAGACCCCCTCGCCGGGACCCGCGCCCCTCACCGAGGCGGAGGTGGAGGCCGCCAAAGAGGCCGCTCTGGCCTACTACGCTGAGACGGTCTTTGAGGTCCGGGAACTGACCTTCCTGCCCCCCCGGCGAGGCCCCCTCCTACTGGGAGGGCGAGGCGGTCTTCCGGGTGGCCTGCGCCAAAGACGGCCGGGAGCAGGAGCCCCGCACCATCGGCCTGTCCCGGCAGGACGGGGCGTGGACCGTCACCAGGGAAGGGTATTAAAGTGACTGACGCGATTGTCTCGTCGGCGCGGACGGCGCATCCCCCGCTTCACCGCGCCCCCTCTCCCTGCAAAGACCTTCGGTTCTTGCGGGGGCCCCATTTTGCCAGAACCTGTGAGGTAACCCCATGACTGATACCATCGCCGCCATTGCGACGGCTCCCATTCCCTCCGCCATCGGTATCCTGCGGCTGTCCGGGCCGGAGTCCGCCGCCATCCTGGACCGGGTGTTCGCCCCGGCCCGCGGCGGCCCCATGTCCTCCCGGCCCGACCGGGTACTGGTGTACGGCGCGCTGCGGGACGCCGGCGGCGCGGTCATCGACCGGTGCCTGGCTACCCTCTCCCGCGCCCCTCACAGCTACACCGGGGAGGACACCGCCGAACTCCAGTGCCACGGCTCCCCCGCCGCGCTGGCCCTGGGGCTGGAGGCCCTGTTCGCCGCCGGGGCCCGGCAGGCCGGGGCCGGGGAGTTCACCCGCCGGGCCTTTTTGAACGGCAGGCTGGATCTGACCCGGGCCGAGGCGGTGATCGACCTGATCGACGCCGAGACCCCCGCCGCCGTCCGGCAGGCGGCGGGCCAGCTGGGGGGCGCGCTGGCCTGCGCCATCGAGAGCGTCTACAACGATCTGGCGGAGGTCTGCGCCCACTTCCACGCGGTACTGGACTGGCCCGACGAGGACCTCGACCCCTTCCGGGCCGCCGAACTGGGGCGGGCGCTGGACGGGGCCGCGGACCGGCTGGACGCCCTCGCCGCCACCTATCGCCGGGGCCGCGCCGTCAACGAAGGGGCGCCCTGCGCCATCGTGGGGCGGCCCAATACGGGCAAGTCCACGCTGTTCAACGCCCTGCTGGGCCGGGAGCGGGCCATCGTCACCCCGGTCCCCGGCACCACCAGGGACACGGTGGAGGAGCGGGCGAACCTCGCCGGGATGACCCTCCGGCTCATCGACACCGCCGGCCTGCGGGACACCGGCGACGAGGCGGAGCGCCTTGGGGTGGAGCGCAGCCGCGCCGCCATGGAGGGCGCGGAACTGATTTTGGCCGTGCTGGACCTCTCCCGGCCCGTCACGGAGGAGGATCTGGACTTGGTCCGGCGGGCCGTCTCTGCCGCTCCCACCGTCGTCGTCCTCAACAAGAGCGACCTGCCGGCGCTGGGGAAGGTCCCCGCTGAGTTGGAGAGCGTCCCCCACGTCGCCGTCAGCGCCAGGACCGGCGCGGGGCTGGAGGACCTGGAGGCCCGGATCGCCGCCCTGTTCCCGGAGGGGGCGGACCCCTCCTCCGCCGTTCTCACCAACGCCCGCCAGATGGAGGCGGCCTCCCGGGCCAGGGAGGCCGTCCGCCGGGGGGCGGAGGCCCTGTCCGCCGGAATGCCCCCCGACGCGGCGGTGGCCGACGTGGAGGAGGCCATGTCCGCGCTGGGAGAGCTGACGGGCCGCACGGTGCGGGAGGACGTCACCGACCGGATCTTTCAGCGGTTCTGCGTGGGAAAGTGAACCCGCCTGTTTGAAAGGAGCCCCCATGAGTTACATTGAAGTGACCTGTCCCGCCATTTTACCGAGGCGGACAGGATCGGGCCGGAGGAGTGCGCGGAGCCCCTCCCCGCCCCCAACTGAGGAGGGATCGCCATGCGCGCGGTGGTGACCAGGGTGAAAAACGCCCGGGTGGAGATCGGCGGAGAAATCAACGGCCGGATCGGACAGGGCCTTCTGGTGCTGTTGGGGGTTGGCCCCGAGGACACCGGGGCCAGCGCCGATAAAATGGCCGATAAGGTCTGCGGCCTGCGCATCTTTGAGGACGAAAGCGGAAAGATGAACCTGAATCTGGCCGCCGTGGGGGGCTCTATCCTGACGGTGAGCCAGTTCACCCTGTACGCCGACACGTCCTCCCGGCGCCCCGGCTTTTCCCACGCGGCGAGGCCCGAACTGGCCGTCCCCCTGTACGAGCGGTTCATGGCCCAGTGCCGTGGGCGGGGCTTTCCCGTGGAGCACGGGGAGTTCGGCGCGGATATGCAGGTGTTCTCCCAGAACGACGGCCCGGTGACTATTTTGCTGGAGGTGTGACGATGCCCGTGATCAGACAGTTAGACCCTCATGTGGCGGATCTGATCGCCGCCGGCGAGGTGGTCGAGCGCCCCGCCTCCGTGGTGAAGGAACTGATGGAGAACTCCATTGACGCCGGGGCCTCCGCCGTGACGGTGGAGATCGTCCACGGGGGCATGACCCTCATCCGGGTCAGCGACGACGGCTGCGGCATCCCCGCCGGCCAGGCGGCCACCGCGTTTCTGCGCCACGCCACCTCCAAGATCGCCACCGAGTACGACCTGGAGGCCATCGGCACCCTGGGGTTCCGGGGGGAGGCTCTGGCCGCCATCTCGGCGGTGTCCCTGGTGGAACTGCGCACCCGCACCGCCGACGAGCCCCTGGGCACCGTCCTGACTCTGGAGGCCGGAACGGTCACCGGCCAGGAGGAGGCGGGCTGCCCCCGGGGCACCACCATCTCCGTCCGGGACCTGTTTTACAACACCCCCGCCCGGTTAAAATTTATGAAGAAGGACGTGGCCGAGGGGGCCGCCGTGTTCGCGGCGGTCCAGCGGACGGCCCTCTCCCACCCGGAACTGTCGGTAAAATTCCTCCGGGACGGGAAACAGGAGCTGCTCACCCCCGGGGACGGCCAGCTGAAGAGCGCCGTCTACGCCGTGCTGGGAAGGGACATCGCCCTGGGCCTGCTGCCGGTGCGGGGCTCCGGCGAGGGGATGTCCGTGTCCGGCTATGTCTCCCTGCCCACCTGCTGCCGGGGGAGCCGGGGCTGTCAGCACTTTTTCGTCAACGGCCGGTATGTGAGGAGCCGCGCCATGACCGCCGCGGTAGAGGAGGCCTATCAAAACCGGAAGATGGTGGGCAAATTCCCCGCCTGCGTGATCCACCTGACCCTCCGGCCGTCCGAGGTGGATGTGAACGTACACCCCGCCAAGACGGAGGTGAAGTTCCAGAAGGAACAGTCGGTATACACCGCCGTGTACTACGCGGTATCGGCCGCTCTGGACCGGGACCGCACCCGGCCCCAGGCGTCCCTCTCCGCCCCCAGGGGGGAGGACGGCGCCGCCCCCCGCCAGACAAAGCTGCCGCCGCCCGTGGGCCGCGGCCCCGCACGGGATCAGGCCGCCTCCGGCGGGCCGCCCCCCGAACAGGCCGGGCTGTCTCTCCGCGACTACACCGCCCCCCGGGCCCCCGCAGGCGGGCGTATGTCCGCGGACCGGTTCCGGGAGACCGCCGCCGGGCCCGCGGCAAGGCCCAGGGGCGCAGGCCCCTCCCCCTTCCGCCGGGTGACCCCCCTGCCCGGGGAGGAGCCTCCGGCGAGGCCGTCCGGCCCCAGGGCGGAGCCTCCCGCGCCTGCCCCCGCCTCCGGGCCGGAGCCCGTCCCGGAGGAGCCCTGGATCGTCCGGGGGGAGCTGTTCCACACCTATGTGCTGGTGGAGCAGGGGGAGAAGGCGCTGCTCATCGACAAGCACGCCGCCCACGAGCGGGCCAATTTCGACCGGCTCAAGGCGGCGGACTACCGCCCCATGGTCCAGGAACTGCTGACCCCCCTCACCTTCACCCCCGCCCCGGAGGAGCGGGCGGCGCTGCTGGAGCAGACGGAACTGCTGGCCCGCTTCGGCTTCGCGCTGGAGGAGTTCGGGACCAACGCCCTGGCGGTACGCTCCGCGCCCGACTACCTGGACGCCGGGGACATCGAGCCCGCCCTGCTGGAACTGGCCCGCCGCCTGCGCGTCACCGGCACCGCCGACCCCTCTGCCGCCCGGGACGAACTGCTCCACACCATGGCCTGCAAGGCGGCCATCAAGGGAGGCTGGCGCTCCGGTCCGGAGGAACTGGAGGAGGTGGCCCGAATGGTGATGAGCGGAGAGGTGAAATACTGTCCCCACGGCCGCCCGGTGGCCATCGAACTGACCCGCAGGCAGCTGGAAAAGCAATTCAAACGCGCGTAAAGGAGTTATTATGGCATATCAGTTAAATGAGATCAACGAGGCCGCCCGCCGGGACCCCAGGGGATTCATGGAGGAGTGCGACCGCCGCTATCAGCAGTCCATCGCCCGGTGCGCCGACCTGATCGTGGAGCGGCGGAAGGTGAGTCCGGTAGTGCTGCTGTCCGGCCCCTCCGGGTCCGGCAAGACCACCAGCGCCTTCAAACTGCGGGAGGAACTGGAGCGCCGGGGCATCGGCACCTACGCCGTATCCATGGACGACTATTTCGTCCGCCAGAACCCCCGCACCGCCCCCCGCACGCCGGACGGCTCCATCGACTACGAGTCCCCCAGAATGATGGACCTGGATCTGCTGGACGAACACTTTGAGAAACTGGCCAGGGGGGAGTGGGTGCTGGTGCCCCACTTTGAATTCGCCCGCCAGATGCGCAACGACAGCAAGGGAACCCCGCTGAAGGTCGGCCCCGACGAGGTGGCCATCTTCGAGGGCATCCATGCCCTGAACACCGAACTGACCAACCGCCACCCGGAGGCCACCCGGCTCTATATCTCTGCCCGGAGCGACGTGAAGGACGGGGACAAAACGGTATTCAAGGCCACCTGGCTGCGCCTGACCCGCCGGGCCGTCCGGGACTACAACTACCGGGGGACCGATGTGGCGGGGACGCTGGAGATGTGGAGCAATGTCCGCCGGGGGGAAAAGCTGTATATCTCCCCCTATAAGGATACCGCCCACATCAAACTGGACTCCTCTCTGGCCTACGAGGTGTCGGTGATGGCCTCCTACGCCAAACCCATCATGTCCGCCATACCCGAGGACAACCCCCGCCGCCGCGAGATGCTGGAAATGGTGGCCGCCTTCGACCGGTTCGTGCCCATCGATCCCAAACAGACGCCCCCCGACTCCCTGCTCCACGAGTTCATCGGCTGAGGGACCGCAAAAAACAGAGCGGAAGGCGATCGCCTTCCGCTCTGTTCGTCTGTTCAGTCAGGCGGGGCCGCCCTCCGGCGGACCCGGTTCGGGCGCGGGCTCCTGCGGACCGTGGGGTGGCTTGCCTGTACCGGGCTGCTTGTGTGGCCTGATTCATAACGAACAGGGTCGCCTGCCGTTCGGTTCGGTCCGGATAACCTGACCTTAACACAGGCACTCTCTATGCGGCGCCTTTTTCTATCCCGTATCGCATCTCGTTGTAACATCTACAATCCACCCCTCCAACGGAATGAATTTTCCCTTGACGTAGTGATAACCATGTGATATGATTTTGCAAATCAGATATGGAGGTGGCCCCGTTATGGAGGAACTGGCTCAACTGAAACAGCGCCTGGAGAAGGTCCGGCCCGACCCCTTTGAGCGCCTGCCCGATATCCCCCTGTATATGGATCAGGTGGTGTCCTATCTGGCCCGGCAGTCCGTCTCCCTGGACGCGGGGGACAGCCTGACCCCGGCCATGATCAACAACTATATCAAGGACGGCCTGCTCCACCGGGCCAACGGCAAGAAGTACGACCAGGAGCACCTGGGCCTGCTCACCGCCATCACCGCGCTGAAGCAGGTACTGTCCGTGCGGGAGATGAAAGTACTCACCGCCGTGGGGCGCGAGGGCTGGGACTCCAAGACGCAGTACGACTACTTCTGCAAATATCTGGACGAGTCCATGACCGCCGTGGCCGCTGAACTGGACCCGGAGACCTCGGACTACGATCTGCCCAAGCTGGTGCTGCGCCTGGCCATGCAGAGTTACGCCAGCGGCCTCGCCTGCCGGCAGACGCTGGCTATTCTGGCCAGACACACCGGCCACGAGGATATGCTGGAGAAGAAATAGCTGCCCCGGGCGGACGGCCCCCAAGGGACCGTCCGGCACAGCCGCGGTAAAATCGTCTGTGGAGGTTTTCCCATGAACAAATTCGCCATTATGACCGATTCGTCCTGCGACACCCCCCTGAACATCGTCCGGGAACTGGAACTGGAGCCGCTGCCCCTGTCCTTTCTCATCGACGGGCGGACCTATCACAACTACCCGGACAACCGGGAGATGTCCCCCAAAGAGTTTTACGATAAGCTGAGAAACGGCTCGCTGGCCACCACCAACGCCGTGAACGTCCACCAGGCTCTGGAGGCCATGGAACCCGTCCTCCGGGCGGGCTCCGACATTCTGGTGATCGCCTTCGCCTCCGGGCTGTCCGCCACCTGCTCCTCCTTCCAGATGGCCGCCGCCGAACTGGCCCCCAGATACCCTGACCGGAAGATCTACGTCGTAGACACCCAGAGCGCCACCGGGGCCCAGAGCATCCTCATCCTGATGGCGGGCCGGATGCGGGCCGAGGGGAAGCCCATCGAGGAGGTCCGGGACTGGGTGGAGGCAAAAAAACTCCGGGCCCACCACTGGGTCACCGTAAACGACCTGTTCTTCCTGAAAAAGGGTGGCCGGGTGAGCGCCGCCACCGCCATGGTGGGCACCATGCTGCAGATCAAGCCCATCGTGTATCTGGATAAAAACGGAAAACTGCAGACCCCCGACAAGGTCCGGGGCCGCAGGAGCGCCCTGGAATACATCGTCAATAAGGTGGGCGAATACGGGGAGGACCTGGACAAATATCCCGTTTTCGTCAGCCATTCGGACAGCGAACCGGAGGCCCGGTGGGTGGCCGGGGAGATCCAAAGGCGGTTTGGCGCCGCCGAGGTCTATCTGAATGACATCGGTCCGGTCATCGGCGCCCACACCGGCCCCGGCTGCGTCGTGACCTGCTTCCTGGGCAAGGAAAGGCCCATGTGATACGTGATGCGATCGGAACCCCCGTTTTCGCGGCGTTGCGCTGTACGCGCCGCGAGGACGGGGGCTCTTTCCATTCCCGGGAGAAAATTTTTCCGAAAAATTTTCTCCCGCCCTCTTGACAAATGTATCTGGTCTGTCTATATTGTATATATCGTATATATACAGTATTTCGCGAGGTGTACCATGGACATCAGCATCCGCAACTCCTCCGGCATCCCCATCTATGAACAGATCGTTCGCCAGGTGAAGGGCCTCATCCTGTCGGGCGCACTGGCGGAGGGCACGGCCCTGCCCTCCATGCGGGTGCTGGCGAGGGACCTGCGTATCTCCGTCATCACCACCAAACGGGCCTACGAGGAATTGGAGCGGGACGGGTTTCTCACCACCGTCCCCGGCAAGGGCTGCTTCGTGGCCGCCCAGGACCGCGAGACCCGCCGGGAGACAGTGCTGTGCCAGATCGAGGAGTGCCTGTCCCAGGCGGTGGAGGCCGCCAGGGCGGGGGCGGTGGGCCTGGACGAACTGACGGAGATGCTGACCACCCTCTACAACGAGGATGAAAGGAGCGGCTTATGACGAACAGTATTCAGATCACAGGTCTGGTGAAGGAGTACAGGGACTTCACCCTGGGACCCATCGACCTGACCCTGCCCGGCGGGGCCATCCTGGGCCTCATCGGGGAGAACGGGGCGGGCAAGACCACCCTCATGCGGGCCATGCTGGGGGTGACAGCCCCCACGGCGGGAAAGGTGTCCCTCCTGGGCGTGCCCGGGGAGCGGGCCAAGGCCGACGTGGGCGTGGTGATGGACGACTGCTTCTTCTACGAGCAGCTGCGCCCGAAGGACGTGGGGACCGTGCTGAAACGGGTCTACACGGCCTGGGACGACGGGCTGTTCCGGGACTACCTGGACAAGTTCCGCCTGCCGGAGAAAAAACTCATCAAAGAGTTCTCAAGGGGTATGCGGATGAAGCTGTCCCTGGCCTCCGCCCTGGCCCACCGGCCCCGCCTGCTCCTGCTGGACGAGGCCACCGCCGGCCTGGACCCGGTGGCCCGGGACGAGATTTTGGACGAGTTCCTGGGTTTCGTGTCCGACGAGGACCACAGCATCCTCATCTCCAGCCACATCACCTCCGACCTGGAGAAGGTGGCGGACTATATCGCCTACCTCCACCACGGGCAACTCATCCTGTTCGGGGAGAAGGACCGGCTGCTGGAGACCTTCGGACGGCTGACCTGTACCAGAGAGGACCTGGCGGCCCTCAGCAGGGGGATCTGGCGGCCGTGCGGCGGAGCCGGTACGCCACCGAGGGGCTGGTTAAGGACCGGGCGGCCTTTGCCCGCAAGTACCCGCGCCTGACGGTGGAGCCCATTGGCCTGGACGAGATCATGGTGTTTATGGAAAAGGGGGAGCGGTTATGACAGGGCTGATTCTGAAGGACTTTCTGGGCCTTCGCAAGGTGCTGAAGATCTGTCTGTTCATTCTGGCGCTCTACGCGGCGCTAATGTTCGCCGGCGTCTGGACCGCGCCGATGACGGCGGGGTTCTTCTCGGTCGTTGTGGCCATGCTGCCCCTCTCCTGCTTTAACATGGACCAGATGTCCAAGTGGGAGTCC
The DNA here is from genome assembly GCA_964409665.1 of uncultured Oscillospiraceae bacterium. Taxonomy (GTDB): domain Bacteria; phylum Bacillota; class Clostridia; order Oscillospirales; family Oscillospiraceae; genus Enterenecus. The sequence continues at coordinate 9,257 of CAYPEE010000025.1, forward strand.
TACGGGGCCGCCCTGCCGGTGAGCCGGAACCAGACTGTGGCCGCCCGGTATCTCACCCTGCTCATCATGCTGGGGGTCGTGGCCCTGGCGGACCTGGCGATGGCCGCAGTCACCTGGGTCATTGAGGACCGGGAGGAGGCCCTCTCCGCCCTGCTGGCCGGCTGCGTCTGCCTGTCGCTGGCGGCGGTGTTGAACGCCGTCGTTCTGCCCCTCATCTATAAATTCGGGGCGGAGTGGGGCCGGATCATCTTCTCCGGCGCGCTGCTGGGCGCGGGCGGATTGGCCGTCCTGTGGCTGATGCCTATGGGGGGAGCGGCCTGGCTGGTGGATCTCCTCTCGCGGCCGGGGGAGCGGCACATGGCCGCCCCGGCCCTCCTGTTCGCGGCGGTGTGCCTCCTGCTGCTGGTCCCGTCCTGCGCCGTCTCCTGCGCCATCTACAAAAATAAGGAGTTTTGAGTGGATTTTTCTTCCGCGCTGTGGTATGATACTTCCATCAACCGAATCGGGAGGATATTCCTATGAAAAACGGGACAGCAAGACCCCATCTGCCCAGGAGCCGGGCCGGACAGGTTGTATTCAGCCTCATCATCACCATTCTGGCGGGGTTCATCTATTTCTATGTCTCCCTGCCCGCCATCAATCTCCAGTCCGGGGAGTTCTACGGCTTTTTGATCTTCCTCTGCGTGGTCTATATTGTGTGTATGTTCCTGCTCACCCTGCGCTCCAACTTCCGGGAGCAGACCGAGCGCTCCGACCGGCCCAGGTTGCGGGACGCCTGGATCTTCCTCAGAAAGCACTGCCTGTCGGTGGTGATCATTCTGGGGCTGGTGCTGCTGGTCGCCCTCGTCGGGGAGATCGTCTCCCTGCCCATCTTCCGGGCGTCGGCCTACCGGGACCTGCTCACCCCTGAGACAGGGGACTTTGCCCAGGACGTGGCCCAGATCTCCTTCAACGACATCCCCACTCTGGACAGGGACTCCGCCAACTACCTGGGGGACCGGCAGATGGGCACCCTCAGCGACATGGTCAGCCAGTACGAGTTCTCCAACGACTCCACCCAGATCAACTACCAGGGCCGGCCCGTCCGGGTGGCCCCCATCGCCTACGCCGACCTGATCAAGTGGTTCACCAACCGGAGCCGGGGCCTGCCCGCCTATGTGGTGGTGGACATGGTCACCCAGGAGGCCACCGTCACCCGGCTGGAGGAGGGGATCAAATACTCCTTCTCCGAGCCGCTGAACCGGAACATCTACCGTCACCTGCGGTTCCACTTCCCCACCATGATGTTCTCCCAGCCGGAGTTTGAGATTGACGAGGAGGGCCATCCCTGGTGGATCGCCCCCCGGCTGGTGAAGACCATCGGCCTGTTCGGGGGCCGGGACATTCAGGGGGCGGTGCTGGTGGACGCCGTCACCGGCGCGTGCCAATACCATGAGGAGGTCCCCTCCTGGGTGGACACGCTCTACACCCCCGACCTCATCATGGAGCAGTACGACTACCACGGCACCCTCATCAACGGTTTCATCAACTCCATTCTGGGCCAGCGGGACGTGACCATGACCACCGACGGCTACAATTATATCGCCATGAACGACGACGTGTACGTCTACACCGGGGTCACCTCGGCCAACGCGGACCAGTCCAACCTGGGTTTCCTGCTCTGCAATATGCGCACCAAGGAGACCCACTACTATGTGGCCCCCGGCGCCACCGAGCGGGCCGCTCAGGCCTCCGCCGAGGGCGTGGTCCAGGACCTGGGCTATATCGCCACCTTCCCCCTGCTGCTGAACATCTCCGACCAGCCCACCTACTTCATCCCCCTGAAGGACGCCACCAGTCTGGTCAAGAGTTACGCCATGGTCAACGTGGCCCAGTACCAACTGGTGGCCACCGGGTCCACGGTCTCCGCCTGCGAGCGGACCTATGTGCAGATGCTCTCCGACCGGGGCGTGACCGAGGCGCCGGGGCTGCCGGCGGACCAGCAGGAGGCCAAGGGCGCGGTGGCCGAGATCCGCACCGCCGTTCTCAGCGGCACCAGCTGGTACTATATCCGGCTGGAGGGGGAGGACGTGTTCTACGCCCTCTCCGCCGAGGAGTATCCGAACGTGATCGTCCTCAGCGTGGGCGACCGGGTGACCATTCCCCACGCCGCGCCCACCGAGACGGGGGAGCCGATCCTCGATGCCTACGGGCTGACGCTGGAATAGACGGAACGGATACGGACCGGACTTTGCGGGCGGGGGCCGAAACGGTCCCCGCCCCTCCCTTTCCCCGAATTTTAGCACTCTCATGGTAAGAGTGCTAAAATTTACAATTTGTTCATAGCTGTGTAACACAACATACGATTTTGGGCACTATATTAAAGCTGTAAACAAAAAGGAGCCCGGAAAACGCCGCCGGGCAAACAAAAAATGGAGGTATTGATCATGTTGGAACTCAGACCTTTGAACAGGCACAGCAGCCAGGTGTCCTACAATCCCTTCCGGGAGATGGACGAATTTGAGAAGCGTTTCTTCAGCGAGCCCTTTGGAAACTTCTTCTACAGCGGCGACATCGGGGAGTTCAAGACCGACATCAAGGACGAGGGCGACAGCTACGTTCTGGAGGCCGATCTGCCCGGTTTCGACAAGAAGGACATCCACTTGGATCTGAACGACGACGTCCTCACCATCCGGGCCGAGCGCCACTCCGAGCACGAGGAGGAGGACAAGAAGTCCAAGTATGTGCGGGTGGAGCGCGCCTACGGCCAGTACAGCCGCCAGTTCGACGTGTCCGGCGTGGACGCCGACCACATCAAAGCCAAGTACGAGAACGGCGTTTTGACCCTGACCCTGCCCAAGAGGCAGGAGGTCGTGCCCCAGCCCAAGCGGCTGGAGATCGAATAACGGCATCGCGTAAAAGGGGCGGCGCACCGCAGATGCGCCGCCCCTTTTTATGTCCGGGCGGCGGCGCCGGAGCCTCCGCCGGGCCGGTTCAGAGATTGACAAAAGGCGATCGGGCGCGTATCATACGGATACGGAACGAACCGCGGCGGGGCCATTGGAAAAGGGGGAGATACCCGTGCCGTCTGAATTTTGGAAAGACCGAATTTTGATCCTGGACGGGGCCATGGGCACCGAACTGCAAAAACGGGGCCTGCCCGCCGGGGCGGAGCCGGCGCTGTGGGGCCTGGACCACCCGGAGGTGGTCGCCGCCGTCCACAGGGAGTATATCGAGGCGGGCAGCCAGGTCATCTACGCCAACACCTTCGGGGCCAATCCCCGAAAGCTGGCCGGATCGGGCCGCACCGCGGACGAGGTCATCGGCGGAGCCGTCGCCGCGGCGAAAGGGGCCGCCGCCGGCACCGGGGCAAAGACGGCCCTGGACATCGGCCCCTTGGGGGAATTGCTGGAGCCCATGGGCGCGCTCTCCTTCGAGACGGCCTATGATATTTTCCGGGAGATGGCCGTGGCCGGCGAGAGGGCCGGGGCGGATCTGGCCGTCATCGAGACCATGTCCGACCTGTACGAGGCCAAGGCCGCCCTGCTGGCGGTAAAGGAGAACACCTCCCTTCCCGTCTTTGTCACCATGTCCGTGGAGAGGAGCGGCCGCACTTTTACCGGCTGCACGGTACAGTCCATGGCCCGCACGCTGGAGAGCCTGGGGGCGGACGCCGTCGGCCTGAACTGCTCCCTGGGGCCGGACCAGCTGGCCCCGCTGCTGGAGGAACTGTGCGGGGACACCCGCCTGCCCGTCATCGCCAAGCCGAACGCCGGCCTGCCCGACTCCGCCGGCGGCCATTACAGCATGGGGCCGGAGGAGTTTGCCGCCGCGCTGCTCCCCTCCCTGAGGGCGGGCGTCACCATCGTGGGCGGATGCTGCGGCACCACGCCGGAATACCTCCGCAGGCTGCGGGAGGCCGCAGCGGGACTGGAACCCGCGCGCCGGACCTGCGACGCGGCGGACTTCGTCTGCACCCCCGCCCATCCCCGCCGTCTGGACGGGACGCAGGCCGTAAGCGCGCTGGTGGACCCCGCCGGCGAGGAGGACCTCCGGCTGGCTCTGCTGGAGGGCGATCTGGACCGCGTTCTGGACGCGGCCATGGAGCGGGAGGACGACGGGGCGGAGATCCTGGCCGTCAAGGTGGGCTATCCCGGCGTGAACGAGGCGGAGATGCTCCCCAGAGCGGTCAAATATCTCCAGAGCGCGGTGTCTCTGCCGCTGTGTCTGGTCTCCTCTGACCCGGACGCCCTGGAGGCCGGCCTGCGGGTCTATAACGGCAGGCCGGCGGTGGATCTGACCGGCTGCGGCGGGGAGGCGCTGGAGCGCGTTTTGCCCATTGTGAGGAAATACGGCGCGGCGGTGACGGGGCTCTCCCCGGACCGGGCGGCGGAATGAACGCGGCCCCCGGCGATAGAATTTGAGCGGCATGGCAGAGGCCATGCCGCTCTCAGTCTATCGAATGATCCCGGTTCTCAAATAGGGCGAACTGCAACCCGCTAGGAGGACGGAAATTGCCCAGCGGTACGGGGAAGAAGCAGCGCAAATCGCGGAAAAATTGGAGTATCCCAATTTCATTTCGACAGCTTTCCAGATATGTGGCGGCATATTTAAGCCTCAATCAATTAAAATCGAGCGGTTTTTGACAACCTGTTCCAGACAGGTGCCCCCCCGCTTTCACGGGGGGGCATCTGTTTGGCTTTTAGTAGCCCTTGTTCTGGCTGCTCTGGTTCTCAGAGCCGTTGTTCTTCCTGTTCTCGGAGTTCTGCTGCTTCTTGTTCTCGGAATTGTTGCTGTTTTTGTTGCTGCTGCTGTTGTTGGAATTGTTGTAGTCGTTGCGGTTGTCCATGATTATCACCTCACAGGAACAAGTATGCCACCCTTCACCCCCGCTTATACGCCCGGTACGGAAAAATTCGCAAAAAAAGCGCCGGGGCATCTCTGCCCCGGCTTAAAAAAGGATGGAGGATAGAATGAAAAAGAAAATCGCCTCTTGCAATGTTTAGGATAAGGGCCAACTGTTACAGAAATTCAGCGGCAAATGTTAAATAAACATTAAATCTGCGGGACCCTTACCCGCGCCAGCAGCAGCCGGCCCTGTCCCACGGAGATACGGGCGGTCCGCCCCGGCAGCACCTCGTTGCTGACGCCGCGGGGGTGTTCCGGTTCCATCTCCGCCCCGTCCAGCGGCCACTTGGCCCCGGTGACGGTGATCCCTCTCGCCGGGCCGTCGATGGCCAGCAGGGAGAAATACGGCCAGTCCCCCGTGACGGAGGCGGCGGTGCGGGAGACGATCTCCATTTCGGAGAAGTCGTCGGCCAGCAGGGCCCGCTTTCCCCGCCCGTCCAGCCACAGCAGCAGGGCCAGATTGCCCAGGGTGTGGTCCACCCTGCCCCCGGCGCAGCCCAGCAGCAGAAAGTCCTCAAAGCCCCGGCGGACGGCCTCCTTGGCGGCGTAAACCGTGTCCGTGTCGTCCTTTTCCCGGGGCAGGACGATGGTCTCCGCCCCGGTCTCCGGCCGGGGGTGGGAGTCGAAGTCGCCCACGATCAGGTCCGGGGCCGCCCTTAACCGCTCCCGGTGGTACAGGCCGGCGTCGCAGTAGATGAGAAAGTCGTCCGGGCGGAGGCGGTTTCGGGCGGTCTCGTCGTCCCCGATGGGCGCCCCGCCCACGATGACGCACCGCCTCACCGCTCCGCCTCCGACCCGAAGCGGCTTCGCAGATCGAAGGCGTGGTCCACCGGCCCGCTGCCCGCCCCCAGATCCAGCATGGCGGCCAGCGCCCCGGACAGGTAATCCTTGGCGCGGCGGATGGACTCGGTCAGCCCGAACCCCTTGGCCAGGTTGGCGGCCAGGGCGCTGGACAGGGTGCAGCCGGTGCCGTGGG
>CAYPEE010000026.1:0-8380 GCA_964409665.1 uncultured Oscillospiraceae bacterium
TGCATCATCACCACCGGCAGCCAGGGGGAGACCATGTCCGCCCTGACCCGGATGGCCTTCAATACCCACCGGCAGGTGGAGATTCAGCCGGGAGACCGGGTCATCATCTCCGCCAGCGCCATTCCCGGCAACGAGAACGCGGTGGACAGCGTGATCAACGAGCTGTACCGCCGGGACGCCGATGTGGTCAACGAGCGGGAACTGCCCCTCCATGTGTCCGGCCACGCCTGCCAGGAGGAACTGAAGATCATCCACGCCCTGGTGCGGCCCAGGTTCTTCATCCCCCTCCACGGGGAGCAGCGGCACCTGAAGACCCACGCCAAGCTGGCCCGGGACATGGGCATGGACCCCAAGAACATCGTCATCAGCGACATCGGCCACGTCATCGAGGTCACGCCCAATTCCATCAGGCTCAACGGCACCGTACCCGCCGGGCGGGTGTTCGTGGACGGCTACGGCGTGGGCGACGTGGGGGCCGTGGTCCTCCGGGACCGCCAGCATCTGGCCCAGGACGGCATGATCGTGGTGACCACCGTCATCTCCGCCGAGGACGGCCAGATCATCTCCGGGCCGGACATCATCACCCGGGGGTTCGTCTATGTGAAGGAGTCCGAGGAACTGATGGAGGAACTGCGTCAGGTCGTCCAGGACACCCTCTGTGCGTGCGGGGACCAAAACATCCGGGACTGGTCGTCCATCAAGAGCGCGATCAAGGGGGATCTGTCCGACTATCTCTACAAGAAGACCAGGCGGAATCCCATGATCCTGCCGGTGATCACCGAAGTATGAGCGCGCGCCCCCGACGGACTTGCCGCCGGGGGCGTCCCTGTGTTATAATGGCCGAAAGCGAGTGGGAGGCGAGACCATGGCGCTGACGGGAGAGACCCCGCTGACCGACCTGCCGGGGGTGGGCCCCGCGAGAGGGAAAAAGCTGGAGAAACTGGGCCTGCGCAGACTGGGGGACCTGCTGTACCATCTGCCCCAGCGGTATGAGGATCGCCGGGAGTGCTTCAACCTCCGGGACGCCCCGGAGGACCGGCCCTGCTGCGTGGCCGCCATGGTGGCCTCCGCCCCCACGGTGCGCCGCGTCCGCAAGGGGCTGGAACTGGTGAAGGCCAGAGCGGTGGACAGTTTCGGCGTCCTGAACCTCACCTTTTTTAACCAGACCTATCTCCGGACCGCCCTGAGGCCGGGGGAGACCTATGTCTTTTACGGCACGGCGGAGCGCCGGGGTCGCGCCCGCTCCATGACCAACCCGGTGTTCGAGAGGGAGGGGACGGGCAAGGTCACGGGACTCATCATGCCGGTGTACCCGCTGACGGAGGGAGTCTCCAACAATCTGCTGGCCGGCCTCGCCCGCCGGGCGGTGGACAGCTGCCTGGAGGAACTCCGGGAGTTCCTTCCCGAGGGGGTGAGGCTGGAGCACGCCCTGTGCCAGGTGCGGTACGCCCGGAAGAACATCCACTTTCCTCCCAACTGGGAGGAGCTGGAGATCGCCCGGAGGCGGCTGGTGTTCGAGGAGCTGTTCACCCTCACCTGCGGCCTGGCCCTGCTGAAGGAGCGCCGGCAGCGGGGCGCGGGCCGGATCTGGAAGGCCGATCCCAATGAATTTGCCGGACTGCTGCCCTTTGCCCCCACGGGGGCGCAGAGACGGGCCATGGAACACATCGCCGCGGATCTGGCCTCCGGCCGGGTGATGAACCGGCTGGTCCAGGGGGACGTGGGCTCCGGCAAGACGGCGGTGGCCGCGTTCGGGGCCTGGGCGGCGGCCCGGAACGGCTGCCAGTGCGCCCTTATGGCCCCCACCGAACTGCTGGCGGAGCAGCACGCCAAAACTATGGAGGCCCTCCTGGCCCCCGCCGGGGTGCGGGTCGCCCTCCTCACCGGCTCGGTGCAGGGAAAACCCAGGAAGGCCCTGCTGAGCGCTCTGGCGGAGGGGGAGATCGACCTGGCGGTGGGCACCCACGCCCTGTTCTCCGGGGGGGTTGTCTACAAAAACCTGGGACTGGTCGTGGCCGACGAGCAGCACCGGTTCGGCGTGGCGCAGCGCGCCGCGCTGGCGGAAAAGGGGGGCGCCGCCGCCCCCCATGTATTGGTCATGTCCGCCACCCCCATTCCCCGCACCCTGGCCCTCATCATCTACGGCGACCTGGACGTGTCGGTCATCGACGAACTGCCGCCGGGCCGGACGCCGGTGCGGACCTTCGCCATCGGCGAGGACAAGCGCGCGCGGATGTACGGCTTTGTCCGCAAACAGGTCCGGGAGGGGCGGCAGGTGTATATCGTCTGCCCCGCGGTGGAGGAGGCGGGGGAACTGCCCGCCTGGAACGATCTGTCCTCCCCGCCCATGGATCAGAAGGCCGTCGTCACCTACGCGAGAGACCTCCGGGAGAAGGTGTTCCCCGATCTGACCGTGGGACTGGTCCACGGGAAGATGAAGCCCCGCGACAAGGAGGCCGCCATGGCCGATTTCGCCGCGGGCAGGACCCAGGTGCTGGTGTCCACCACCGTCGTCGAGGTGGGGGTGGACGTGCCCAACGCCTCTCTGATGGTCGTCGAGAACGCGGAGCGGTTCGGCCTGTCCCAGCTCCACCAGCTTCGGGGCAGGGTGGGGCGGGGGAGGCATCAGAGCTGGTGCGTGCTGGTGTCGTCCTCCAAAAGCGACGCGGCCAGAGAGCGTCTGAAGATCCTCTGCGCCACCAGCGACGGGTTCCGGATCGCAGAGGAGGACCTGCGGCTCCGGGGCCCCGGCGACTTCTTCGGCAAGCGGCAGCACGGCCTGCCCCAACTCAAGGTGGCCGACTTCGCCTCCGACATGGAGCTGCTGGAGGAGGCCAGAGAGGCCGCCGGGGAACTCATCGCCGGCGACCCGGACCTGTCAGAGCCGGGGCACCGGCCGCTGAAAACGCAGATCCAAAAACTGTTCGAGGAGAACGCGGAACTGTTCAACTGATCCTTTTTCGGGAGGGGGCGTCCCTGTGAAACGACTGGCGGTGGGTCTGCTGGCCCATGTGGACTCGGGCAAGACCACCCTCACAGAGGCCATGCTGTACCGCGCCGGCAGCGTGCGGAGATTGGGGCGGGTGGACCACGGGGACGCCTTTCTGGACACCGACGCGCTGGAGCGGGAGCGGGGCATCACGATCTTCTCCAAGCAGGCCATTCTGCGGCGGGGGGAACTGGAACTGACGCTCGTGGATACCCCCGGCCATGTGGACTTCTCCGCCGAGATGGAGCGAACCCTGCAGGTGCTGGATTACGCCGTCCTGCTGGTGAGCGCCGCCGACGGCGTCCAGGGCCATACCGAGACCCTCTGGCGGCTGCTGGACCGCCACGGGGTGCCCGTCTTCCTGTTCGTCAACAAAATGGACCAGCCCGGCACCGACGAAAAGGCCCTCATGGAGCAGCTTCGCCGGCGGCTCAGCGGCGACTGTGCGGACTTCTCCGGCCCCCGGGAGGACGCCCTGGAGCGGGCCGCCCTGTGCGGCGGGGAGCGGCTGGTGGAGCGGTATCTGGAGACCGGCGCGCTGTCCGACTTCGACCTGGCCGCCCTCATCGCCCAGAGGAAGCTGTTCCCGGTGTTCTTCGGCTCCGCCCTGAAGGTGGAGGGGGTGGACGAACTGCTGGACGCGCTGGAGCGGTTCACCCTGGAACCCGACTGGCCGGACGGCTTTGCCGCCCGCGTGTTCAAGATCACCCGGGACGAAAAGGGCGAGCGGCTCACCTGGATGAAGGTTACCGGCGGCTCTCTCAGGGTCCGGGAACCGCTCCAGGGGCCGGACTGGGAGGAGAAGATCACCCAGATCCGCCTCTACTCCGGCGCGAAATTCACCCCGGCGGACGAGGTCCCGGCGGGGACGGTGTGCGCCGTCACCGGCCTTTCCCGGACCAGGGCCGGACAGGGCCTGGGGGCGGAGGAGGACTGGGAGGGCCCCGAACTGGAGCCGGTCCTCACCTGGCAGGTGCTGCCCCCGGAGGGGATGGACGTCCACACCCTGCTCTCCCAGCTCCGCGTCCTGGAGGAGGAGGACCCCCAGCTGCGGGTGGAGTGGAAGGAGGAGTTGGGGGAGATCCATGTGCGCCTCATGGGGGAGGTGCAGCTTGAGGTCCTCTCCCGGGTGATGGCCCAGCGGTTCGGCACCCAGGTCGCCTTCGGGCCGGGGAGCATCCTCTATTTGGAGACCATCGCCGCCCCGGTGGAGGGGGTGGGCCACTTCGAGCCCCTCCGCCACTACGCCGAGGTTCATCTGCTGCTGGAGCCCCTGGAGCGGGGGGCGGGGCTGCAGATCGCCACCGCCTGCCCGGAGGACGCGCTCAGCGGCCACTGGCAGCGGCTGATCCTGACCCATCTCATCGAAAAGACCCATCTGGGGGTGCTCACCGGCTCCCCCGTCACCGATCTGAAGATCACGCTGCTCACCGGCCGGGCCCACCTGAAACACACCGAGGGGGGAGACTTCCGGCAGGCCACCTACCGGGCGGTGCGGCAGGGGCTTATGTGCGCCGAGAGCATCCTGCTGGAGCCGTGGTACTCCTTCCGGCTGGAGCTGCCGGCCGCCTGTCTGGGCCGGGCCATGACCGACCTGCGGCGGATGGGAGGGACCATGGAGCCGCCGGAGAGCGCCGGGGACGCCGCCGTGCTCACCGGGGCGGCGCCCGTGTCCGAGTTCGGCGGCTACTGGACTGAGGTGGCCGCCTACACCGCCGGGAGGGGAAAACTCTCCTGGGCGGTGGACGGCTACCGGCCCTGCCATAACCGGGACGAGGTGGTGGCCTCCATCGGCTACGACCCGGAGGCCGACCTGGCCAATCCCTCCGGCTCGGTGTTCTGCGCCCACGGAGCGGGGTACAGTGTGCCCTGGAACGAGGTGCCCGGCCACGCCCATCTGGACTCCGGCTGGCGGCGGGAGGCGGGGGAGATCGCCCGGACCCCCGCGCCCCCGCCCCGGCGCCTGAGTTACGAGTCCCAGCAGGCGCTGGACAGGGAACTGGAGGCCATCTTCGCCAAGGTGTACGGCCCGGTAAAGCCCCGGGCGTTCCGCCCCGCCCCCAGGCCGGACGCGCCCCGCAGAGAGCGGCCCTGGAAGGGGCTCAAGCCCCGGGACGGGGAGGACTATCTGCTGGTGGACGGCTACAACATCATCCACGCCTGGGACGAACTGCGCTCCCTGGCCCGGACCGACCTGGACGGGGCCCGCCGGCGGCTGGTGGACCGGCTGAAGAACTACCAGGGCTGGACCGGGCGCAACGTCATCGTGGTGTTCGACGCCTATAAGGTGAAGGGCGGCCCCGGCTCGGTGGAGCGGGACGGGGAGGTGTCCGTGGTGTACACCAAGGAGGCGGAGACCGCCGATATGTATATCGAGAAGGTCACCTACGCCATGGGAAAGGAGAAGAAGGACCACCGGGTGCGGGTGGCCACCTCCGACGGACTGGAACAGCTCATCATTCTGGGCCACGGGGCCGTGCGGGTGCCGGCGTCCGAACTGGAGTCCGAGCTGAACAACGTGGAGGAGGAGATCCGCCGGACCCTCCGGGAGACGCGGGCGTGAAAAAGGCCGCCCCGGCCATGGGGCGGCCTTTTGCCGGTCACAGGGACAATACGAACTGCCGGGCGGTCCGGGGGGTCCGGGAGCCGCTGCGCCGCTCCCAGGCGATGGCCCGCTCGTGGAGTTCCTCCGGGGGCGGGCTTGCCCCGTCCCGGCGGCGGACCAGATAGTCCACCAAATCCAGGTATTCCTGCTTGGTGAGGCCCTGGAACAGCACCCGCAGGCCGAACCGGTCGGCCAGCGACGTCTTCTCCTGGATGGTCTCGGAGCGGTCCACCTCGTCCCCCGCCCGCTCGGAGATGGTCTGCCGCACCAGATGGCGGCGGTTGGAGGTGGCATAGACCGCCACGTTTTGGGGCCTGCGCTCCACGCCCCCCTCCAGGATGGTCTTGAGGGCGGAGTAGGTGGCGTCGTCGCGGTCGAAGGTGAGGTCGTCGATGAAGAGGATGAACTTCTGGGGCCTGTCCTCCAGCTGCCGGATGAGGGCGGGCAGGCCGCCCAGGTTCTCCTTGTCCGCCTCGATGACGCGCAGATCCTCCATGCCGTCCAGAGTGAGCAGATTTTTCACCGTGGCCGACTTTCCGGTCCCGCTCTCCCCGTAGAGGAGGACGTTGTTCACATACCGGCCCTCGACGAGCATCCGGGTGTTGCGGATGACCTGATCCCGCTGGCGCTCATAGCCCAGCAGATCCTCCGCCCTGGGGCAGTCCGGCCGGGGCACAGGGATGAGCCGCCCGCCCTCCCACACGAAGGCCCGGCTGCGGAAGATGCCCGCGCCCCTGCGGTAGAGCCCGGTATAGTTCTCAAAGCTGAGTTTACAGCCGATCCGCCACCGGGGCAGTCCGGTGAGAGGACCCTGATAGTCGCTGTCCAGCAGTTCGGTGAGACGGGCGATCCACCTGTCGCAGTCTATATTGGCCAGCACCTCAAAGGTGGAGATGTCCCGGCGGGCGGCCTGCTCCAGGGCCGGGTCCCGCTCCCCGCGCTCCGCCAGCAGGGGATAGGGCCCCGCCGAGCGGGCAAGGGCGCCGTCCAGCCAGCTTCCCAGCCCGTCGGACCCGTCGGCGTGGAGGCGGTAGAACAGGTCGGTGTAGGCGTCCAGCCCGCCCAGCCCGTCCCCGTACACGGCGCATTGCGTCAGACGCAGAGCGGCCTCCATCACCGGGGTATCCAGAATATCCTTGTAGGCGCTCACGCCCCGCAAGGCGGCCAGCAGCGCTTTGAAGTTCACGGCGATCACCTCGTTTTGTGAGTAAGACTATTGTACCAAACGCAGCGTTTTTTTACAATATCTAATTGCGGAGGCGGATTTTTATCTTCCTATTTCTGTCGGGGTGTGATATAATACACTCAATTATCGCATTTTGGAGGCGGTTTTCGTGGAACTTGGGGAAAAAACGCTCACCAGCAGGCTGGTGTACGACGGCGGCCTGCTGAAGGTATATTACGATACGGTGGAACTGGTCAACGGCAGGACCTCCTGGCGGGAGGTCATCCGCCACCCGGGCGCGGTGGTGATGGTCCCCGTGGACGACGACGGATACGTCTATCTGGAGCGGCAGTTCCGCTATCCCTATAACCGGGTCATCATCGAGACGCCCGCCGGCAAGCTGGAGTGGGGGGAGGACCCCGACGAGGCCTGCAAGCGGGAATTGAAAGAGGAGATCGGCGCCGAGGCCGCCCGGTGGGACAGCGCGGGGGAGATGCTGCCCACCCCCGGCTACTGCGACGAGCTCCAGCACGTATATCTGGCCCGGGGGCTCACCTTTGGGGACACCCACCCGGACGAGGACGAATTTCTGGAGGTCTTCAAGGTGCCCTTCGGGGAGGCGCTGGACATGGCCGCCGACGGCCGCATCCAGGACTGCAAGACCATCGCCGCCCTGTACCGGGCGGCGCGGATCATGGGGAGGGAGCGGGATGGCTAAAAAGATCCTGATCGTGGAGGACGAGCGCAACATCGTGGACATCCTGGCGTTCAATCTGGCCAGAGAGGGCTACGGCACCCTGGAGGCCCTGGACGGGGCCACGGGGCTGAAACTGGCCATGGAGAAGGACCCCGATCTGATCCTGCTGGACCTGATGTTGCCCAAGATGGACGGCTTTGAGGTGTGCCGCCGCCTGCGGGAGGCGGGAAAGGCCACCCCCATCATCATGCTCACCGCCCGGGAGGAGGAGACCGACAAGGTACTCGGCCTGGAACTGGGCGCCGACGACTACATCACCAAGCCCTTCTCCATGCGGGAACTGCTGGCGCGGGTGAAGAGCAACATCCGCCGCACTGAGATGGCCGGCCAGCCCGCCGCGAACTCCAGCCAGATGGAGATCGGCCGCCTGCGCATCGATACGGACGCCATGATGGTGTACAAGGACGGCGGGGCGGTGGATCTGACCCAGCGGGAGTACGAACTGGTGCGCCTGCTGGCCTCCAGACCGGGGCAGGTGTTTTCCCGGGAAAAGCTGATGGAAAAGGTGTGGAACTACGAGGGCTATGTAGGCGACGTCCGGGCCGTGGACGTGGCCATCCGCCGCCTCCGCGAGAAACTGGAGGACGACCCCGCCGCCCCGGAGTTCATCCTGACCCGCCGGGGCCTGGGCTACGCCTTCCGGCGGCCCGACTGATCTGACCGAGGAGGGAGGCGTCCGCTGTGCGCCGCAGTCTGCACTTGAAACTGATGCTCATCATGGTGCTGCTCATCGTGTCCCTGATGGTGGTGGTGGGCGCGTTCCTGATGAACTCTGTCACAAGGTACTATATCGACGATTTTTATGAGCAGATGGCCGCCGCCTTTGGCCAGGACAACGTGAACCTGCTTCGGGATCTGCAGACC
>CAYPEE010000026.1:8480-14367 GCA_964409665.1 uncultured Oscillospiraceae bacterium
CACCGGCCGGTATCTGGCGGGCTCCTCCGCCGAGCCGGAGGAGGGGTTGGCCATCACCCCCAACATCACCACCGCCCTGCTGGGACAGGCGGGTTTCGCCAGTAGCGCCGCCGCCGACTATATGGACGCCGCCATCCCCATCACCCGCGGGGGGAGGGATTACATCGTCTACATTCTGGACAACCGGGCTACCGCCCGCTCCCTGAACGCGGAGATGTTCTCCCTGATCCTGGAGGCGCTGGCGCTGGGTCTGGTCATCTCGGTGCTGCTGTCCTTCCTGCTGTCCAAGACCATGGTCGCCCCCCTCCAGCGGCTCACCGACGCCATCGAGGACGTGGCCGAGGGGGACTTCTCCAAAAAGCTGGAGGTTACCAGCGGGGACGAGATCGGCCAGCTCACCGAGAGTTTCAACGCCATGGCGGGGCAGCTCCAGACCACCATCGCCGCGGTGGAGAACGAGCGCAATAAGCTGGACACCCTGTTCCTCCACATGGCCGACGGCGTGGTGGCCTTTGACCGGGACCAGCGGGTGATCCACTCCAACCCCGCCGCCGCCAGACTGCTGGGGCGGGAATTCACGGACCGGGACAGCTACGGGCCCCTGTTCGGCGACCTGGTCCCCTTCGCCGAGGTGGAGGGCGCCGCCAGCCATCTGGCCGCCGAACGCACCGTGGAGGGGCGGTATCTGGAACTGCTGCTGGCCCCCTTCGCCCGGGACAACCAGGGCGGCGTGCTGGTGCTCATTCACGACGTGACCGCCCAGCGCACCGCCGAACAGACCCGAAAGGATTTCGTGGCCAATGTGTCCCACGAACTGCGCACCCCCCTGACCAACATCAAAAGCTATACCGAGACCCTGGCCGACGGGGTGGGGGATCTGCCCCCGGAGATGGAGCGGCGCTTCCTCAGCGTCATCCTCAACGAGTGCGACCGGATGATCCACATCCTCCAGGATCTGCTCACCCTGTCCCGGTTCGACTCCGGCCGCAGCGAGCTGCGCCTGACCCGGTTCCCCTTCGGCCAGGCGGTGGACGACACCTACCAGGCCATCCGGCTGGACGCCCAGAACCACGCCCACGAACTGATCCTGAATCTGCCTCCCGACCTGCCGGAGGTGACCGCCGACCGGGAGCGGGTGGTCCAGGTGATGATGAACATTCTGTCCAATTCCATCAAGTACACCCCCAACGGCGGCCGTATCGTCATCTCGGCGGGCCGGAAGGGGGACAGGGTGTGGATGCAGGTGGACGACAACGGCATCGGCATTCCCCAGGCCGATCGGGAGCATATCTTCGAGCGGTTCTACCGGGTGGACAAGGCCCGCTCCCGCCAGTCCGGCGGCACGGGGCTGGGGCTGTCCATCGCCCGGGAGATCATGGAGCAGCACGAGGGCGAACTCTATCTGGTGGACAGGGAGGGCCCGGGCCTGACCGTGCGGATGGAACTGCCCATCGGCGGGCCACGAAAGGCGGACAACGATGAAACGCATTGAGCGCTGGATCGAGTGGGGGAAGGATCTGCTCATCGCCCTGCTGGCCCTGTCCGCCGCCCTGCTGCTGTCCGTCCTGCTGTTCGGAAGCGGCAGGCTCTCCGGCCTGGTGCCCCGGCAGGAGCCGGTGAGCGACCCGGGGGAGGAGAGCGCCCCCACGGCGGCCACTCTGCCGGCGGCGCTGGTGGTCACCACCGGGGCCGGCCGTTTCGGCGTGCAGTACGACCAGGCCAGGACCGACGCGCTTTTTGCCCGGATGGGCCCTCTGCTGGGGGATGCGCTGGCCTCCGCCGCCGGCCCTCAGACCATTCCGGGCGGGGAGTGGCAGGAGAAACTGTCCGCGCCGGGGGTCTACTTCGATTTTGCCGGGGAGATCCCGCTGTCCGCCCTGGGCGGCTGGCTCAGCGAGGCGGGGGAGTGCTCCCTGGAGGGCTCCGCCCGCCGCCTGCTGCTGTGCGCCGGGGAGGGGGACGGAGTGCTGCTGTGCTGGCAGGACGCCGGCACGGGCCTCTTTTACCGCTGCGGCACCGCGCTGAGCCGCTCCCTCCACCTGGAGCCCATCCTGGGGGAAGTCAGAGCCAACGGCGCCTATTTCGCCTACGAGGACGAAACGCTGTCCGCCCTGCTCCGGCCCTACACCCTCGTCACCGAGGAGAGCGCCAGATCGGAGTACGACGCGGTCAACCCTCTCAGCCAGGCCAATGTGTCCGCGCTGCTGTCCGCCCTGTCCTTCAGCGACCAGGACCACACCCAGGTCAGCGGCGGCGAGGCATATCTGGACGGCGGCGACCGGCTGGAGGTGGACCAGACCGGCGGCGTGACCTACCGGGCCGCGCGGGGGGACAAATATCCCGCCGGCCCCGGCGCGGCGGGGGCCATCGAGGCCGCCCGCGCCCTGGCGGAGAAGACGGCGGGCGCCTTTTGCGGGGATGCCGACCTGTATCTGATCTCCGCCCGGCAGGAGGAGGACGGCTATGAGGTCTCCTTCGGGTACCGGCTGAACGGAAGCGCCGTCCGGCTCTATCAGGAGGGCTGGTGCGCCCGGTTCCGGATCCGGGAGGGATATATCACCGACTTTACCCTGCGCCTGCGCAGCTATACCGCCAACGGCAGGACCGCCATGCTGCTGCCCATCGACCGGGCGGCGGCCATGCTGCCGGATCTGACGGAGGAGCGGTTGGAACTGCGCATTCTGTACCTGGACGACGGGGGAGACACCGCCGCGCCCCAGTGGGTGGCGGCGTGACATCGGCGGGAGAGGAGGCAGGCCGTCGTGGAGTGGCGAAAAGTGAAAAACATCATTATCCTGCTGCTCCTGCTGGTGAACGTCTTCCTGCTGGCCCTGGTGTGGGCCCGAAAGAGCGAGGCCGACTCCTATGACCGGGCGGCCTTTACCCAGGCGGTGGAGGCTCTGAACAGCCGGGGCATCCAGGTGGAGCAGTCCGCCCTGTCCGGTGCGGAGGGGCTGAGCCCCGTCGATGTGGAGCGGGACGTGGCCGGGGAGGAGGCCCTGTCCGCCGCCCTGCTGGGGGAGGCCGTCGCCGGGGACAACCGGGGGGGCGGGCTGTACCTCTATCGGACGGGCGCCGGGGAGGTTTCCATCCGGCCGGGCGGAGAGCTTTCCGCCAAGCTGAACGACGCGCCCCGCTGGCGGACCGACGACCCCGCATCCCACGCTGCGGCCCTGATGCGGGAGATGGGGGTGGAGGGGGAGCGCACCGTTGCGCCGCTGGAGGACGGAGGGACCGCCGTCACTTTTGTCCAGACCTGGGAGGGGACCCCGCTGTTCTCCTGCTCCGCTGTCTTCACCTACCGGCAGGGGCGGCTCCAGACGGTGCGGGGCGCCCTGCTGATCTCCTCCGTTTCCGCAAAGGAGAGCGGGACGGTTCTCACCCTGCCCACCGCCCTCATGCGGTTTTTGGACGGCATCCGGGAGCGGGGGGACGTGTGCTCCGCCCTTCAGTCCATGGCGGCGGGGTACCGCTCCGGCCAGGCGGCCTCCGGCGTCACCCGGCTGACTCCCTGCTGGCACATCGTCACCAATACCGCCGAGTACTATCTGGACGCCGCCACCGGCGCGCTGGAGCGGATCGCGGAAGGATAATATAGACGGCCCCTCTTTCATAGGATAGCTTAGCTGATCCGTTGAAAGGGGGGCTTGTCTTGCCGACCATTCTCGCCGGGACGCTTCTGCTCACCGCCACCGGGCTGTTCTCCCAGGTGGTGGGCTTTCTCTACCGCATGGCCCTGTCCCGGCTCATCGGGGCGGAGACTATGGGGCTCTATCAACTGGTGATGCCGGTCTACTCCATGCTCATGTCGGTGACCGCCGTGGGCCTGACGGTGGCGGTGTCCACCCAGTCCGCCCGATACCACGCCCTGGGGGACAGCGGCGCGGTGAGGGCGGTTTTGAAGCGCGCTTTGGGCTGCTTCTTCCTGCTGGCCCTGCCCCTGGGAGGGCTGGTGCTGCTGCTGTCCGACCCCATCTCCGTCTATGTTCTGGGGGACGCCCGCACCCGGCTGGGGGTGGCTCTGCTGGTGCCCTGTATGCTTCTCACCGGGGTGGAAAACCTCCACAAGCACTGCTTTTACGGCATTGGTCTGGTGCGGCCCCCGGCCGCCGTGGAGACCGCCGAGCAGATCATCCGGGCGGGGGCGGTGCTCCTCCTGCTGATGATGATCGCCCCCCGGACGGCGGAGCAGACGGTGGGGATCATCGTATTGGGAATGGTGCTGTGCGAGGTGTTCTCCGCCCTGGCGCTGACGCTGCTGTTCCGCCGCCACTGGAGGCGGAACCCGCCGGGGGAGACAGAGGCGGCGCTCTCCCGGCGCGAACTGTTCGCGATCGCCCTGCCGGTGGGGGCGACTTCCCTGCTGGGGAACCTGCTGGGCTCCGCCAACGCGGTGCTCATCCCGGCCAAGCTGGTGGAGGGGGGAATGGCCCTAAGCGACGCCATGGCGGAATTTGGGGTTCTCTCCGGCATGACGCTGCCCCTGCTGAACCTGCCCACCGGATTCGTCGGGGCCCTGTGTCTGGTGATGGTGCCCGATCTGGCCCGCCGCACCGCAAGGGGGGACCGGCGGGCCGCCGGGAATTTTCTGGACCGGGTGATGTCAGCGACCTCTCTGCTGACCGCTCCCTGTATGGCGCTGCTGGCGGTCATCGGGCCCGCGCTGGGCCGGGCCATGTTCGGGGACGCGCGGGTGGGGGGGTTCATTCTGCCCCTGGCGGCGGGCACTCTGCTGAACTGC
This sequence comes from uncultured Oscillospiraceae bacterium, assembly GCA_964409665.1. Taxonomy (GTDB): domain Bacteria; phylum Bacillota; class Clostridia; order Oscillospirales; family Oscillospiraceae; genus Enterenecus. Next base: position 13,222 of record CAYPEE010000026.1, read on the forward strand.
TATCAATCGGTGCTGTCCGGGGCGCTGAACGGCCTGTGTCTCCAGGGGCGGGCCGCCCGCAACGCCATCCTCAGCGACGCGGTGCAGCTGGGATTTACCTGTTTTACCGTGGCGCGGTGGGGTCTGGCGGGGTTTGCCGCCGGGTTTCTCCTGTCCGGTCTGGTGGGGATGGGGCTCGACCTGATCTCCGTCCTCCGGGCGGCGGAGCTGCGGCCCAGGGTGTTCCGCTGGTTCGTCCGGCCCCTGCTGGCGGCGGGGTTCATGGGGGCCTGGTGCCGGCTGTTTTTCAATATCCTGCTGGGTTCCGGTATGGGAGAACTGACCGCCGCCGCCGTCTGCGCGGCGCTGGGCGTGATCCTGTACTCCGCCGCCCTGCTGGCCCAGGGGCTGTCTGTGACCGATCTGGCGGCCAAACTGAGACAGATGCTGAAACAGGGAAGGGCCGCCGCGTGATGCCGAAGATTTTGATCTCCGCCGGCGGCGGCGACCCCGTCCGCTATGTGAACGCCGTCCGGGCGGCGGGGGGCGAGGCCGCGGCCGCCTATCTGCCTGCCCCCGACCTGTCCTTTGACGGCCTGCTGCTGGCCGGCGGCGGCGACATGGAACCGTCCCGCTTCGGCCAGCCCGACCGGGGCTCCCGAAATATGGACCCCGCGAGGGACCGGGCGGAGCTGGCCCTGCTGACGGCCTTCCTGGGGGCGGGGAGGCCCGTTCTGGCGATCTGCCGGGGCCATCAGGCGGTCAATGTGTGGGCGGGGGGCGATCTCATCCAGGACCTGGGTCCCTTAGTCTCGCGGCATCAGCGGGCGGAGGACGTCGTCCATCCCATCCGGGCGGAGGAGGGGACGCTCCTGCGCCGGCTGTACGGTCCGGTGTTCCCGGTGAACAGCAATCACCATCAGGGCGTGGGCCGGCTGGGCCGGGGACTGTACTCCTCCGCCCGTTCGGAGGACGGGGTGATCGAGGGGCTGGAGCATGAATCCCTGCCGCTGATCTCCGTCCAGTTCCACCCGGAGCGGATGACCGGGGCGCTGTCCCGGCCCGACGCCGTGGACGGGGGAGCCGTCTTCCGGGAATTTGTGCGGCTGTGCTGGACGGCGGGGAGATGAAAAGCGCCGGGGCCTTGCGGCCCCGGCGCTTTCGCTA
>CAYPEE010000027.1:0-14217 GCA_964409665.1 uncultured Oscillospiraceae bacterium
GCGAAGACGGCCTCCCACAGATTGGCGCAGCCCACCGCCCCCAGCAGCAGGAACAGCCCTTTGACGCCCAGGGCGAACACAATGTTCTGCCGCACGATGCGCAGGCACTTCCTGGCGATCGCGACGGCCTCCGCCAGCTTGGACAGATCGTCGTCCATGAGGACCACGTCGGCGGCCTCGATGGCGGCGTCGGAACCCAGGGCTCCCATGGCCACGCCTACGTCGGCCCGGGACAGCACCGGCGCGTCGTTGATGCCGTCCCCCACGAAGACCAGCTGCTCCCTGGGCTCCTTAGAGGCCAGCAGCGCCTCCACCTGATCCACCTTATCGCCGGGCAGCAGCCCCGCGTGGACCTCGTCGATGCCCAGCCTGGCGCCCACCGCCTGCCCGACGGCCTCGCTGTCCCCGGTGAGCATGACGGTTTTCCGCACCCCGGCGGCCTTCAGATCGGCCAGGGCTTTGGGGGCGTTCTCCTTGATCTGGTCGGCCACCGTCACATACCCGATGTACCTCCCGTCCGCCGCCACATGGACCGCGGTGCCCGCCTCACCGCCGGCGGCGGTCTCCTCCGTCCAGCCGGGGAGGGAGGCCATCAGTTTCCGGTTGCCGGCCAGCACCTCCCGGCCGTCCACAACGGCCCGGACGCCCTTTCCGGCGATCTCCCGCACCTCGGCCACCCGCCCGGGGTCGCACTCCCCGCCCCAGGCCGTCCGGAGGGACTGGGCGATGGGATGGCTGGAAAACTGCTCCGCCAGGGCGGCCAGTTCCAGCAGTCTGTCCTCGCTGACCCCAACGGGATGGACCTCGCTGACGGCGAAAACGCCCTTGGTGAGGGTGCCCGTCTTGTCAAACACCACCACGCCGGCGTTGGCCAGCAGTTCCAGGTAGTTCCCGCCCTTCACCAGGATCCCCCTCCGGGAGGCGCCGCCGATGCCCCCGAAGAAGGACAGGGGAATGGAGATCACCAGGGCGCAGGGGCAGGAGACGACCAGGAAGATGAGGGCGCGGCTCACCCAGGTCGCCCAGTCATGGGTGACGAGGGAGGGAATGACGGCCAGAGCCAGCGCCCCGAACACCACGGTGGGGGTATAGTACCGGGCGAACCGGGTGATGAAATTCTCCGCCTTGGCCTTTTTGGAGGAGGCGTTCTCCACCAGGTCCAAAATCCTGGCCACCGTGGACTGGCCGAACTCCTTGGTCACCCGCGCCTTCAGCAGGCCGGTGAGGTTCACACAGCCGGACAGCAGTTCGCCGCCCACAGTCACATCTCTGGGGACCGATTCGCCGGTGAGGGCGGCGGTGTCCACGGCGGAACTCCCCTCGAGGACCACGCCGTCCAGAGGGACTTTTTCCCCGGGGCGGACCACAATGGTCTCACCGACGGTGACCTCCTCCGGGGCGACCTCCCGGATCTCGCCGTCCCGCTCCACGTTGGCCACGTCGGGCCGGATGTCCATCAGCGCGGCGATGGACCGCCGGGACTTGCCCACGGCGCAACTCTGGAACAGTTCGCCCACCTGATAGAACAGCATGACCCCCACCGCCTCGGCGTACTCGCCCAGGACCAGGGCCCCCACGGTGGCCAGGGACATGAGGAAGTTCTCGTCGAACACCTGCCCGTGGGCGATGTTGCGGACGGCCTTCCACAGCACGTCCCAGCCCACGATGAAGTAGGGGATCAGGAAAAGGACCAGCCGCTGGAGCCCGGACAGAAAGGCGCCGCCCTGGCCGGTTCCGCCCGGCAGCCATGTCAGCCAGCCGGGCAGCGGCATCCCTTCCGGCAAAAAGTGCAGGGCGATGAGCAGCGCCGCCGCGATGAGAATGCGGGCCAGCGTCTTTTTCTGTTTTTTCGTCAAGGACGTCTCCCCCTCCGGGTGGAAATCATTTCCCTTCAGTATGTTAATTCAGAACGATCTCGCAGTCGGGCTCCACTTTTTTGACGCACTTCAGCACCGCGGGCATGAGGGCCTCCACGTCGTCGGCGGTAATGGTCATCTTCTGGGTGAAAAAGTTCACGGCGCAGTCCTCCACCCCGTCCAGTTTCATGACGGCGTCCTGTATCCTGCGGGCGCAGTTGGCGCAGTCCAGGTCCACGAGCCTGTATGTCTTTTTCACGGTGTACGGCCTCCTTCTCCGAGATCACTCTGTGATGTGGTCCATCCCCTGGGCGATGATCTTGCGGACGTGGTCGTCGGCCAGGGAGTAGAACACGGTCTTTCCGTCCTTCCGGGGTTTCACCAGCCGGAAGGCCTTCAGCACCCGCAGCTGATGAGACACGGCGGACTGGGTGAGGCCCAGAAGCTGGGCGATGTCGCATACGCACAGTTCCGCCTCGAACAGGGCGTAGAGGATCTTGACGCGGGTGGAATCCCCGAACACCTTGAACAGCTCCGCCAGATCGTAGAGGGTCTCGTCGCCGGGCATATCGGCCACCACCCTGGCCACCGTGTCCTCGTGGACGCAGAGGAACCCGCAGCGCTCGACCTCCAGATTCTCCTCCATAGTCCCGCTCCTTTCGGACAAACATTTGAACATCTGCTCATATATTAACATGAAATACGCCCCCTGTCAACGGGAAAATGGGGGACAGGCGCAAAAATCAGGCGGAGCCCCGCGGCCCCGCCTGTTCGCGCTTATCGGATCTGTCCCGCCCCGGTGACGATATACTTGTAGGAACACAGTTCCCGCAGACCCATGGGCCCGCGGGCGTGGAGCCGCTGGGTGGAAATGCCCATCTCGCAGCCCAGGCCGAACTCCCCCCCGTCGGTGAACCGGGTGGAGGCGTTCCAGTACACGGCGGCGGAATCCACCCCCCGCAGAAACGTCCGGGCGGCCGCCTCGTCGCCGGTGACGATGCTCTCCGAGTGGCCGGTGGAGTGGGCGGCGATGTGGGCCATGGCCCCATCCACCCCGTCCACGATCTTCACGGCCATGATATAGTCCAGGAACTCGGTGTCGAAATCCCGCTCGCCGGCGGGGGTCCCGTCGATGAACCGCGCGGCCTCCCCGTCCAGCCGCAGTTCCACGGGGGGCTTCCCGGCGGCGATCCTGTCGTCCGCCATGCGCTTTTTGAATCTGGGCAGGAACTCCGCCGCGATGTCCCGGCAGACCAGACATACCTCGGCGGCGTTGCACACGCTGGGCCTGGAGCATTTGGCGTTCTCCAAAATATCCAGCGCCATGTCCTGGTCGGCGCCCCTGTCCACATAGATGTGGCAGATGCCGGTGCCTGTCTTGATGACGGGGACGGTGGCGTTCTCCACGCAGGCCCGGATAAGCCCCGCGCCCCCTCTCGGAATGAGCAGGTCCACATAGCCGTCCGCGGTCATCAGCTCGTTGGCCGAGGCCCGGGAGGTGTCCTCCACCAAGCCTATGGCGTCGGCGGGCAGTCCGGCGGAGATCAGCCCCTCCCGCAGCGCATCCACGATGGCGGCGGCGGACCGGTGGGCCTCCCTGCCGCCCCGGAGAACGCAGGCGGAGCCGGCTTTCAGGGCCAGAGCCGCGGCGTCGGAGGTGACGTTGGGCCGGCTCTCATAGATGATGGCGATGACCCCCATGGGGACGGCGGTCTTCTCGATGATCAGGCCGTTGGGCCGCTCCACCCGGGACAGCACCTCCCCCGCCGGATCGGGCAGGGCGGCCACCTCCCGGACGCCGGCGGCCATCCCCTTGATACGCGCTTCGGACAGGGCCAGCCGGTCCAGCATCACGTCGGAGATGACCCCTTTGGCGGCCTCCAGATCCATGGCGTTGGCCGCCAGGATAGCGCCGGTACGGGCCTCCAGGGCGTCCGCCATGGCCAGCAGGGCCCGATCCTTCTTCCCGGTATCGGCCAGCGCCATGGCCGTTTTGGCGGCTTTGGCCCGCCGCAGCAGTTCCTGGGTCGTCATGTTTTTTTCCTCCCTATAAAGCGGGTGCCTGCGGGCTTTCCCGCCGCGATGTCGTACAGTGTGTCCGGGCGCCGGCCGTTGGCGATGACCATATCGCACCCCTGTTCCATCGCCAGCCGGGCGGCTTTCAGCTTTGTGGCCATCCCGCCGGAGCCCAGGGCCGAGCCGGTCCCCCCGGCCAGGGCCTCGACCTCCGGGGTGATGGCCGTGACCTCCGGAATGAGTTTCGCGCCCTCGTCCCTCCGGGGATCGGCGGTGTACAGCCCGTCGATGTCGCTCAAGATCACCAGAAGTTCGGCCCCCACGCACCCGGCCACGATGGCGGACAGGGTGTCGTTCTCACCGATGGTGGTGGACACGCCCACCTCGTCGGTGGCCACGGCGTCGTTCTCGTTGAGGATGGGTATGGTCCCCAGTTCCAGCAGGCGGCCCATCACGTTCTCAAAGTTGCGCTTCCGCTGGGGAAATTCGATGTCCCCGGCGGTGAGCAGGATCTGGGCCACCGTGTGACCGTATTGGCCGAACAGCCTGTCATAGGCGTACATCAGTTCACACTGTCCCACGGCGGCGGCGGCCTGCTTGGTGGGCATATCGGCGGGCCGCCCCGGCAGGTTCAGCCGCCCCACCCCCATGCCGATGGCCCCGGAGGACACCAAGATCAGCTGATGGCCCCCGTTTTTCAGATCCGCCAGCGTCTTTACCAGCGCCTCCACCCGGCGAATGTTCAGCCGTCCGGTGGCGTGGGCCAGAGTGGAGGTGCCCACTTTCACGACGATCTTCATGGCCTTTCCCTCTCTGTTCCGTTCAAGTGTTTTTATCATAGCACAGGAGAACGAAAAAGGAAAGTCCCTTTTTGGCCGCCGGGATCATCCCAGTGTAGGCTTACAATAGAAGTTGGACAAGCGGAAAAAGAACAGGGGAAGGAACCGGCCACATCGGTTAAAGTTGAGTTACTGCACCACAACGAACCGAGAGGAGGCCGGTTCCCTCATGAAAACCAGTATCACACAAGACATGCGGTATAGGTGATCTGGCATCAACCGGCGGAGGACAAAGCGGGAGAGAAGATGACGATGGGGAATTATTAAAGCCGTTTACGGGTGGCAAGTAACAAGCCCTCGTGGCTGGCAGACCGTATTTGCACGACGTGACGTGCGAGTTAGTAACAAAGGGTTATACCCATCTATGAAGGACCCCCAGTGAAACCGGGAGTCCTTCATAGATGGTCACATGAGTTTTACGGTGAAATATACCGCCTGGACGAACAGCCAGGCCACTAGCACAAGCATCAGATAGAAAGCGGCGGCGGTGTTCAGCAGCAGGCCCAGCAGCATGGCGACGGCGGTGACGGCGCAGGTCAGGTAGATCATAATATAAGAGGAGTCCGCCGGCATGACGCGGAGGGGGCCCACTTTGCCGCCGTTCCTGCTCAGTCGCCAGGCGGCCAGCGCCGCCAGCGCCAGCAGCACGAAACCCGCGATGAAAAGCGCCGTCTTCCGGGGGGAGATCTCCTCGGACTGGCGGCGCAGCCACAGCAGGGCCGCGCCGCAGCCGGTGATCACCGCGCTGACAAAGAAAGCGCGCTGGTAGAGGAACCAGATGAGGATGAGCACCGCCGCCACAGGGGGCAGGTATAACAGCACGTTGGCGCCGACATCAAAGAGATAGTACAGCAGCATGGCGATGACCCACGCCGCCGCGGACGCGGCGATGAGGATGCCGGGCGCCAGCGTGGAGCGGCGGCCGCGCAGATTATAGACCAGCCATACCGTGCCGCCGAGGATGAGGACGGGTCCCGCGAAACGGAGTACGGAGAAGACCGCCATCAGCACTTGGACCACGCCGACGCCCAAGGCCATCTCAACATATACCTTTCGTAGCAGCAGAATGAGCAGTTCTGCCCCCACGGCCGCCGCCAGACAGATCAGCATCCGGTTAAAGACCGCGTCCTCCACGCTGCCGCGCTGCTCGCGCTTGCCTTTCTTTCTCATATCAAAACACCGTTCCTTTGTATCGTTTCTCACACAGGGCCGCCCGCGGGCGGCCGGAGACGGGGCGCGCAGCGCCGCCGGAGGGGTATCCTCTCTTTTTTTCCGTTCCCGTTCCGACGGGGGGGACCACACAAAACACAAGACATTATAGCAGACTTTTCCCCACAATGCAATCCCGAAATCAAAAAGTTACAAAGCGGCCTGAGCGTTAATATTGAGTTGAACACGGAAAGCGACAGCTTTCCACCGTTCAACTCAATTTTTTATGCCTGCTGTGAGGAGGTGAAACCGATGGCAGACTACACCATCCGCTCCCATGCGGACCGGCTGAAAATCCAAGGGCTGTGGGAGGCGGGCACCGCCGTCAAGGACATTGCAAACACGGTGGCCTGGCCGCTTTCAAGCCTATACACGGAGCTCAAAAGAGGACGGGACGGCACCAGGCTCCCCAATAAGCGCCTGCGCTATGATGCTGACCTGGCCCAGCTCAAGGTCCAGCAGGCCTTTGAGCGGAGAGGGCGCAAGGCTGCCGGGGCATAAACCACCCGCATCACTTCCATCTAACCAAAGGAGGAAATCACCCTATGAGCAACCCCATTGTCCTCAAGGCCCCTGCCGTCTCCAATGAGTGCCTGGGCGTCGTACGCCTCAGCCCGGAGGCGGAGAAAGTGGTCCGCCGCTTGAAAGCCAAGACGGGCCTGTCCATCCGCTACATCGTTTCTGAAATCATCACCCAGGCGGAAAACCTCATTGATATTGAGCCGCCGGATGACCTGGATGACTGACACAAAGGAGGATCACCGCATGAAAACCCCTGTTTTGAGCGCCGCCCCCGGCCAGGTCATCAAGTTCCACGGGGAGCCCTGCATGGTGCTGGAGCACCGCACGGACGGCACCCTGCTCCTGGCCACCACTCAGGTCCAAAAGCCCTTTGGCACGGACAATGACTTTGCCATGAGCCCCCTCATGGACCACCTCAATGGCCCTTGGCTGGAGGCCCTGACCGAAAACCACCCGGAGGAGGTCCTGCCCCGCATCGTGGACCTCACCGCCGTCAACGGCAGCAAGCAATATGGCCTCTGCAAGTGCAAGGCCGCCCCGCTCACCCTGGATGAGGTCCGCAAGTACCACGCCATCCTGCCCAAGCCGGAGAGCTGGGAGTGGCTGGCCACCCCCTGGAGCACCCCAGAGGTGAACGATGATGACGAATGGGTGGCGTGCTTGTATTCCGATGGCGATGTCAGCGACGGCTACTGCGACGGCACCCGCGGGTCCCGCCCCGCTTTCCTCATCTCCTCCCACCACTCCGTTGAGACTGACGGCACCCAGCCGGAGGAGCCCACCAACGCCCTGGCCCAGTTCTCCATTAGAGAGATGATGGATGAAATCCGCCGCCGGGTGTCAACCGGCGAGGTCTGACCATGACCGCCCAAGGAATTGACGCCCGGCGCACACGTCAACGCCGGGCACGGGAGCGGCTCACCGCTCTCCTGGTGCTCCTGGGCACCGCTTTCCTCATCGGCTGTCTGGCGGGGTGCCTGGTGGGCTGCATCTTTGCCGCCGGGCCCTCTGTGGAGCCTCCTGTGGCCCCGGCAGACCCCACCGTGTCCACGGTGCCCCAGAGTGAGGCACCGGCCCCAGAGGGCTCCCAGCTTGCACCTGAGAGCACCCCGGAGCCGGTCCGGCATCGTGATGACATCGTGAGTGAGGGGCGGCTCCTGAGCTATGAGCTCCAGGACATCATGCAGGACTGCTGTGACCGCTACAACGTGCCCTATGCGCTGGCGCTGGCCATTGCGGAGGTGGAAAGCCATTTTGACCCGGATGCCCAGAGCCCCACCAATGACTATGGCCTCATGCAGATCAACAAAATCAATCACGCCTGGCTCAAGGACCTGGGCATGGACCCGCTCACCTACGCCGGAAACATTGAGGCCGGTGTCTACATGATAGGCCAGCAGCTTGAGGCCTACGGGGACCCGGAGCTGGCCGTGATGGCCTACAATAACGGCCCCACGGGTGCCCGGAGGCTTTGGGACGCTGGCATCTACCAGACAGAGCACTCCCGCAAAGTGATGAAGGCCTTTGAACGCTGGACAAGCATTTTGGAGGATTAAGACATGCCCTACTACCGCACCTGTCCCCACTGTGGCGCTCACCTTGACCCCGGAGAGCGCTGTGACTGCCAAGAAACCGATACCAAGGAGGATTATAGCAATGCTGGAAATGAAAATCAAGATTGAGGCCCCGGACCTGGCCGCTGCCATCTCCAAGCTGGCTGACGCCATCGCTGTGGACCCCACCATCCTCACGCCGGACACGCCCCGGCCCTCTGCCGCTCCTGCGGCCCCTGTGGTGCCCCAGGCGGCTCCCGTGTCCCCGGTGCCCACCACCATGCCCGGCCCCGCTCCCGCCGCTCCTGCGGCTCCTGTGGCCCCCACGCCGGTGCCTGTGGTAAACCCTACCCCTGCCCCTGCGGCAGTCCCTACCCCTGCCCCTGCGATGCCCCAGGCCCCCACGCCTGCCCCGGAGACTGCTGCCTCCCATTCTAACCCGGCCCCCGCCGTGCCCACGGCCACGCCGCCCGCCTATACCCTGGACCAGATCGCCCGTGCCGGTGCCGCCCTGGTGGACATGGGCAAGATGGACGCCCTGCTGGCCCTGCTGGGTAAGTATGGCATCGCCGCTGTCACCCAGCTCCAGCCCGCCCAGTATGGCACCTTTTCCACTGAGCTCCGGGCCCTGGGCGCTCAGATTTGATGGAGGTACCCCATGCCTCCTGAGAAACACGCCTTGCTTTCCGCAAGCTCCGCCTCCCGCTGGCTCAAGTGCACGGCGGCCCCCCGTTTTGAGGAGGGGCTGCCGGAGCGCACCAGTGACTATGCGGAGGAGGGCCGCCTGGCCCACGCCATCTGTGAGCTCAAGGTGCTCAAGAAATCCACCACCATGAGCTCCCGCTCCTACACCACCCGGCTCAATAAGCTCAAAAAGGACCCCCTCTACTCCCCGGAGATGGATAAGACCTCTGACCTCTACCTGGAGCACATTGATGAGATCGTGATGAGCTATGACGCCACCCCCACCATTGCGGTGGAGGTCAAGGTGGATTTTTCTGAGTATGTGCCGGAGGGCTTTGGCACCTGTGACTGCTGCATCATCGGCGGTGACGTGCTCAACATCGTGGACTACAAGCACGGCAAGGGCGTCCCCGTGTCCGCCGTGGGCAACCCCCAGATGCGGCTCTATGCCCTGGGCGCTCTCAAGCGCTACGCCCCCATTTTTGGGGACACCATCAAGCGGGTCCGCATGTCCATTGACCAGCCCCGCCTTGACAGCTACACCACCGATGAGGTGACCGTGGCGGAGCTGCTGGCATGGGGTGACAGCGTGCGGCCCATCGCCCAAAAGGCCTACAGAGCCATGTGACACGGGCGGGGAGCCATCCCCGCCCTTTTCTTTTACACTTTTTTGAGGAGGCGCACCATGAATTACAAAGGCTTTCATCAAATGGACTGGGAGGACCGGCTGACCCTGGAGCGGATGCTCAAGATCGGCACGCCCAAAACGAAAATTGCGGAGGCCCTGGGTGTCTGCCGCACCACCATTTACAATGAAATCAAGCGGGGCATGTGCCTCCAGATGACTGCTGACTATGAATTTGTGGAGCGCTACTGCCCGGAGATTGCAGAGCAGAGATACCAGGACAACCTCCGGGCCAAGGGGCCGGACCTCAAGCTGGGCACGGACCGGGCCTTTGCGGAGTATGTGGAGCACCGCATCATGGATGACCACTTTTCTCCCGGCGCTGTCCTGGCTGAAATCCGGGAGCTGGGCCTCTTTAACACGGACATCTGTGAGAGCACCCTCTACAACTACATCTACCGTGGGGACGTTTTCCTCAAGCTGACCCCGGAGCACCTGCCGGAGAGAGGCCGCCGGAGCAAGCGGAAATCCAAAGGCAAGAAAAAGGCCGCCCGGCCTCCCAAGGGTGAGAGCATTGAGCACCGCCCGGCAGAGGTGGCGGAGCGCTCCACCTTTGGCCACTGGGAGCTGGACAGCGTGATGGGCAAGGTGCACTCCCGGCGGGCCCTCCTGGTCCTCACGGAGCGCCTGACCAGGGCCTGCATCATCATCCCTGTGCCGGACCACACCGCCGCCAGCGTGGTCCGGGCCCTCAACGGCCTGGAGCGCCGGATGGGCCGCAAGTTCTATGAGATGTTCAAAAGCATCACGGTGGACAATGGCTGTGAGTTCCAGGACTACAAGGGCATGGAGAAATCCTGCCGCCGCAAGGGCAAGCGCACCACCGTCTACTACTGCCACCCCTATGCCCCCCATGAACGGGGCAGCAATGAGAACGCCAACCGCCTGGTCCGCCGTTTCTTTCCCAAGGGCACCAACTTTGATGAGGTGGACATTGAGGCCATCCGCCGGGCGGAGCAGTGGATCAATAACTATCCCCGCAAGCTGCTGGGGTGGAAATCGGCCAGCGCCTTGATGAGGGAATACATAGCCGCATGAGCTGACGCCAGGCACACCGGCCTCCGGGGTGGCCTGCGCTGCCCTGGCGTCCTTTTTGCGCCCATTTTACCCACGGAGGGGCTCCCAGACCGTCAAAAAGGGCTCCTGGCACAGGCCAGGAGCCCCATTTTACACCGCCGAAAAAATTTTTTCTGTTTTATTTCAATTTATTCTTGACAACCGGGAAAAGTTACAAAGCGGTTTGTTGGTTTACAATAGAAGTTGGACAAGGGGAAAAAGAACAGGTGAAGGAACCGGCTGGACTATAGTCAAGTAAGCAGACACATTTTTGTGTAATTTTTACTGGGGACGGGATGTCACTCATGTTTCCAGTAAGCAGTCTCCACCGCATTGGGAGTCAAATAGCCAGGGGAACCGTGAGGGCGTTTTGAATTATAGTATCCCTACGGCCCCGGGCGGCGACGGCGCAAGCCGTACGAAGGGCGGCCCCTGGCCGCCCGCCGGAGCCGCCCCCGGGCCGGGAGGAGCGAGGGCAAGGCCCAAAGGGCCGCAGCCCTGGGCGGGGAAGCCGCCCGGGGGGCCAGTTGTAACGCGCGAGCATACCGCAGACGGCCCGGAGCGCCAGCGACGGGCCACCGGCCCCGGAGAGGCCCCCCGAGCGCCCTATCGAGGGGAGCCCGACGGGGGCGGCGGCATGCGCTTCTCCCCTCCCAGCTTTTCGCAGATTGCCTCTCTCAACCAGGCATAGACAGAGCGGTTCTCTGCCTGCGCCGCCTCTTTCACCCGGTCCGCCAGTTCCCGGGTAACCCGCGCCCCGATTAGAACGCGCGTTCTAAAAATGTGTCTACTTACTTGACTATAGTCCACTACTACTCTATAATACAAGGAGCAACTTTATGAAAGAAGGAAAAACACTTCAAAAACTTGCCGTTGAGCTGGAACGGCAGAAGGGCGCCAAAAAGGATTTCATCGTCAGCACCGGCGCCATGCACATGAGCGCGGGCGACGGCGTGGCCACTCTGGATATCGGCACCGCAGAAACCGGCCTTGTCCCCTATGGGGTGAATGACATCGCCCACCGGCAGATCGGCCAGTTCCTCAAAATTCCTGCCCCCTATTATGACCGCATGAGAACCGAGTATCCCAACCTACTGGCCGAGAACATCAACGACTGGTTCTCCCGTACCCCGGACACGCCCCGCATGCTGCGGACCCTTGACGGCGTTGCCAGGGCGTTTCTGTCGGACAGAGACCGCCGCATTGACAATTTCGAGATCGCCAGCGTGGTCCTCCTCATCATCGCCTCTATCGAGGGTGCCAGCGTGGAGAGCTGCGAGCTGACGGACAGCCGCATGTATATCAAGGTCGTTGACCCAAAGACCACCGATGAAGTCCAGAAGGGCGATATCGTTCAGGCCGGGGTCATCATTACCAATTCCGAGGTCGGCATGGGCAGTGTCAGCGTGAGCCCGTTGGTCTACCGGCTGGTCTGTTCCAACGGCATGTTCGCTCAGGACAATGCGGTGCGGAAGTATCATGTCGGGCGGGTCAATACTGCCTGGGACGATTTCAGCACCTTCCGGGATGAAACGATCCAATCAGACGACAATGCTTTTCTGATGAAGTTGGAGGACTCCGTTCGGGCCGCCGTCAGCCAGGCGCATTTCAGCCGCATCGTGGACAAGATGCGCGAGGCGACCGAGGCCAAAATTAAGGCCGCCGCGGAATTGGGCGTCCGGCACAAGCTGATCCGCCCGTACACGCCCAGGCACAGTGGGAAAGTGGAGCGCAGCCACAGGGAGGACCAAAAGCGCTTCTATTCCCGCCATTCCTTCTATTCCCTGGCCGATTTTGAGGCTCAGTTCTCTGTCCGCAATCGTCGCTCCAACAGCTTACCGATGAGGCCCCCTCACTGGCGCTCCCCTGTCGATTTCGCTGTCCAATATATTTGACAAACCTACAGGGCCTTTTTGACACCCCGCGCAACAGCCCATTGATTTCCGCCGCGGAATATACTATAATAGGGTCCGCCGGGCGGACCGCCGCTGCGGATCCGCAGCGGCGCGGCCGGATCAACTGCGATGAGGGGTCATGCTATGATAAACACTGTCACGTTCCCCGGGCTGGGGCTGGAATTTGAATTGAACCGGGTGGCCTTCACCGTGTTCGGCCACAATGTGTACTGGTACGGGGTCATCATCGCCTGCGGATTTCTGCTGGCGGCGGGATACGCCTTGTGGCGGGCGCCCAGGTATGGGATCAGCCCGGAAAAGATCATCGATATGCTGTTCTTCGCCGTTCCCCTGTGCATTATCGGGGCCCGGGCCTACTATGTGATCTTCAACCCCTCCGTCTGTTTCGACGAGCAGGGGAAGTTCAGTTTTTACCGGATGATCGCCCTGTGGGACGGGGGCCTGGCCATTTACGGCGCGGTGCTGACGGCCATTGCCGTGGTGCTGGTGTACTGCAGGATCCGCCGGCAGAATTTCTGGGACTACGCCGACCTGGGCGCTCTGGGCGTGATGATCGGCCAGATGGTAGGCCGGTGGGGAAACTTCGTCAATGTGGAGGCCTACGGCGGCCTCACCGCCGTCCCCTGGCGGATGTGCTCCGAGACCATCGCCAACTGGCTGTGGTCCCAGGGGCAGATCACCGACATGGCCACCTACCGCGCCGTCATCGACGGGTCTCTGGGCGTCCATCCCACCTTCTTCTATGAGTTCCTGTGGAACCTGATCGGGTTTCTCCTTCTCGCGCTGCTGGCCCGGAAGCGGAAGTTCCGAGGTCAGACCTTCGCCGGGTATCTCATCTGGTACGGCCTGGGCCGGGCGGTCATCGAGGGCCTGCGCACCGACAGTCTGTACCTCTTCGGCACCGGCATCCGCGTCTCCCAGATCGTGGGGGTGATCTCCGCCGCCGTAGGGATCGTGATGCTCCTGGTGCGGAGCAGGACCGGGAGGATCGTGCCCGACGCGGCGGAGCCCGTTTCGGCGGGAGGGAGCGGGACCGAGGAAGTTGAATCCCAAAAGGACACGGCGGCGGACGGCACAGAGGAGGAAAATACCGATGGCGATCGTAATTGACGGCAAGGCTCTGGCGGCCAAAGTAAAGGAACAGGTCCGGATCGAGGCGGCGTCTCTGGCCCGCAGGCCCGGCCTGGCGGTGATTCTGGTGGGGGATGACCCCGCCTCCCGGGTCTATGTGAACGGCAAGCGGAGGGACTGCGAGGAGTGCGGTTTTGTCAGCGAGGAGTTCGCCCTGCCCGCCGATACGAAACAGGAGGAGCTGCTGGCCCTGGTGGGCGAACTCAACGGCCGGGCGGACATCGACGGCATTCTGGTCCAGCTTCCCCTGCCCGAGGGACTGGACGAGCGGGCGGTGCTGCTGGCCATCGACCCCGCCAAGGACGTGGACTGTTTCCACCCCTACAATGTGGGTCAGCTCACCATCGGGGAGCCGGTGTTCCAGCCCTGCACCCCCGGCGGCGTGATGGAGATGCTGAGGGAGTACCATATCGACCCCAGGGGAAAGAGGTGCGTGGTGCTGGGCCGGTCCAACATCGTGGGCAAGCCCATGGCCTTGCTGCTGCTCCGCGCCCACGGCACCGTGACCGTCTGCCACTCCAGGACGCCGGACCTGGCGGCGGAGTGCGCCCGGGCGGACATCCTGGTGTCCGCCGTGGGCAAGACGGGCCTCGTCACCGCCGATATGGTGAAGGAGGGCGCGGCGGTCATCGACGTGGCCATGAACCGCAACGCCGCCGGCAGGCTGTGCGGCGACGTGTGCTATGACGAGGTGAAGGAAAAGGCGTCCTACATCACCCCGGTGCCGGGCGGGGTGGGGCCCATGACGCG
>CAYPEE010000028.1:0-14134 GCA_964409665.1 uncultured Oscillospiraceae bacterium
AGCCCATGTCCCGGAAGTACTCGGCGATGGTGATGCCGGTGTAGATGGACGCCTCGCGGGCAGCCACGGGCATATCGGAGGTGTTGGCGATCAGCACGGTCCGTTTCATCAGAGTCTCGCCGGTACGGGGATCGACCAGTTCGGGGAACTCGCGGAGCACGTCGGTCATCTCGTTGCCGCGCTCGCCGCAGCCGATGTAGACCACGATATCCACGTCGGACCACTTCGCCAGGGCGTGCTGCATTACGGTCTTGCCCGATCCGAAGGGCCCGGGGATGGCGGCGGTGCCGCCCTTGGCCACGGGGAAAAAGGTGTCCACGATGCGCTGGCCGGAGGACAGGGGCCGCAGGGGCGGGAATTTCCGCTTATAGGGCCGGCCCACGCGGACCGGCCACCGCTGGCTCATGGTCAGCTCCACGTCGGCGCCGTCGTCCCGGGTGAGGACGGCCACCACGGTCTTCACGTTGTAGGAGCCGGCGGGGGCGACGCTTTTCAGGACGCCGTGGAGATCGGGGGGCACCATGATCTTGTGGAGCACCACCGGGGTCTCTGGAACGGTGCCGATCACATCGCCGCCGGTGACCTTGTCGCCGGCCTTGGCCACGGGGGTGAATTCCCACAGTTTCTCCGGGTCGATGGCGGGGACCTCCACGCCCCGGGGGAGATTGTTGCCGCGGACCTTTTTCATGATCTCCTCCAGCGGGCGCTGGATGCCGTCGTAGATATTCTCGATCATGCCGGGGCCCAGTTCCACGCTCATGGGGGCGCCGGTGGTGACCACCTCGGTGCCGGGGCCCAGGCCGGAGGTCTCCTCATACACCTGGATGGAGGCGGAGTCGCCGTTCATGGTGAGGATCTCACCGATCAGGCGCTCGGGACCCACGCGGACCACGTCGGACATATTGGCGTCCGCCATGCCGGTGGCCACCACCAGGGGGCCGGAGACCTTGACTACTTTACCCATAGATCTTCAAACCTTCTTTCTAAGGTCGATTTTAGAGGATATCGGCGCCCACGGCGCGCTCCACCGCTTTCCTGATGTTGGCCATGCCCATGCCGAGGCTCCCCTCCTTGCCGGGGATGAGGATGATAGCGGGGGTGAGGGCGTCCCGGTAGCGGTTCACGTCGGCCTCCATCTGGGCGGCCAGCCGCTCGGTGAGATAGACCACGGCGTAGTCCTCCCTGGCGATGCGGTGGAGGGTGTGCCGGGCGTCGTCCGGGTCGTCCACGGGGAACACATCCAACCCCAGGGCTTTGAAACCCAGCACGCTGTCCTTGTCGCCCATGACGGCGATGCGGTAATGAGCCATTGACACACACCTCCTCAGCAATAGCCGCGGCGGAGCCGCCGGCGGATGGTGGCGCCGTCCAGTCCGGCCATGCGGCCGGCCAGGATAATGCGGATGGCGGTGGCCTCCGCTTCCCGGGCGTACAGGTAGCCGATGACCGGCTCCACGCCGAAGGGCACCATGCGGGCTTTGGCGAGGTATGCCGTCACCGCGTCATCGCACAGGCGCTCAAAGTCGGTCAGCGGGCCGCCGTTCGGATGGGCCAGGGAGGAACCGGTCTCGGCGGCCCCGGCCAGCGCCGTGTCTTTGAAGATCCGCCCCAGCTGCTCGCCGGGGGCGCTGGCGACGGTCTCCGGGTCCACATGGCCGCCGGGGACCAGCACCTGGCGGAGGAACTGGGGGCCCTTGTCCAGCCGGGCGGCCCGGACAGCGGAGCGGAGGTTCGCCCCGTCGATGGCGGTTCTGACGTAGCCCTCCAGAAATTCGCTGCCGGACTTCCTGGCCAGAGCGGTCAATTCCTCGTAATAGGCGCGGTCCAGGGCGAAGTCGGCCTGCTGGGGATCGCCGGTGGAGCCCAGCGCCTCGCGGGCCCGGGCCACGCCCCCGCGGAAGATGTCCGAGCAGGCGGACAGGTCCTCCCGGCGGTAGTCCTCGGCCAGTTCGGCGGGGGCGTACCGCCCGCCGCCCAGCAGGAGCCGGTCCTGCTCGGTCCCCAGAGCGCCGGCCTTTACCAGCACTTTGGCGTTGTGATAGTCGTACTTGCAGCGGAACACATCCAGCAGGGCCGGATCGCGCACCGCGCTTCCCAGATCTGCGAACACATCGGCCTGGGCCCGGGCCAGCAGATCCTCCAGGGCGGCGGGGGTGACCGGCGTCAGTTCGGGGTAGCCGCACTCGGTGAGTACCTTGGCGGCCTCGGCCGCGTCCCGGGCGTCGATCATCCGCTCCATCCGCTCCGTGGTGAGCAGTCTGGTCTCCAGTACCCGGACCCGGGCGGAGAGATACAGATAGTCCGTGTCTTTGATCTTTCTCAACAGGGTGTTCCCCCTTTCATCGGATCTCAGGGGGCGGTCTCGTCGAACAGCACTTTGGCCACCTGGCCGGCCAGAGCGCTGCGCTGGAGCCGGATCAGGGTGTCAAAGGTGCAGTTGACCTCCGTGGCGCCGTCGCTGAGGATAAAACCGCCGTCCATGGGGCGGGTCTCCTCGGACAGGGTCAGCATGGCGGTGCCCCGCAACACGGCGCTGGCTCCGGCGACCACCCTGGTCAGCAGGCCGCCGGCGGGGGTATCGCGCGCCTCTCCAGGGACCGCGGCCTCGGCCAGTTTTGCGTTGGCGGCCACCACCACGGCCTTGCCCACCCGCGCCCGGTCGGCCTGGGAGAAGATGAGTTTCTCCCTGCCGGTGGAGGAGGCCTTCACCGCCAGATCGGCCAGCAGGGCCACATACTCCTCCTGGGGCAGGGCCAGCAGCTTCTCCTTGGCCCGCCGGAAGGCCAGTTCGATGACCTCCTGCTTGGCGCCCAGGACGGCCTTGCGGCACTCCAGCTGGTCCACGCTGGCCAGGCGGCTCTCCCGCTCGGCGGCGGCTTTCTCCCCCCGGGCGACGATGTCCGCCGCCTCGGCCTCCGCTTGGGCCCGGTAGCGGGCGATGATGTCCGCCGCCTCTGCCCGGGCCCGGGCCAACTGCTCGTCGATCTCCTTCTGGCTGTCCTCCTGGATGCGGGCGGTGATTTTTTCGATCCCGTTCATACAGTCAATACCGCCTTTCTGAGCGGATCAGCCCAGCGGATAGAGCATGACCAGCAGGATGGTGGCCAGTAGGGACAGGATGGCGTAAAACTCCACGATGCCGCACAGGATGATGCCCTTGGTGGATTCCTCGGGGCGTTTGGCGACGATATTGATGGACGCGGTGGCCACGCGGCCCTGGGCGATGGCGGACAGCAGGCCGCCGAGGGCGATGGGCAGGCAGGCGCAGAAAATGGCCAGGCCGTCCTGGATGGTGAGGGTGGTCACGCCGCCGCCGAACACGCCGATCTTCAGCAGAACCATAAACCAGGCCACGATGCCGTACAGGCCCTGGGTGCCGGGAAGCACCTGAAGGATCAGGCACTTGGAGAACTGCTCGGGGGCCTCGCTGATGACGCCGGTGGCGGCCTCGCCGGTCATGCCGGTGCCCTTGGCGGAGCCGACGCAGCAAAGGGCGACGGCCAGAGCGGCGCCCAGATAGGCCAGACCGAGTCCGCCGAAAGATTCAAAAAACGCTTGCATATTAGTTTTCCTCCTTTATAATGTCCGTGTATTTTGTTTGGATCGCCAGAGGACGGTAAGGTTTTCCGCCCTCTTTATAAAACCGGTTGAAGAACTCCAGGCACTGGAGCCGCAGGTCGTGGACGTAGCAGCCCAGCAGGTTCAGGGCCATGTTCAGGGCGTTGCCCACCATGGAGATGACGATGAACAGTACGATCCCGATCACCGGGACGGTGCCTACCGTGGCGCCCAGGGTGTTGAACACCGAGGCGATGACGCTGCCGGACAGCATCAGGGCCATGAGCCGGATGTAGGACAGGGAGTCGCTGAAATAGCCGGTGACGCCGTTGTACACCAGGCCGATGAAGGACGTGACCTTGCCGAAACCCCTGGCCTTCCGGGTGCCGCCGACGGCCAGCATCAAAAAGCCGGCGATGGTGACCGCCGCGCCCACGGCGGCGGGGAAGGGGGCGATGCCCATGGCGGACACCGCCAGCAGGGCCACCCCCGCCAGGATGATCCACCAGGTGAACTCGCTGAACAGGGCGTCGATAAAGTTCCCGTCTTTGATCTTCCGGACCGCGCTCACCGTCATGCCGGTAAAGATCTGGATGACGCCCATAGCGATGGAGCCCACCATGATGGCCACCGTGTCGTCCAAGGGGGTGAACAGGGCGGGCATCTTAAAAGTGCTGTCGGGGTTGATCAGCGTGAGCAGCTGGGGGATGAAGTCCCCGAAGAAACCGCCGGTCAGGGCGCCGATGAGGAAGGTGCTGATGCCGCACCAGAACACCAGTTCCATGAAATTGCGGGTGCCCTCTCTGGGTTTCATCTTCAGCAGGACCACCAGGGAGGCGGCGATCATCAGGATGCCGTAGCCCATGTCGGCCATCATAAAGCCGAAGAAGAAGATGAAGAAGGGGGCCATCAGGGGGTTGGGGTCGATGCCGTCATACGCCGGCAGGGAGTACATCTCGGTGATCACGTTCATGCAGCGGTCGAAGATGTTGTTTTTCAGCTTGACGGGCACCTCCGGGTACTCGTCCTGGGTGGGATCGGCGGTCTCATAGGCGCAGGGGTAGGGGGCCAGGGCCTCCTCCACCCGGGGCAGCTGGTCGGCGGGCAGCCAGCCGTCCAGATAGAAGGCGGCCTGGGTATCCACCAGCCGGGCCTTGCTCTCCTCCCGGCCGATCTCCTGAACGGAGCGGTCCGCGCACCGGCGCAGGCTCTCCCTCCGGTCCGCGAAGGAGGCGACGCGCTCCCTGTGCTCCCGCTCTTCCCGCTCCAGGGCGGCCAGCCGGTTGTCGATGGCGCGGATATTGTCCTCCGCCGTGCCGGTCCAGCCCCGCAGGTTCACTCTTGAAAAACCGGAGGGGCGCAGGGCCTCGGCGCAGTCATGCTCCGTAGAGTTGTGGCACACCAGCAGGAAGTACTGCAGTTCCCGGTCGCGCCCGGCGGGATAGAGCTGAGCCAGCTCGGTGGTCCCGGCCACCGCGCCCTCCAGAGCGGTGAAGTCCGCCTTGGCCGGCGCCGCGCCGAAGATGACCGACACGTTGGCGGTGCCTTCCTGGTCCAAAGGCACGTCCAGGGACGACCACGGCTCCAGGGAAGCCCGCTGGGTCTTCAGCTTGCTCTGCTCCGCCTGGCAGGCGGCCAAAGCCTTTTCCTCCCCGGCGATCTGCCGGGCCGTCTCCAGGCCGGAGGAATAGGCCCCGTCGTCAAAGAGTTCCGCCTCGCTCACCGCGGGCCGGACGGCGAACAGCCCTTTTTTGGCCGGGGCATATTTGTCCAGGGATGTGAGCGCGCCGGTCAAAAGCTGGTTCTGCTCTCTGGCCCGGCTGAGGCCGGAGCCGTCCGGCTTTGCCAGAGCGGCCCAGTCCGGGTCGGTCAGATCGATGTCCGGCTCCCGCAGTTCCACGCAACCCATGCTCTGGAGCAGGCGGAGCAGTTCCTCCCGGTCCGAGCGCAGGCCCATGAGCCGCAGCCGTTTCATTTTGACGATCGCCATCAGCCGTCGCCCACCTTTCCAACGATCAGGTCGGCGGCCTTGTCCAGGCGGCCCATGGCGGCCTGTTTCAGCGCCTCACACCGGGCGGCGTTGTCGGCCAGCGTCCGTTTGGATGTCTCGCCGGCCCTGGCCTCGGCCTGAGAGAGCAGCTCCTTTGCCCTGGCCTCCGCCCGGCGGCGGGCGTCCGTCACGGACTGGCGCCCGGTGCGCTCCGCCTCGGCGACGATCCGTTTGCACTCCTCCGCCGCCTCCGCCTTGCGCTGCTGGACGGCCTGCTCCGCCGCCGTGACCTGTTGAATGGCCTCAAAGGACATATTCCTCACCTCGCTCTAATGATCCTGCATTTTCTGTCCGGACACGGGCGGTCAAAACCGCCCCAAGTCTAAGGACGATTTTATCATATTGCCGGGACAGGCGCAAGTATTGTTTTCCAGTTCCGCGGAAAAAACGCCGCCGGGGAACGGCGGCAGGCCCAAACAAAAGCCCCCATCCGACGGATGGGGGCTTTTGTTTGAAATTTTTGGAGCGAGTGACGAGGCTCGAACTCGCTTCCGCACCCCGCAAAGCCGCGCTTTGCGGGGGCCCCGCACCTCGGATTGCACCACGCGCGGTCACAACCGCGCGTGCGGGTGGAGGCAGCGAGTTCCTCTAACCTTCACCGCTTGCGCCATTGGGGTGGGAATCGTGAAAAACTGGAGCGAGTGACGAGGCTCGAACTCGCTACCTCCACCCCGCAAAGCCGCGCTTTGCGGGGGCCCCGCACCTCGGATTGCACCACACGCGGTCACGACCGCGCGTGCGGGTGGAGGCAGCGAGTTCCTCTAACCTTCACCGCTTGCGCCATTGGGGTGGGAATCGTGAAAAACTGGAGCGAGTGACGAGGCTCGAACTCGCTACCTCCACCTTGGCAAGGTGGCGCTCTACCAGATGAGCTACACTCGCGGGAACAAAGGGGAGTGTACCAGAAAAACTCCCCCTTGTCAAGGATAAAATTTTATGGGGTCGCGGCCGCGGTGTAGGTTTGTCAAACATATTGGACAGCGAAATCGACAGGGGAACGCCAGGGAAGGGGGCCTCCATCGGTAAGCTGTTGGAGCGGTGATTAGGGAATAGGAAGTAGATATACGGGCGGCTCTTGTTATACTTCCGGCTGGCCCGGCCTGCACCGTATTTCTCCGCATACCGCATCAGGGATTGCCTGTACCGCATGTCTTGTGTGATACTGGTTTTCATGAGGGAACCGGTCTCCTCTCGGTTCGTTGCGCTGTGGTAACTCAACTTTAACCGATGTGGCCGGTTCCTTCACCTGTTCTTTTTCCGCTTGTCTAACTTCTATTGTAAACCCACGCTCTGAAGGCGTAAGCGATATTTCCTATCCTTGACACTCCCAGGACATAAATGGTAAGATTAAACCAGCATTCGTTGCCATAGAATTCCTGTTGCCCCAAGTCTTGCGGCAGAATGAGGATGGATTGTCATGCTGGTATATCTTGAAATGATCCAATCAGATGACGATAAGATAAAGTTTGAGCGGTTGTATTACAAAATACCGCAATCTGATGTACCATATCGCCTATCAGGTCACAGCGAACCGGGAGGATGCCGAGGATGCTGTACAGCAGGCGTTCCATGTGATTGAGAATTTGGAAAAGGTCGATTCCATATCCGGCGCCAGAACCAGGTCTTTCCTCTCCATTATCACGGAACACAAGGCCATCGACATCGTGCGTATGCGCCGCCCGATAATCGAACTGGACATGGTGGAAGATGAACTGGCCGTCTGCCTGCCGGATGATGGTGATGAACTGTTACAGGCGATGGCGGAACTGCCGAAGCGGTATCAGGACGTGCTGCTGCTTCACTACCGCAACGGCTATTCCGCCTATGAGATCGCCAAAATGCTGGGAAGTTCCCCGGCTGCGGTGCGGAAATCAATCTGGAGGGCAAAAGAGGCCCTCGGCAAGCTCCTTCCCGAGGAGGTGACGGGCGCGTGAGCAGATATATATCGAACGAGGCCCTGCGGAGCGCGGCGGCAAAGCTGGCGGAGGCAAGGATCGCGGCGCAGCCGTCCCTGGACGAATGTGCGCACGAGTTCTCACCGGGGTTTGAGATTGCCATGGAGAAACTCATGCAAAAAGGGAAGCGGAAAGCCCTATGGCGGAGAGTGGCCTCCATCGCCGCCTCCTTGCTGCTGGCGCTGGCCATCGGCGGCGGGGTCGTGCTGGCCGTCAGCCCGGAGGCCCGGACCGCGGTGACCAACTGACTGCGGGAGCAGTACGAGAACAGCATCATCTACCATTTCTGGGGCGGCGGAGCGGCTTCTGAGTTTCCTGCCTGCCGGGTCGGCTGGCTGCCGAAGGGTTGTAACCTGGTGGACGAAACCATAGAAGATGGCCTATACATTGCAACATATGGAACTTCTGTTGAGGATGCCAAGTTTGTCTTTCATTACGGTGACTTTGAAACCATCGGGAATATGACCATTTTTGATGACAACATCGGCGGCGCCGAGCGACTTACGATCAATGGTATGCCCGGAGAGTATGTGCCTTTTGAGGACGGATCGGGTGGTGATCTGGTCTGGATAGATGAGGATCGGCAAATTGCCTTTTTCATCTCTTCTGTGCTGGACAAAGGCTCCACTATCAGAATCGCGGAAGGTATTGTTTGGAAGCATTAAAAATTTTCAAGTTGAGTGTCTCATTTTCACCTCCTCAATCGCTTTAGTTTATAGGAAGCGAGAGAGGAGGTGATTCTTATGGCGCTACATGGACACTGCATGAAACGTGCTGTTTCCATCGCCGTGGCGGGATGTCTGCTGCTCTCCCTGACGGGGTGCAATCTACCGCCGAGAACGTCAAAGATGCCAAATCATTCGACGGAACTGCCTGGAGGCGCGGAGATTACAAACTTCCCGGAAGCGGACGTTACAAATTCTCCAAACGCCCCCGATTCCACTGAACACGCAAATTGGGACGACCTGGGTTCTGTGGGAGTGAATGATTTTCCGCTGACCTTTTTAAGAACAGCGGGGCTGAAGCCCAGACAGTTGTCCTGCACCATCCAGGGAGTGGAACTACTGGACAATGTGAGCAGGTTGCCGAAGAAAAACTTTGAGACCTGGCCTGCCGTGGATGCGATGGACGGGGATGGACAAATGGTCGTTCTGCGCTACCCGGATTTCGTTGGCGAGGGCGGCCAACTGCTCCCCGGCCTATATCTGTTACTGGCAAACGTCAACGTGACCAGTGAAGGGGCGCAGTCCTATACTCGCCAGGACAGGGACGCTTCTGGCGCACCGCGGGGCGAATTTATCGACCCCCATGTCTTCCGGGCGGACTTGCTTTTCTGGCTCAAGGAGTTTGTGGGAAACGCGCAGGGGGAATGCGACCTGGGGTATTTCAGCGGAAAAGATGACGAGAAAGAGCACCGCCTGGCCTATCGCCTGGAAGAAGGGGCAACGAAAAGTTTTACCCTGGGATTCTGGATATATGACGTGCAGCAGGGCGGAAACGTGAGCCTGGATCAGTTGTACCTGGTTGCCCTTGATCGGATACTTACTAAAATAGATTTGGACGCAATGGGAGGAGTCGTCGGATGAGGGCAAACCTGAGAACCGAGTTGTGGAAAGCTCTGCACAACCCCATGTTTTATGCGGCCCTGGCCATCGGCTGCCTGATCGCCATGGTAAATGTGGCGGAAAACCTTGCCGTGGCGAGAGAACTGGGGGAGGCCATACTGACGGAAGATCATGTGGTTTCCCGCTCTCCCTGGGGATTCTCACTGTTCCTGCTGTGGATGCCGGTGAATGGGGCGAGTTACGGGAAGACGCTGTTCTATACAGTTTGGCCCATCCTGGCGGCTATGCCTTTTGGCTGGTCCTATCTGCAGGAGCGCCAGGGCGGGCTATATGATCAACTGATCACCCGGGCGGGGAAAAGAACCTGCTATTTTGCCAAGTACACAGCGGCCTTTGTCAGCGGAGGGCTGGCGGTGGCGATTCCGGTGCTGTTCAACCTGCTGGTCAACGCGATGTTCTGTCCCTATGAACTGCCCAGTATCCTCAATATGCTTCAAATTGGGGACGGTTACTTTTTGTCTGAGCTGTACTTTACCGCGCCGTGGGCGTATGCCCTGATCTGGTGCGGTGTGGATTTCCTCCTGGGAGGGGCGGCGGCGGGCCTGTGTTTTGTTGTGGGAACCTGGCTCCGGCTCCAGGTAATGACTATCCTTGCTCCCTTTGCGCTGCTCCTGGCACTGGATGCCGCTGTTTCCGCGCTCAAGAGCAGGTTCCAATGGAATCTGGAACTCTCCCCGCTCCAACTTGCGGCAGCGGTACCCAGCACTCCAAATCCTGAATGGGCAGTGACGGCCGCGTTTCTGCTCTTGGCTGCGGTGGGCTTTGGAGTCGGGTACTGGCAGGTGATCCATCATGAATTGGCTTAAACTGCTCCGCCATGACTTGAGGTGCGGGCTGGCGCGCTGGCGCTACTTTTTGATTCCTGCCCTGGTCCTGTTCCCCTGCTTTTCGTGCCGGAGCGGAGTGGCGCTGACAGATGCCCCCGGCACCTGGATGGATTATATGCTCTATTGTTTCAAGGGGGCGCTGCCCATGGATTCCGGGTCGGAACCGGTGCTGGCGCTGCCAACCTTCTGGCTCATGGTCATGGCCGGCTGCCTGTTACTGGACCTGGACTATCTGCTCTCTGACCTGACCCATGCGGGGCAACAGATCATCTTTCGCAGCGGGAATCGGAGAGGCTGGTATCTGTCCAAGTGCCTATGGAATCTTTGCAGCTGCGGGCTGTATTTGGGCGGCATATGCGCTGCCGTGCTGGTTTTTACATTGCTGTTTGGCGGACAAGCGTCCGCGCAGAGCACACCGGAGGTTATGACGGTCAATTTCCAGGAATTGATGACCGGGATGACGCCGCTTACCATAAGCGCGGGTTTGATCACGGCTGTGTTGATACCCCTTGTGACCCTTATGGCCCTGAGCATGATGCAGATGGCCCTGTGCCTGTTCGTCAAACCCGTCATTGGGTTTTTGATTTCCATGTCGGTGCTTGTGCTGGCTGTATATTGTCACATCCCCTTATTACCGGGAACCGGGGCCATGGTCATCCGCAGCGGGCTGCTTATCCCCGGAGGCGTTTCACCGGGTCTGTCGGCTGTGGCCGCCGGGTGCGTCATTTTGGCCAGCGCCATCGCCGGATGCCTGAAATTCCAATATACCGATATTTTAGGGCTGGAGGAATAGGCCGTGAGACTGAACATTGAACACGCGAGCAAATATATCAGGAGGACTCTCATCCTGGACAAAGTGGATCTGACCATGGAAGGGGGAAAGATATACGGACTCCAGGGCCCGAACGGATCAGGAAAGACGATGCTCATGCGGCTGATGGGGGGACTGATCCGGCCTACCTCCGGCCGGGTTTTGATTGACGGGAAACAGTTGGGCAAAGACATGGACTTTCCCGCGTCCATGGGCCTCCTGCTGGAGAATCCCGCGTTTCTCCTCAATCATACAGGGCTGAAAAATCTGGAACTGCTGGCCGCTATCCAAAACCGTGTGACCACGGAGGATATCTGTAAAACGCTTCAGGACGTAGGCTTGGACCCGGACGACCGCCGGAAATACCGCAAATACTCTCTTGGCATGAAGCAGCGGCTTGGAGTGGCGGCCGCTATCATGGAAAAACCGCAGTTAATCCTGGTGGACGAGCCCACTAACGCTCTGGATGACAAGGGCGTGGAGCAGATCTGCGCCCTGCTGCGCCGAGAGCGGGATCGGGGGGCGTTGGTGGTGCTGTCCTGCCATGACGCATCGATTTTAGAAACTCTGTCCGACGAGATATTCTATCTCTGCGAGGGCAGGGTGGAACGGAGGCAGGCACCATGAGCAGAGTGAAAAAACGTGTGCTGATCCTGGCTGTGATCCTGCTACTGGCCGGCGGATGGATCTGGCGGTACACCGCACTAAACAAATTTTGGGGCAGCTTGTATGTGAAAGTACGGAACACCTATCCCATGGGAGAGGTCGTACCCATTGGAGACAGCGGCACAAAATACGGAATGAATGCCGGGGGATACAGCGTCCGGGTAGATGAGTTTACGATTCTGGATCGATCTGAGTTTTTGACTCAAATCTCCGCATCGGATGAGGAACTGATGTCATTACCAGACAAGGTGGCTGTGGTGTATGCAACGCTGTTTAATGAGGACAACCAAGCGCCTGGAGTAAATCTGGCGGGCTTTTGGCTGCATGGCATTGACAATTACGCAGTTGCTGATGATGAACTGGTAGAACTGGCCAATCCCGTGCTCAGAGGCACAGGAAATCCTGGGATCAGTTTGTCTCCGGGCACGGAATATTCAGTGGTGATTCCCTTCAGTCTCTATGAACAGTACTTCGGCACGGATACATGGCGAGATTTGGGGCGTTATTCCTTTTATCTATGTATGTCCAATCCCGATGGAGAGAAGGATATTCAGTGCTGGAACGGGGATGCCTCCAACTGAGGGACAAAAGCCGGACAAATAGCAGTACTGTGTGGAAGGCAATTACTCTAATGATATTAATACTGTGATCCCCGATTCTATTGGTGATATGTTTTATAATGGTGAGACACAAGTAAAAATGTATATTTCTCTTGCGGCTGAAAAGATGGTTGCATCTGTTGACGGCGCTGTAAGTTCTATTACTACCACCCCTTATAAGAGAGTTACCGCGAGGAACTATGCAAACAGATGGACAAAAACTGTCTCAGAGCATTGGTGTACAACGTATGGATGGAATATAGCGCAGAATACCAATAATTATAATCCAAATTATAAGGCATATTGCTGTAACGACTGTGCTAATTTCGTATCCCAAGCGTTTGAAGCCGGGGATATTCAACGTGACGATTATTGGAAACCATATACATAGCCTTGGTGTGGTACGATTTCTATGGAATATTACTTTAGACATACCCAAGAAGCTGTTAACCGAGGATATGCTACACCATTAAATATGTGGGTTTTAAGTAATGCAACTGCTTGTAACGCTGGTGGGGTGATTATGCTCTATAATCAGGCCGGAGGTTATCACGTCATGATGTGTGTTCAGAATGATACTGTGACTCGCGCTAAATCCGGACATACAAATGATGAACTGAAAACGGTTTACAAAGTAAATTCAAACTTTGGAGCGTCTCATGGAGTCAAATACTTTATGTTTGCAAATAAGGTTGATACTTAAAAATTGCAAGCTTTTTTAAGAAGGGGTGTGGGGATTTATGAAACTGCGCGTTATTACAGTTTTACTCTGTTTGGATCTTTTATTGGGGCAGCTTGGCTGTACACGAGCCTCTGAGAAGACTTCTCTCGATCCGACCGTCGGTGTTATGTTCTACAGTGGGGAATGGCCTTCAGGTGATATGCCTGTCGAAGATATGCTGAATCAGAAAACAAACGTGATCCCTTGCGAATGGAATATTCTTGACGGAACTATGGAGTTCGGAAGTAAGCCGGTATTTACCTTCCATGACTTTTCCAGCTATGCAATAGCTTTTTGGGATGGGGAGGAGCACATTCTTGCCAGTGTTGATTATGAATCGGCAGACCAAGACTATGACATTGAATCTTCCGCTTCAATCTTAGAATTGTCTGATGGGATGGTGCTCTATGGCGATGGCTATTATCTCGACTTTTTGGATGGTACTGCCACACTCACATTGGATACCGGTGAACAGTTTGCGTTTTCTGATGCGGAGGGACCCGTGATCGACGGCTTCCCTGTTACTATAGAGAACAGTCAGGACAGTATCCTAGCGGGGGAATACAGTGACGGCGTCTTGACTGTGGCATTTTTCCATATCGATTGGGAGAATCCTCATGTCAGTAAGCTGGTCTATGCGAAGCTGGATACTGCTGATACGACTGTGACCTGGTCGCAGCCAGTGGACGTACCAGAGGAGAGTATCAACGATATCACTCGTTTCTCCGAATCTTCTCAGGCCGCCATTGTGAACCACAAGCTATACTTTGCCGGAGCAGAAGCTCTTGGCTGTCTTGATCTCAAAAGCGGCCTATCCTATGCTCTGACTGACATTTCCAGCGCTTTAAATAAGCTGATACCTAATTCATTTAGGCCCCGCACCTACGGCTTGTTGACCCAGGTCTCCGGTTATAACAAAGATGTTGTGATTGGATATGTGACTTACAGCTCAAAAGAAAACGATGTGATCTATGATGTCGAGTATGCCGTTTGGGATGATAAATTGTTGGGAGGCTTTTATGTCACGTCTCCCGCCGAAGGCCTCGGAAGATTCACTTCTGTTACCACTTTTGACGGCGAATTGAATTTGTTGAACACATTATATCCGGAGGATCTGGGGTTCGACGCCTGCCAGGGAATAGTGGTGGAATGGCATCATCTGGGGCGGTACAACTAAAGATATTTTTCTTTCTTTTTGTTTTGTATCGTGGCTATGTTTTGCAATATGTCTCTACAATTATGTCAATCAGGGTACTACTTGGGCTGGCGATAGCGAGGTGTTGCTTATTGGTGTGCTGCGAGGCGAATGGGGCTTCGTAGGC
>CAYPEE010000029.1:0-8448 GCA_964409665.1 uncultured Oscillospiraceae bacterium
GGGCCAGATAGGGGTTGATGGCCCGGGCGCCGTAGCCCAGCAGGGTGGCGAAGTGGTGGACGTCCCGGGGCTCGGCGGACTCCAGGATCACGGAGACGGCGGTGCGCTTCTTGGTGCGGACCAGGTGCTGCTCCAGAGTGGACACCGCCAGCAGGGACGGGATGGCCACATGGTTCTCGTCCACCCCCCGGTCGGACAGGATAATGATGTTGGCCCCCTTGCGATAGGCCCGGTCGGCGGCGATCTTCAGCTGCTCCAGCGCCCGCCTGAGCGGGGTGTTCTTAAAGTACAGCAGGGACACTGTCTCCACATGGAACCCCGGTTTGTCCATGGTCCTGATCTTCATCAGATCCACGGAGGTGAGGATGGGATTGTGGATCTGGAGCACCCGGCAGTTCTCGGCGGTCTCCTCCAGCAGGTTGCCGTCGTCGCCCACATAGACGGTGGTGTCGGTGACGATCTCCTCCCGGATGGCGTCGATGGGCGGGTTGGTCACCTGGGCAAAGAGCTGCTTGAAATAGTTGAACAGGGGCTGGTCGTGGTCGGACAGCACCGCCAGAGGAATGTCGATGCCCATGGCGGCGGTGTCCTCCGCCCCGTTTTTCGCCATGGGAAGGATGGTGTTCTTCAGATCCTCATATGTGTAGCCGAAGGCCTTCTGCACCTGGGTGCGGCGCTCCGGGGCGTAGTGTTCCACCCGCTTATTCGGGATGGACAGGTCTTTGAGGCGCACCAGATTCCGGTCCAGCCACTCGCCGTAAGGATTGCGGGCGGCGTAGGACTCCTTGATCTCGTCGTCGTCGATGATGCGACCGGCCGCCGTGTCCACCAGCAGCATCCGGCCCGGCTCCAGCCGGGACTTCTTCACGATGCGGGCGGGGTCGATGTCCAGCACCCCCACCTCGGAGGAGAGGATGAGTTTCCCGTCGTCGGTGACATAGTAGCGGGAGGGCCGCAGGCCGTTCCGGTCCAGCACGGCGCCCCCCTGGTCGCCGTCGGAGAAGAGGATGGAGGCGGGGCCGTCCCATGGCTCCATCATCGCCGCGTAATACTGATAGAGGTCCCGCTTGGACCGGGAGATGTTCTCGTTGTTCATCCAGGGCTCCGGAATGCAGATCATCACCGCCAGCGGCAGTTCCATGCCGCTCATCACCAGAAACTCCAGAGTGTTGTCCAGCATGGCGGAGTCGGAGCCGTTCTCGTCGATGACGGGGAACACCTTGTCGATGTCCTCCGCCCACACGGGGCTATGCATGGTCTCCTCCCGGGCCAGCATGCGGTCCGCGTTGCCCCGGATGGTGTTGATCTCCCCGTTGTGGAGGATGAACCGGTTGGGGTGGGCCCGCTCCCAGGAGGGGTTGGTGTTGGTGGAGAACCGGGAGTGGACCAGGGCGATGGCGCTCTCGTAGTCCCCGCTCTGCAAGTCCCGGTAGAACTGCCGCAGCTGGCCCACCAGGAACATTCCCTTATACACGATGGTCCGGCTGGACAGAGAGGCCACATAGGTATTGTCGTTGGACTGCTCGAACTCCCGGCGGACAATGTACAGCCGACGGTCGAAGGGCAGACCCTTTTCCAGATGGGCGGGCCGGCGGACGAACCCCTGCAGGATGCAGGGCATCTTGGCCAGAGCCTTGTGGCCCAGCACCTCCGGACACACCGGCACCTGCCGCCAGCCGATGAACTCCAGCCCCTCTTTCGCCGTGATGAGTTCAAACATCTTCATGGCCTGCATCCGCCGGAGGGTCTCCTGGGGGAAGAAAAACATCCCGACGCCGTAGTCCCGCTCGCCGCCCAGCTCAAAGCCGCACGCGCGGGCCGCCTTCGCGAAGAACCTGTGGGAGATCTGGAGCAGAACGCCCACGCCGTCGCCGGTCTTGCCCTCGGCGTCCTTGCCGGCCCGGTGTTCCAGTTTCTCCACGATCTTCAGCGCCGCGTCCACCGTGTCGTGGCTCTTGCGGCCCTGGATATCCACCACCGCGCCGATGCCGCAGTTGTCATGCTCGAACCGGGGAGCGTACAGCGGCGCCTGGGGCCGCTCCTGTCCGCTTGCTCTCATGGGATCACCCTCTCCTGCATTTTTCTGCCATACTTGCAAAAATGCGTTTTATTTATTGTACCGCACGGCCGTTTCCCCGTCAATCGGCAAGTTGATAGGTTTTCACTTGCAAAACAGCCGCTCCGCTATGGGATTTGCCCGCAATGGCGCGAAACGGCGGCGGCCCGTTTGGACCGCCGCCCCGTTTCACTCCTGGGACAGGATCAGTTTTGCCGTATCGGTGAGTCTGGCGCCGGCGTCCATACTCTGTTTCTGCAGAAAGCGGTGGGCCTGCTCCTCGGTCATGCCGTAGCGGTCCATGAGTACCACCTTGGCCCTGTTCACCAGGGCCTGTTCCTCTGCGGTGCGCTGGACGGGGGGCTTTCCCCTCCCTTTGGGGGCGGCGCGCTGGAACTGGGCCAGCATCCGCACCGAGGAGAGCAGTTCGTCCCGCCGGACGGGGGACTGCAGCTTGAAGATCTCCTCTGTCTCGCACAGTTCCAGCCGGGTCTGGGGGGCCACCATCAGCATGGAGCAGCCCTCCGGCAGATCGTGGTACATATCCTCGCAGGACTGGTCGGCCAGCTTGAACCCGCATACGACGGTGCGGACGCGCAGTTTCCGGACCGTGCGCTTCACCCCGGCGGCGCTGGGGCAGATCAGGCACGAGAAGTCGCCGCTGCTCTCCAGGATCTCCTTGATGCGGACGGAGTTGGCGCCGTTCTCAAATGCCACGATCACCTTCCACATGGTCCCTCACTCCTTTGATTGTGCCGTGGGGACGCAGGCCGCGCATCAGTAGTTCATCATGTACTTGTCGCGCTCCCAGCTGGAGACGCGGGTGCGGTACTCGTCCCACTCGGCCTCCTTGCCGGCGATATACTGGCTGCTCACATGCTGGCCCAGGGTCTCCATGATCAGCTTATCCCGCTTCATGGCCGCCAGAGCCTCCTCCAGGGAGCCGGGCAGGGCGTCGATGCCCCGGCGGCGCCGGGTGGCGGGGGTCATGCCGAAGATGTTTTCCGTGATCTCGGGGGGCGGGGTCAGGCCCCGCTCGATGCCGTCCAGTCCGGCCGCCAGACACACCGCCAGGGACAGATAGGGGTTGCAGGCGGGATCGGGGCAGCGCAGCTCCACACGGGTGGACTGGCCGCGGGCGGCGGGGATGCGGATCAGGGCGGACCGGTTGGAGGCGGACCAGGCGATGTAGCAGGGGGCCTCGTAGCCGGGCACCAGCCGCTTGTAGGAGTTGACCAGCGGGTTGGTGATGGCGGTCATGCTCTTCATGTGGTGGAGCAGGCCGGCGATAAAGCTGTATGCCTCCCCGGACAGACCTCTTTCCCCCTCGGGGTCATAGAACACGTTCCTGCCCTGGCGGAACAGGGACATATTGGTGTGCATACCGGAGCCGTTGATGCCGAAGATGGGCTTGGGCATAAAGGTGGCGTGGAGGCCGTTCTTCTGGGCAACGGTCTTGACCGCCAGCTTAAAGGTCATGATCTTGTCGGCGCACTCCAGGGCGGGGGCGTACTTGAAGTCGATCTCGTGCTGGCCCTGGGCCACCTCGTGGTGGCTGGCCTCGATCTCATAGCCCATGGCCTCCAGGTCCAGGCAGATCTCACGCCGGGTGGACTCGCCGTGGTCCAGGGGGCCCAGGTCGAAATAGCCGGCCTCGTCGTTGGTCTTGGTGGTGGGCTTGCCCTCCTCGTCGGTCTGGAACAGGAAAAACTCCGCCTCGGGGCCCACGTTGAAGTCGTCGTAGCCCATGCCCCTGGCCTTCTCCAGCACCCGCTCCAGCACGCCCCGGGGGTCGCCCACAAAGGGGGAGCCGTCGGGGTTGTGGATGTCGCAGATCAGCCGGGCCACCTTGCCCTGCTGGGGCCGCCAGGGGAAGATGACGAAGCTGTTCAGATCGGGATAGAGATACTGGTCAGACTCGTTGATGCGGACGAAACCCTCGATGGAGGAGCCGTCCAGCATGATCTGGTTATTGACCGCCTTCTCGATCTGAGAGGCGGTGATGGCCACGTTCTTCAACTGGCCGAAGATGTCGGTGAACTGCATACGGATGAACTTGATGTCCTCTTCCCGGACGATGCGGATGATGTCTTCCTTGGTGTAACCCATATTGATTTCCCCTTTCCCGCGCCGGCCAGCGCCGGACGCCGATTCCATGCCACAGGTTTTGGTCACGAGCGACAAAAAAACGCTCCGCCCCTTGGGGCCCGGAACGTCTTTGTTCTCTCGTATCTGCATTCAGTATAGCACTTGGCCTCCTTTTGTCAACACAAAATTGCATAGACGCAAAATTTTAGTGCAAAAAACAGGTTTCAACCATGTCGAAACCTGTTTTTTGTGATTATTGACATTTTGCGCGGACACGGACGGCGGCTGTCCGTCGGAGATCCGCCGTCCGGCCGCGTATCCGGCGCGAAACGCTCCGGGACGGTCACTGTTTGGGGCACTGCCGGCCGGTGTGGTCGATGCGGTAGTCCCGATCGCACTCCCCCGGCAGGATGAGTTCCGAGATGGGTACGAAGGTATAGCCCTCCCGGAGCAGGGCCTCGATGACGGCGGGGAGGGCCTCCGGCGTATGGAGGGCGGCATTGTGGAACAGCACGATGGAGCCGGGCTGGACCTTGGAGGTGACCCGCTTGGTGATCTCGGCGGCGGAGAGGTCCTTCCAGTCCAGGCTGTCCACGTCCCACTGGATCGGCTCGATGTCCAGGGAGCGCACGGCGGAGATGACGTGGTCGTCGTACTCGCCGTAGGGACAGCGGAACAGGGTGGGCCGGACGCCGGTGACGGCCTCGATCTTGTCGTTGCAGGTATTCACGTTGTCGATGATCTCTTTGGTGGAGAGGGAGTTGAAGTGGGCGTGGTCATTGGAGTGGCCCATGACCTCGTGGCCGGCGTCGTGGAGGGCTCTGACGGACTCGGGGTATTTGTCCACCCACTCTCCCACCACGAAGAAGGTGGCCTTCACGCGGTATCTGGCCAAAATATCGATGATCTGCTGGGTGTCCTCGTTCCCCCAGGCGGCGTCAAAGCTGATGGACAGCACCTTGTAGTCCTTCTGCACGCAGTAGATGGGCAGCTGCCGGGCGGTGGCGGAGGCGCCCACCACGGCGGGGCTGTTGACCACGGTGAGCATGAGGGCTGCGGCCAGCAGGCACACGCCCACCACAACGAGCCTCCGGCGCAGGTAGAGGATCTTGGTCCCTTTCCGCCATTTTGTCAGTCTTTCCTTCCAGTCCATAGGCAGACCCTCCCGTTTTCAGCGATGGTACAATCTATGCGGACGGGTCCCGTTTCATGTGCGCGGCGGGCCGGGCTGGAAATACTTTGCTTAAAAAAAGCGCATGGCGGTATTGATTTTGCGCGCCGCATTGAATATAATAGAAAACTGTTGACAGAAACCGACAGAGAGGAGAGCGGGAGCATGGACTTGAATTCGACGCTGTTCCTGTTCTTCTTCTTTCCCGCCGCCGTCCTGCTGTACTACATCGTGCCGGGGCGAAAGCTGAAGAATGCTCTCCTCCTGCTGGCGGACCTTGTGTTCTACTCCCTGGGCCGGTGGCAGGGGATGGTGATCCTGCTGGCCTCTGCGCTGATCAACTGGGCCGCCGGGGCCGTCCTCGCCAGGAGGGGCGGGAGCAGGCCGGTGCTGGCGGCGGCGCTGATCCTGAACATCGCTCTGCTGGCGTGTTTCAAGTATCTGACCCTGCTGACCGAGACCGCCGGCCGTCTGTTCTCCCTGTCCGTCCCGGTGCTGGAACTGGCCGCCCCGGTGGGGATCTCCTTTTTCACCTTCAAGGCCATAAGCTATGTCGTCGATGTGTACCGGGGCGGCGAGGCGGGCGGCTTTTTCAGCGTGCTGCTGTATGTCTCCTTCTTCCCCCAGGCGACCTCCGGACCCATCGTCCGGTTCGGACAGTTTGCCCCCCAGATCGGGAACCGGACCGTCACCGCCGAGGGCGCCGCCCTGGGCCTGCGCCGGTTCATTGTGGGCCTCGGCAAAAAGCTGCTCATCGCCGGGACGGTGGCCCCCATCGCTGACAGCGCCTTCGCTTTGGGCGGGGACGCCGGTCCGGCTCTGGCCTGGCTGGGGGCGCTGGCCTACACGGTCCAGATCTACTTCGACTTCTCCGGCTACTCCGACATGGCCATCGGCCTGGGCCGGATGTTCGGTTTCACCACTCCGGAGAACTTTAACTATCCCTACGCCGCCGCGTCCCTCCGGGACTTCTGGAGGCGGTGGCACATCTCCCTGTCCTCCTGGCTTCAGGATTATCTGTACATCCCCCTGGGCGGAGGGCGGCGGGGACGGCTCCGCAAGCGCCTCAATCTGCTCGTTGTGTTCGCCGTCAGCGGCCTGTGGCACGGGGCGTCCTGGACGTTTCTGCTGTGGGGCCTGTGGCACGGGGCGTTCCGCGTGCTGGAGGACTGCGGCGGGGACCGGTGGAAGGCGGCCCGGAAGTCCGCTCCCGGCAGGGCGGCCGGCCATATCTGCACCCTGCTGATCGTGTGCCTGGGCTTTGTCCTGTTCCGGGCCTCCTCCCTGGACAACGCGCTGGGGATGTTCCGGGCCATGTTCGTCCCCGGCCCGGCGGCTCCCGCGGCGGTGACCGCTCTGGAGCGGATCGCCCCCGCGGCGTGGCTGGCCCTGGCCGCCGGGATCGTGGGCAGCCTTCCCGTCGTCCCCTGGCTGAGAGCGAAAGCGGGCGGAATGAGCGGGGCCGCGAGAGGCCGGCTCACCGGCCTCTCCCTGGCCGGGGCGGCCGTCCTGTTCGTGATCTGTATGCTGGCCGCCGCCGGCGGGAACTTCCAGCCCTTTATCTACAACCAGTTCTGAGGAGGGCGGAAACATGGCAAAAAAGATCGGTTTCCTCTGTTTCACCGCTCTGATCCTGGCCCTGTGCCTGATCCCCTCCCTGGGAATGCTCGCCGGACAGGAGCCGGAGGCCGGCGGCAACCAGATCCTCTCCCCCCTGCCCCGGCTCCGGGACGCGGACGGAAACTGGAACGCCGGCTATCTCTCCCAACTGGGGGATTACCTCCAGGACCACTTCTTCCTGCGGCAGTCCATGATCACCGCCTGGTCGGAGGGAAACGCCGCTCTGCTCCGCTCCTCCATCTCCGACGGGGTGGTGCTGGGCAGGGACGGCTGGCTCTACTACCGGGACACCCTGGACGACTACACCGGCTCCGGCCTCCTCTCCGACGGGGACATCCGGTCCGCCGCCCACAACCTGGCCCTGGTGCGGGAGTACTGCGAGGGCCAGGGGGCGAAATTCCTGTTCACCATCGCCCCCAACAAGAATACGCTTTACCCGGAACATATGCCGCACCTGACGGTTTTCTCCGCCGAGCGCAACGCGGATCATCTGGCCGCCGCGCTGGAGGCGGAGGGGGTCCCCTATCTGGACCTGTTCGCCCTCCTCGGCGGGGAGGAGGAGACGCTGTACTTCAAGCAGGACACCCACTGGAACTCCAAGGGGGCGGCCCTGGCGGCGGACGCCGTCAACGGGGCGCTGGGCCGGACTTCCGACTATTACGCCGGCCCGTTTACCCCTCAGCCCGTCCATTCCGGCGACCTGTATCAAATGCTCTTTCCCGCCGGCGCCCGCAGGGAGGACGACCAGGTCTACGGCGGCGAACTGACCTTTGCGTATGAGGAACCCGTCCGCTCGGCGGAGGACATCACCATCCGGACCGTCAAAGAGGGGGAGGGCTCCCTGCTCATGTTCCGGGACTCCTTCGGCAATCTGCTCTACCCCTATCTGGCGGACAGTTTCGGCTCCGCCCTGTTCTCCCGGTCCGCCGCCTACCGGCTGGATCTCCTCGCCCAGCGCTCCGCCGGGTATGTGGTGGTGGAACTGGGTGAGCGCAACCTGGACTATCTGCTGGAAAACATCCCCCAGATGCCCGCGCCGGAGCGGGAGGCCCCCGCGGCGGAGGCGTCCGGGGAGGCCGTCCCGCTGACGGCGGAGTCCGCCCAGTTCACGGAGGGCTGCGTCCAGCTCACCGGCACGCTCCCGGCGGGACCGGACGGGGGCGCCCCCGTCTATCTCCTGGCCGGGGGGCGGTGCTACGAGGCCTTCCGGCTGGAGGACGGCGGCTTTGGCCTCATCGTGCCGGAGTCCGCGGCGGAGGGCGGGCTGTCGGTGCTGTATCGGGTCAACAACGTCTGGACGGCGGCGGACGCCGTAACCGGCTGAACCTTTTTCGCACATCTCAGGAGGAATCCACATGAAAAAACCAGTTATCCAATCACTTCTGGCCCTGATCCTGGCGCTGTCCCTGGCCCCGGCCGCTTTTGCCGCGGCCCCGGGGGAGGAGCCGGCTGCCGCCGACCCGCCCCCGGCCGCCGAGCCCGCATCCAATGCCGGTGAGGAGTTTGGGGAACC
>CAYPEE010000029.1:8548-13776 GCA_964409665.1 uncultured Oscillospiraceae bacterium
GGAACCTCCCGCCGGTCCCTCCGCCGGAGTGACGCTGATCACCGAACAGCACATCAGCTACATTCAGGGCAAGGGAAACGGCGTTTTTGCCCCCGACGCCTACGTCAGCCGCAGCGAGGCCGCCCAGATGCTCTACCGCCTGCTGGCGGAGCGGGTGCCCGTCACCGTCAGCTATACCGACGTGCCGGAGGGCGTCTGGTACCGGGATGCGGCCCTGGAACTGGGCTCCCTGGGCGTGATCCGCCCCGATGAGGCCGCCTTCCAGGGGAGCGACGTCATCACCCGCGGGGAGTTCATCCGCTATGTGGCCGCCTTCTTCCCCCTCCGCGCCGACGCCTCGCCGTTCCCCGACGTGGACCCCGGCGACGAGAACGCCGCCGCGCTCCTCTCCGCCCGGGCCTACGGCTGGCTGCTGGGCTATCCCGACGGCACGGTCGGCCCCGACAGGCCGCTGGCCCGCAGCGAGACGGTGGCCATCCTCAACCGGGCGCTGGGCCGTACCGGCGACAGGGCCGCCATCGACGCGAACCGTCCTGCCCTCTATCTGGATGTGGCCCCTGGCCGGTGGTATTACAGCGAAGTGATGGAGGCCACCGTGCCCCACCGGCACGCCGCCGGGGAGAACGGGGAGACCTGGATCTCCTGGGAGGAGGCGAACACCGGCCTGCCCGCCGGTTTCCGCGCCGAGGGCGCCCATCTGATCGACGGCTGGAGTTATTATTACGACAGCGCCGCGAAAGACATCCTGCGGGGGACCGTCAAGAACGGCTTTACCGCCGGGGCCGACGGCCGTTTCACCACCGGCGACAGCTGGATGGACGGACAGCTCCGGCAGATCGTCCTCACATACACAGATCCGTCCATGGCCCGGCCGGATATGCTGCGGGCGCTGTACGCCTATGTCCGGGACAGCTATACCTATCTGAACCGCGCCCACTACCCCGCCGGCGTCACCTACTTCACCCAGGACGCCGCGCGGATCATGCTTCAGACCGGCAAGGGCAACTGCTACTGCTTCGCCTCGGTGTTCTGGTATCTGAGCCGCTGGATCGGTTACGACACCCAGATCTTCAGCGGCGCGGTGTTGGGCGGGGAACACTGCTGGACGGAGATCGACGGCCTGATCTACGACACCCAGTTGGAGTGGCGGTATTACCACAACTACCACGGTAAGTACGGCGACCGCTATCTGTGGGCCTTCTACGGCCTTGCGGACACGACGGACGCCTGGCGCTACCGCAAATGATCCAGGAGGACTGATGATGAAAAAACTGCTTGCTTTGATCTGCGTTCTGGCCCTGGCGCTGTGCGCCTGCTCCAGTCCGACCGCCCCGGTGACCGACCCGCCGGTCGAGGACTCCGCCGCCGTTCAGACCGCGGAACCCGCTCCCGAATCCGCCGGGAAGCCCTCCGAAGGGCCTTCCCCCGAACCCTCCGGGAAACCCTCCGAACGGCCCTCCGCCGCGCCCACCCAGGACGGCGGCGCGGCCCCCGCATCCCAAACTCAGCCGGCCCAGCAGGCCCCGGCGACGCCGCAGCCCACCCCCAAGACCGCCGCCCAGACTCCGGCGCCCACGCCCGCGCCTACGCCCGCGCCCACTCCGGCGCCCACGCCCGCGCCCGATTACAAGGCCATCGCGATGGGGTATATCGGCTCCCCGGTCAGCGCGCTCTACGCCGCCATCGGCTGGCCCGACTCCTCTGAATACAGCCCCAGCTGCCTGAGCGAGGAGCCCGGCGCCGAAGATGGCAATTTACATTACAGCGGTTTTACCGTCTACACCGTGAAGGATTCCACCGGCGAATACGTTTACGCCGTCGAATGACCCCGCTCCGCGCGAAAAACGCGCCCCCGCCGCGATCGCGGCAGGGGCGCGTCCGGTTTTTCCGCGTCAGAAAGACAGCACTTCCTGCTCCGGTTTCTTGGCCGGCAGCAGTTCGGTGACATACAGAACGGGCCCCTTGTCCTCATAGGCCCTGTGGGGCTCCAGGGCGACACGGGCGGTGATCTCCACCCAGGCCCGGTTGCCGAAGGCGTTGAATCCCCCGCCCCGGGCCACCACACCCAGGAAACTGATATCCGCGGCGCAGCAGGTCATGGCGAACCGGCCCAGCACCACCTCGCCGGGGTACTGTTTCAGATGGGCCACCACAGCCTTGCAGCGGATCATCTTGTCCACATAGCGCTCCGGGTGGTCCATCACGTCCACATACCACACGCCGAAGTCGTCGTCCGGGATGTCGACGACCTCTTTGGACAGGTCGAAGGGGCAGACGCTGTCGTCGGCGTAGTCCTCGCTGGT
This sequence comes from uncultured Oscillospiraceae bacterium, assembly GCA_964409665.1. GTDB lineage: Bacteria > Bacillota > Clostridia > Oscillospirales > Oscillospiraceae > Enterenecus. The sequence continues at coordinate 10,852 of CAYPEE010000029.1, forward strand.
GCCGTCGTCATTTTCCAGGTAGATGGAGGCCCGGCGGTTCACCATCCGCAGATTCCTGGCCCGAAGGGAGGCGCGGAGCGCCTCGGTGCAGCGGTTGAACACGATCATGTCCGCGTTGGTGAGTTTCTCCATCATCAGCTGGCCCAGATTCTTGGCGTACACGTCAAAGGTGGATGCCTCCACCATGGTCATGATCTGATAGAGGACCCAGTTGTTGGGCAGGGCCTCCTGATAGAACTTCGACAGCGACCACATCCCGTTGAACTCGATCATGATCTGCCTGGGCCTGTACTGCTTTTCGCACTTCCTGAGAAAGTCCCGGGTGAGGTCCGTCTCCGCCTCCACATCCACCACGGTGACGTTTTCCAGGGCCTTGGGGTCGTACTCCTCGTTCCCCTCCTCACAGCGGAGGAGCAGAGTCCGGTCCTCCAGGGCGAATCCGTCCTGAAGGACGCCGTTGATAAAGGTGGTCTTGCCGCTGTCCAGAAAGCCGGCAAAGAGGTACACAGGGATGTCCATAACTTCTCCTCACAGGCCGAACAGGGCGGCCAGCCGGTCCTCTTTCAGGTCGGCGCCGATGACGCACAGCCGGCCGGTGTAATCGGCGGGGCCCTCCCGGACGGACCACTCCCCGGGTACATAGTCAAAGTGGAGCCAGCCGCCGGCGCTCCGCACAATGCCCTTGGCCCGCAGGATGGCGCCGCACCCGCCCAGATCCAGTTCGGAGAGCGCCTTCTCCAGTTCGGCCCGGTCAAAGGGCTTTACGGTCTCCCTGCCCCAGCTGGTGAACACCTCATCGGCGTCGTGATGGTGGTGATGGCCGTGATCGTGTTCGCCGTCGTGATGATGATGCGTATGTTCCTCGTCCCCGCCGTGGTCATGATGGCGGCGGTGTTCCTGCTCCTCGTCCCCGTCATGCCCGTCGTGGCCGTGATGGTGGTGGTGATGCTCCGCCTCGTGGGCCTCATGCTCCGCCCGCATACGGGAGAGCATCTCCTCCTCCAGAGAGGGCTGTTCCATGGCGGTCAGAATGGTTTTTCCGTCCAGATCGCTCCAGGGGGTGGTGATAATGGCTGCCCTGGGGTTCTTTTCCCGCAGCAGGTCCACCATGGCCTCCAGCCGGTCCTGAGACAGGTTCTGGGTGCGGGACAGGATGAGAGTGCCGGCGCTCTCCACCTGGTTGTTGTAGAACTCGCCGAAGTTCTTCATATAGCCCTTCACCTTGGAGGCGTCCACCACGGTGACGAAACTGTTCAGCCGCAGCTCGGGCTCCTGGTCGGCCACGTTCTGCACCGCCACGATCACGTCGGACAGCTTGCCCACGCCGGAGGGCTCGATGAGGATGCGGTCGGGGTGGAACTGGGCCAGCACCTTCTTCAGCGCGTCGCCGAAGTCCCCCACCAGGGAGCAGCAGATGCAGCCCGAGGACATCTCGGAGATCTCCACGCCGGTCTCCCTGAGGAAACCGCCGTCCACGCTGATCTCACCGAACTCGTTCTCGATCAGCACCAGTTTCTCGCCCTGATAGGCCTCGGCCAGCAGCTTTTTGATGAGGGTGGTCTTGCCGGCCCCCAAAAAGCCGGAGAAAATGTCAATTTTGGTCACAACAGCATCATTTCCTTTTTTGAATGAATTTGGCCCTATTTTACCCCCGGAAAATCGTAAAGTCAAGGGGTGGGGCGGGGCGTTTTCCCGCCTTGAAATCGCCGGGACAATGTGGTATAGTGGGTTTGGATAACAGGTAAATCGTCATTTGTGTAGGTACACATTATGGTCAGAACGGTTGTTTCTATCGTCATTATGCTTATTTCCGCTTTGGTTGGAATCTTTTTAGGATCAGTAATGAATGGGGCTGAAACAATAACCATTTGCTTTGCTCTGATGGCAGGATCTGCTTGTACGATTCATGCCATTGAGAGTAAGAAGAATAATTGATAACTTCCCGTTTGCCGGGGCGTTGAACGCCCCGCGCCCCGCTGTGTCGTAAAAAGCATTTCCTCATCATGTGCGCGCCCTTCGGCGCATGGAGGTCATTTACCAATGAAAGGCATCATCCTGGCCGCCGGGCGTGGCACCCGGCTCTATCCCATGACCCGTCCGATCTGCAAGCCCCTGCTCCCCGTGTACGACAAACCGCTGATCTATTATCCTCTGTCGGTGCTGATCCAGGCCGGCATCCGGGAGGTGCTGGTCATCGTGCCCCCGGGAGAGGAGGGCACCTTCTACACCCTGCTGCGGGACGGGATGCAGCTGGGTATGTCCATCCACTACACCATCCAGCCGGCGGCCCGGGGCATCGCGGACGCGCTGCTCATCGGCCAGGACTTTCTGGACGGGGACGACGTGTGCCTGGTGCTGGGGGACAATATTTTCTGGGCGGACGGCTTCGCCGATATACTGAAACAGGCCGCCGCCGGCAACCCCGGCGCCACCGTGTTCGGCTGTCGGGTGGACGACCCCCGGCCCTTCGGCGTGGTGGAGTTCGGCCCCGATGGGAAGGCCATCTCCATCGAGGAGAAACCGGAACATCCCAGGTCCAACTACGTCGTCCCCGGCCTGTATTTCTACCGCAACCAGGCGCTGGACGTGGCCGCCAACCTCACCCCCTCCGCCCGGGGAGAGCTGGAGATCACCGACGTGAACCTGGCTTTCCTGCGGCGGGGCAGCCTGCGGGTGGTCCCTCTGGACGACAACTACGTCTGGATGGACGCGGGCAATGCCGACAGTATGCTTTCGGCCGCTCAGACCATCCACGCGCTTCAGAGCGGCGGCGCCTATGTGGGCTGTATCGAGGAGGACGCCTGGCGGGAGGGCTGGATCGACCGGGCCCACCTGCGGAAACTTGGCGAGGAGTTGAGGATGACCGCCTACGGGCGGCACCTGCTGGAACTGTGAATCGCGTCGGAGCGCAAAAGAGCGCCGGCC
>CAYPEE010000030.1:0-13639 GCA_964409665.1 uncultured Oscillospiraceae bacterium
AGCCCCTGGCGGAGGACGTGGATCTGAGGGAGATCGCCCGGGAGACCACCGGGTTCACCGGGGCCGACCTGGAGAACCTGATGAACGAGGCGGCGCTGCTGGCCGCCCGCAGGGATCAGCCCTTCATCACCCTGGCCGACGTGCAGGAGTCGGTCATCAAGGTCATCGCCGGGCCGGAAAAAAAGAGCCGGGCCCAAATCGAGGAGGACCGGCGGATCACCGCATATCACGAGGCGGGCCACGCCGTGGTGAGCCGCGCCCTGCCCACCCAGGACCCGGTACAGCAGATCACCATCGTGCCGAGGGGTCAGGCTTTGGGCATGACCGTCAACCGGCCCCAGGAGGACCGGGACCATGTGACCCGCCAGCGGCTGGTTGAGACCCTCTCCGCCCTCCTGGGCGGCCGGGCCGCCGAGGAGACGGTGCTGGGCTTTGCCTGTACCGGCGCGGTGAGCGACCTGCAGCGGGCCACCCAGATCGCCCGGGACATGGTGACCAAGTACGGCATGAGCGAAAAACTGGGCGCCGTCACCTTCGACTCGGGCCACGACGAGGTATTTCTGGGCCGCTCCATGGCCCAGGCCAGGCCCTACTCCGAGCAGACCGCCGCCCTCATCGACGAGGAGGTAAGGGCCCTGCTGGACGGGGCCTATGCCAAATGCCGGGAGATCCTGCGGCGGGACCGGGACAAACTGGAACTGGTGGCCCAGTTCCTGCTGAAACACGAGACCATGGACGCCAGACAGTTCCAGCTGGCCTATGACGACCCGGCGGCGCTGAGCGCGGCCGAACCGGCGGAGGAGGGCTGACCTTGAATTTGGAACATGATAACCGCCCGCCGGAGGAGACGGAGCCGCCGCGGGACCGGCCGGCGGCCGGGGCGGAGGAGCCTGGGGAGGCCCCGGAGCAGACCGGCGCCCAGGCCAGGAAGGCCGCCAATCCCGGCCGGGAACTGTATATGAACGTGCGGTTCCTGGCCCTGCTCATGTCTGTCCTCATTCTGTTTTTCACCTTTGTGGCCCGGATCGTGGTGGTCAGCGGCCCCTCCATGGAGGACACCCTCCGCAACGGCGACGTGGTGCTGGTGTGGACCCTGGGCTACACCCCCAGACACGGCGACGTGGTGGTGGTCACCCAGAAGACCTTCCAGGAGGACTCCATCATCAAGCGGGTCATCGCCACCGGGGGGGAGACAGTGGATATCGACTACGCCGCCGGCACGGTCTACGTGGACGGCGAGGCCGTCCGGGAGGACTATATCAAGGAGCCGATGCGCGTCCCCGGCTACGGGGAGGGGATCAACCACGTCACCGTGCCGGAGGGCTGCTGTTTCGTCATGGGGGATAACCGGAACCGCTCCTCCGACAGCCGGTATCCCGACATCGGCGTCATCGACAACCGGTGCGTCATCGGGCGGAGCCTGTGCGTGCTCTTCCCCCTGGGCCACATCAAGGGACTGTGAGGAGGCGGCGCTGTGAATCAGATGATTGACCGCATCCACGGTTTTCTGGACCGTTACCCCCGCCGGCTCTCCTGGCTGGTGTGCACTCTGACCGGGGCGGTTCTGGCCGCCCTGCTGCGGGCCGTCCAGCGCTCCACCGCCTTTGAGGAGCCCCTGGGACTGGCCGTCCCCTTCGCCCCCGCCAGTGTGATCCTGGTGTGCGTCCTGGTCATCATCGGGGCGGCGCTGATGGTTCTGGCGGTCACCCAGCCCATCCGCAGGCGCCCCTGGGCGAAGGGACAGGCCCACCGGTGGGATCTGGCCTTTCTGGATCAGGACAAGAAAGTCTATCCGGCGCTGCTGCTGGCGGCGGCTTTTCTGGCCCTGGCCGCGGTCCCGGTCCTGTTTGTCAGGGGGGCCGGCAGGCTGAAGCTGTGGCTGGATCCGGCGGGACAGAGCGGCCGGCCCGGCGACAACGGGATCCTCGTCCTGCTCACCGCCGCCGCCGCGTTTCTGGCCTTTTTGGGACTTCAGCAGATGGCCCGGGAGAGTTTCCGCCCCGGCCGGCGGGGCCACGGAGGTTTCTCCGCCGCCCTGCCCGCCGTCACCGGCTGCGTGTGGCTGATGGAGTCCTTCCGGGCCCACGCCTCCGACCCCGTGCTGTGGAATTACGCCCCCCAGCTCCTGGCCATCGTGACGGGGATGCTGTTCTACCTGGACTGCGCCGGTATGTCCGCCGGGGCCGCAAGGCCCCGCCGCCTGCTGTGGCTGGCGGGGGCGACCGTCGTGCTGTCCGCCCTGTCCGCGGTGGGCCAGCGGGAGGTCAGCGACCTGCTCCTGCTGGGCGCCCAGACCCTCGCCGCCGCCGCCGCCCTGTGGCGGCTGCCCCACAACCTGGAGAATCCCCCGGTGGTGGGCCAGCCCTATCAACCCATACAAGTACCGCCTCAAGAGGAGGGAGCCACCCATGAGTAAAGAGAAGTTCTATATCACCACCCCCATCTATTACCCCAGCGACAAACTCCACATCGGCCACGCCTACTGCACCGTGGCCGCCGACGCCATGGCCCGCTACAAGCGGCTCCGGGGCTGCGACGTGATGTTCCTCACCGGCACCGACGAGCACGGCATGAAGATCGAGGACAAGGCCAGAGAGGCCGGCGTCACCCCCCAGCAGTTCGTGGACAACATCGTGGAGGGCCCCCGGGGCGTCAAGGACCTGTGGAAACTGATGAACATCTCCTACGACCGGTTCATCCGCACCACCGACAGCTACCACGTCCAGGCCATCCAGCGCATTTTCCGGCGGATGCACGACAACGGGGACATCTACAAGGGCAAATACGTGGGCAAATACTGCAAACCCTGCGAGTCCTTCTGGACCGAGTCCCAGCTGGTGGACGGCAAGTGCCCCGACTGCGGCCGGGAGGTGGCGGACGCCGAGGAGGAGGCCTATTTCTTCCGCCTCTCCAAGTACGCCGACCGGGTGCGGCGCCTGCTGGAGGATACCGACTTTCTGGAGCCAAAGAGCCGGGTCAACGAGATGGTGAACAACTTCATCAAGCCCGGACTGGAGGACCTGTGTGTCAGCCGCACCTCCTTCACCTGGGGCATTCCGGTGGACTTCGATCCCGGCCATGTGGTATATGTGTGGGTGGACGCCCTGAGCAACTATATCACCGCCCTGGGCTTCCTGAACGACCGGTACCACGACTATGAGAAGTACTGGCCCGCCGACGTCCATTTCGTGGGCAAGGAGATCGTCCGGTTCCACGCCGTCATCTGGCCCGCCATGCTCATGAGCCTCGGCCTGCCCCTGCCGAAGAAGGTGTACGGCCACGGCTGGCTCAACTTCGGCGGCGAGAAGATGTCCAAAAGCCGGGGCAACGTGGTGGACCCCTATATTCTGGCGGAGCAGTTCGGGGTGGACGCCCTGCGGTTCTTCATGCTGCGCACCTTCCCCTTCGGGTCCGACGGCAACTTCACCAACGAATCCCTGATCAACACCATCAACGTGGATCTGGCCAACGACCTGGGCAACCTGGTGAGCCGCACCACCGCCATGGCGGGCAGGTACTTCGGGGATCGCCTCCCCGCCGGCTGCCGGGACTGGGCCGGGCCCACGGACGCCGACCAGGAACTGAAGGAACTGGCCTCCTCCCTCCGGGACCGCTATGAGGCCCAGATGGAACAGTTCCAGTTTCAGAACGCCCTGGAGGAGATATTCAGGGTCATCCAGCGGGCCAACAAGTATATCGACGAGAACGCCCCCTGGCTGCTGGCCAAAGATATGGAAACCAACGGTCCCCGGCTGGCCCATGTGCTCTACAACCTGCTGGAGACCACCCGCATCTGCGGCGTGCTGCTGACCCCCTTCATGCCGAACAGCATGGACAAACTCTTCGCCCAGATCGGCGCCCGGGAGGACTGCCGCACCTGGGACAGCGCCGCCCGGTGGGGTTCCCTGCCCGAGGACGCCGCCCCTGTCAAGGGGGAGAACCTGTTCCCCCGCATCGACACGGAAAAGGCGCTCAAAGCCCTGGAGGACGCCGCCGACCAGGCCAGGAAGGCCGCCCCGCCCACCGTCGAGGTGGAGCCCCAGCTGGAGGAAAAGGTGGACTTCGACACCTTCTGCAAGTCCGACTTCCGGGCGGTCAAGGTCAAAGACTGCCAGAGCGTGAAGAAGTCCGACAAGCTGCTGCGCTTCACCTTGGACGACGGCACCGGCGCCGACCGGCAGATCCTCTCCGGCATTGCCAGGTGGTACAGGCCGGAGGAACTCATCGGCAAAACGCTGGTGGCCATCGTCAACCTGCCGCCCCGGAAGATGATGGGCCTGGAGAGCGACGGGATGCTCATCTCCGCCGTCCACCGGGAGGGGGGCGAGGAGAAACTCAACCTCCTCATGGTCAGCGACGCCATCCCCGCCGGGGCCAAACTCTGCTGAAACGGGGACGCGCGGGCCTTCCCCCCGCGGGGGAAGGCTTTTCGCGGGCGGACCTTATCCTCCATCCCTGCATCACAGGAGGCGTTCACCATGCTGTTCGACACCCACGCCCACTACGATTCCCACAGGTTCGACGCCGACCGGGACGCCGTCCTCTCCTCCCTGCCGGAGAAGGGGGTCTCCCTGGTGGTCGATCCCGGCTGCGACCTGGAGTCCTCCGCCATGGCCGTGGAACTGGCCCGGCGGTGGCCCTTCCTGTACGCCGCGGTGGGGGTCCACCCCGAGGACTGCGCGGATTGGGAGGACAGGTGGCTGGACCGGCTCCGGGAACTGTCGGGGGACCCCAAGGTGGTGGCCATCGGAGAGATCGGCCTGGACTACTATTGGAAGGAAAACCCGCCCCGGGAACTCCAGCGGCGCGTGTTCGAGGCCCAGCTCCGGCTGGCGGAGGAACTGGATCTGCCCGTCATCGTCCACGACCGGGAGGCCCACGGGGACTGCATGGACATCGTGCGGCGGTTCCCCAACGTGCGCGGCGTGTTCCACTGCTACTCCGGCAGCGCCGAGATGGCCGGAGAACTGGTAAAACTAGGCTGGATGATCTCCTTCACCGGAGTCCTCACCTACCGCAACGCCCGAAAGGCCGTGGAGGCCGCCCGGGCGGTCCCCATGGACCGGCTGATGATCGAGACGGACAGCCCCTATATGGCCCCCGTCCCCTGCCGGGGACAGCGGTGCGACTCCTCCCTGCTGGCGCACACCTGCGGCCGTCTGGCGGAGATCAAAGGGCTGTCCTGGGAGGAGTGCGCCCGCGTCACGCTGGAAAATGGGAGGCGGTTTTACGGTATCTCCCAATAATTTCCATTTCTCTCCCGTAAATTTACCATTTTTTCTTAATTATTGTTAGAAATCTCTTGACAGTCCGGCGGCGAACTGCTATAATCACCGTAGTTTTGATGTATGGGTCGTATCGGCTCCCCCCTCTGTACAGGCAAGGGGCGGGCTTTTAAATTTGCTTCAAAACGCATTCATTCTTGAGGAGGAAATTGGAAAATGACTGGTACTGTGAAATGGTTCAACGCGGAAAAGGGCTATGGTTTCATCACCCCCGACGACGGCTCCGACGACGTCTTCGTGCATTTCTCCGCCATCGTCGCCGAGGGCTATAAAAAATTGCTGGAGGGCCAGAAAGTGACCTTTGACACCGAGCCCGACCCCCGCGGCGCCAAGGGCATCCGCGCCGCCAACGTGGTGGCCCAGCCCGAGGAGTAACTGACCGCTTCATAGAAAGAGAGTCCGACGAAAAAGCCTGTCATCAAGGGCGATGACAGGCTTTTTAGCGCTCTTTTTCAGTTTTTTGGGGACCCCGGGGAGGTCTTTCTCCGTAAGGGCCGCTTCACCCCGTCAGGGCCCACCACCCAGGTGCGGTCCAACTGGGCGGCCAGGCTGGCCTTTACGCTGTCGATATACTCCCGCCGCAAGGCGTCCCGCTCGGCCGTCTCCGCCTCAGTGAGAGTCTCCCCCGCCTTCACCCGGCGGGCCAGTTCGTTGATGCGCGCGATCTTCTCCCCGGTCATTACAGATACCGCTCCAATTCGACGATGATACGGCCCTTTCTCGACTGGCCGCCCACGGTTTTCAAAACGCACTTGCCCAGCCCCCGGCAGGTGAGCACGTCCCCCTCGCGCACGGGCCTGTCCCCCTTCCCGCACTCCCGGTGGTTGAGGGACACCCTCCCCGCCGCGATGGCCTCCGCCGCCTTCCCCCTCGACAGGGAGAACCCGGCGGCCAGCACCGCGTCCAGCCGGAGGGCCGGCACCGTGTCGCGGAGGAGTTTCACTTCCGCCGGGGCGGGAGACAGTTCCGACAGCGGGATCTCCCTCCAGTTCAGGCGCCGCCGCCCCGCCTGCTTAAACTGGGCGGCCAGGATGGGAACCGCCTCGGCCAGGACGACGATCTGGGCCTTTCCCTCCAGCACCAGGATATCCCCCACCTTCTCCCGGGTGAGGCCGGCGCCCGTGAGGCCGCCCAGAATGTCCCGGTGGGTGAGGCCGGCGTCCGCGGGGAAAAGGGCCTCCACCGCTCCCAGAGGGCTCTCCGGGCCGGCGGTCAGGCCGTCCGGCTCCAGCCAGTCCGGGAGAAAGGCGCACACGGTGCGCTCCGCGCCCTCATACCCGCCCCAGAAAAAATGTTTCGGGCAGCCGCTCGCGGCCAAAAGGGACTCCGCCGCCGCCCGCTGGGCCGGGGACAGGAACTGGGTCACGCAGGGGACGGAGCGGCTCCGGGTCCGCTCCATCCGGTCCAGCACCCGGGCCAGGGCGACCCGCTCCTCCGGATCTTTGGCAAAGCGGTTGAGAAGTTCGGTCTTGTTCATGCCGCGCCGCCTCCCGCCGGGCGTGCCGGACCCGCGCCCGCTCCCCGGCGGGACCGCTCGGAGTCCATGGTCACCGCCCCTTTGTCCCGCTCTCTCGCTTACGACAATCTCAGTATACCCGAAGGGTTCGGGGTTGTCAACCGGCCCGGTTTGGGCTATAATGCTGAAAAGGAAATTTTGAACCGCGGAAACGGAGAGGGACGTCCTATGTTTCAGGAATTACTGGTGGTGGCCGGCTCGGTGCTGACCCTGTTTCTGCTCATGGCGGTGGGTTTCGTCTTTGGAAAAAGGGGTCTGCTCAGCGGCAATACGCTATCCCAGATGTCCCGGATCCTGCTCTCCGCCGTCATCCCCGCCACTATGATCGACGTGTTCCAGGTGGAGCGCTCCCCGTCGCTGGACAGGCAGCTGCTCATCTCCCTGCTGGCGCTGACCGGCGTCTACCTCCTGTACATGGTCCTGTCCGTCCCCCTATTCCGGAGGGAGGGCGGACAGACCCGGGGCGTGCTGCGCTGCTCCTCCATCTACGGCAACGTGGGCTTCATGGGCCTGCCGCTGATCCAGTCGGTCATGGGGAACGGGGCGGCCATGACCGCCGCCACGTCCCTGGCGGTGTTCAATGTGGCCACTTTCACCCACGGCGCGGCGGCCATCGGCGGCAAGGGGAACTTCTCCCCCAAAAAGGCGCTGCTCAACCCGGCCGTCATCGGCTTTCTGATCGCCATCGGGCTGTACCTGCTGGATCTCCGCCTTCCCGCGCCGGTGGGCAGCGCGGTGGGCTATCTGGGCAGCCTGAACACCCCCCTGGCCATGGTGGTCATCGGCGGGCAGATGGCCTCCAGCGACTTGGCCGCCGCCTTCCGGGACAGGCGGCTGTATCTGGCCTCCGCCATCAAACTCATCGGTCTGCCGATCCTCACCGCCCTGATCCTCCTCCCCTTCCGGCTGGAACAGGTGATCTACGTGACCATCGTCATCCTCTCCGGCTGCCCCACCGCCGGCGTCAACAGCCTGTTCGCCCAGAACATGGGGAAGGACGCGGGCCTGGCCGCCCGGCAGCTGACCCTGTCCACCCTGCTGTGCATCATCACCCTGCCCCTGACCGCCCTGCTGGCCAGAGCGCTGGCGGGCTGATCCCCCGGAGTCCGCCCGGCCGTGGAACGGGCGTCTTCCGCAACACACCTTGAAAAAGGAGGTTCCCCATGGAGCAACATCCCCAACTCTCCTGGCCGGAGCGCGGCCAGCTCTGGCTCCGGCTGCTGATCCGGCTGGTGCTGACTGCGGCCGCCGTCCTGCTGTTTTTCCTGGTGGGGCTGCCGCTGCTGTCCCTGCTGTTCCCCTTCGTGCTGGCCCTCATCGTGGCCTGGTGCCTCAACCCGGCGGTGCGGTGGCTCCAGCACAAACTGCCCCTGCACCGGAAGGTCATCTCCATGGCGCTCATCATCCTGGTGTTCGCCGTCATCGGGGGCATCCTGTTCGGCATCGGCTGGGTTGCGGTGTCCCAGATCACCTCCCTGTTCGACAACCGGCAGTCCCTGCTGGACGGCCTGATGAACGGCCTGCGCACCGTGTGGGCCAACATCAGGGGCTGGCTGGACAGCGCGGGGCAGGCCCTTTCCCTGCCCGCCGACATCATCCCCTCCGGGGAGGGCCTGCTGGAGTCCCTGACCAGCTGGCTGAAGTCCCTGGACATCACCGGCTGGCTCACCCAGCTCATGGGCATGGCCCCCGATCTGGTCTCCGGCATCTCCGGCTTCGTGGTGGCCCTCATCGTATTCGTGATGGCCAGCTACTTCATCACCGGGGACTACCCCCGCTACCGTTTCCTGGTCACCGACCGAATGCCCGCCGAGGTGCGGGACTTCACCCGCTCCGCCCGGAACATCTGCGTGGCAGCCTTCGGCGGATACCTGAAAAGCCAGTTCCTCATGTCCCTGGTGGTGTTCGTCATCCTCGCCGTGGGCTTTATGATCATGGGCAACCACTACGGCCTGCTCATCGCCTTCGGCCTCGCCGTGCTGGACTTCATCCCCATCGTGGGCGCGGGCACTGTGATGATACCCTGGGCGGTCATCGATCTCATCCTGGGCCACTACGCCTCCGCCATCGGGCTCATGATCGTCTGGGGGGCCGTCGCCCTGTTCCGGCAGGTCGCCGGCCCCAAGATCCTGGGCGACCAGACCGGCCTCTCCCCCATCCTGTCTCTGGTGGGCATCTACGTGGGCATGAAGGTGGGGGGCGTGCTGGGAATGATCTTCGGCCCCCTGATCCTGCTGGTCATCATCAACCTGGGCAAGACGGGCATCTTTCAGCCCGCCCTGGACGACATCCGCCTGGCCGTCACCGACACCATATCCATCCTCCGGGCGGGGCGGAAACCCCCGAAGGAGGGATCCGGCGACCGGCCGGCCCCTCCTCCGGAGGCGTGACCGCGGGACCCGCATCCCCGGTCGGGAAACCCGGACCCTTCACAAAGTTTTGGAGAATTGTTTAAAATTGTTTCGGACTTTCGACACATATGGGACACATTTTCGCGGTATTCTACCGTCAGTAGACGGGGACGACCCGCCAGGAAAGGAGTTTTTCGTCATGGACGATCAATTCAGCAACGGCTATTACCCCGACAGCGATCACAATAGCGGCGATGACCGCACCCCCGTGGACGGCGGAGGCCAGGGCTATTCCGGCGGCTCCAACTATAACAGCGGCTACCAGTCCGGCGGGTTCGACCGGGAGACCGGCTCCTACCGGTACAGCTATGTGCCCCCCTACGGCGGCGGTCCGGCAACGCCCCCTCCCGTCCAGCCCAAGGCTCCCAAAAAGAAGAAAAAGGGCGGCGTAGGCAGGATCGTCGCGGCGGTGCTGATCTGCGCCCTCGTCGGCGCCGGAGCGGGCTTCGGCGGAGCCGCCCTCTACGGGGCGGTACACGGCGGCGGCTCCGCCGACGGAACGGATGTGGATATCTACCGGAACGACACCGACCCCAGGCCGGTGAACGTGCATCAGGCCGACGGCCTCACGCCCATGTCCCTGGCGGAGATCAACGCCGCCTATGCCGACTCCTGCGTGTGCATCACCGTCAAGGGCGTCACCGTCATGTACGGCCGGCAGTATGAGACCGCCGGCGCGGGCTCCGGCTTCATCCTCAGCGAGGACGGCTACATCGTCACCAACAACCATGTGATCGACGGCGCCCAGGAGATCCAGGTCACTCTGAACAACGGCGAGAGTTACGCGGCCAAGGTCATCGGCGCGGAGGAGCTGAACGACGTGGCGGTGCTGAAGATCGACGGCGTCACCGGGCTGAAACCCGTGGTCATCGGCGACTCCGACGATCTGGTGGTGGGCGAGACGGTTTGCACCATCGGCAACGCCCTGGGCACCCTGTCCTTCTCCCTGACCTCCGGCACCGTGTCCGCCACCGGCCGGTCCATCACCATGACCGACGGCGCCGTGATGAACTATATCCAGACCAACTGCACCATCAACGCCGGCAACTCCGGCGGCCCCATGTTCGACAGCTACGGCCGGGTGTGCGGCATCACCTCCGCCAAGTACTCCAACAACGGCGACAGTTCCGAGGCCAGCATCGAGGGCATCGGCTTCGCCATCCCCATCAACGACGTGATCGGCATCATCACCGACTATATCGAGCACGGCTACGTCACCGGCCGGCCCTATATGGGCGTCACCGGCGCCACCGTCACCGAAGAATACTCCCAGCTGTTCGGTTGGCCCTCCGGCGTGGTGGTGTCCTCTGTGGATGAGGGCTCCTGCGCCGAGACCGCCGGCATCCGTCAGAATGACGTGATCACGAAGATCGACGACACAGACATCACTGACATCAACCAGATGATCTCGGTCAAGAACACCTACAAGGCCGGCGACACGGTGACCATCACCCTCTACCGGGCGGGCGAGACGCTGACCGTCCAACTCACCTTCGACGAGCAGACCAGCAAGCAGTCCTCAGAGGGCGAGGTCCAGATACCCTCCGGCGGCGAGAACGGCTACGACGGCGGCAACGGGTTCGGCGACGGCGGCAACGGGTTCGGTTTCAACCCCTGGGACTGGTTCTTCGGCAACTGAACCCAAGACGGAAAAGGCCGTCCTGTGAAAGACAGGACGGCCTTTCTTTTTGACTGCGGCGCCTTCTATAAGCCCGTCAGGTCAAAGGCGGGCACGAACCCCTCACCCGCGGACTCCAATTCCTGCACATACCCGGCCAGCCCGAGGTTCTCCATATACTCCCGCGCAACGCGCGCCTCGGACCTCCGCAGAGGCCGGCCGATCTCCGGGTACTGCGTCAGGTCGTTCATGGGCGTGTACTGGGCCATCAGGGAGAACAGCACCGCCCCGGGCGGGAAACTCTCCGCCGCCCAGTCCATCACCCGCCTGGCCTCTCCCACCCGCCCGGGCAGGATCAGGTGCCGGATGAGCACCCCGCTCTTCAGCAGGCCCCCCTCGAATCGGACGGGCCCCCGCTGGCGGTACATCTCCAGGATGGCGCTCTTGGCCGCCTCCGGATAGTCCGCCGCGCCGGAGTACCGCTCCGCCAGTTCCGGCGTGACATATTTCAGATCGGGCAGATAGACGTCCACCTTTCCGTCCAGCGCGCGGAGGGTGGACGCCTTCTCATACCCGCCGCTGTTCCACACCACCGGCAGGCCGCCGGGAACGGGCCGCTCCAGCACCCGCGCCAGCGCGTGGGTGAACTGGGTGGGGGTCACCAGTTCGATGCAGGCGGCCCCCTGCTCCGCCAGACGGGCGAAGACGGCGTACAGGTCCCCGTCCGTCAGCGGTTTCCCGCGGTTTTCCCTGCTGATGGAGGCGTTCTGGCAGAACACGCACCGCAGGGCGCAGCCGGAAAAGAACACCGTCCCCGCGCCGCGCTCCCCGGTCAGGCAGGGCTCCTCCCACCGGTGGAGGGCGGCCCGGGCCGCCACAGGGACGGCGGGCATACCGCAGAATCCCCCGCCGCGGACATCGTCCCGGAGGGCCCCGCAGTTCCGGGGACAGAGGGTACACAAAAAGCCGCCCATCACGCCCCTCCCAGCCGCTTGCGCACGGCTCTCCGCGCCCCGTCAAAGGCGCTGGGGACGGGGTAGACCCGCTCCAGTTCCTCCAGCGTGGCCCACACCCAGCCCTCCGGCAGGGCGTCCGCCGCCGCCTCCACGGCGCGCAGGGCCATGCGCCACTCCGCGTGGGTGAAAATGTGCCTGGCCCGGCCGGTGAATGTATCCGTCAGGGGGGAGATCCCCCAGCCCGACAGGGGCTCCGCGCCCGCCGGCTCGCTGGGGAACTCCCACAGCCCGGCCAGCAGGCCCTGGGCCGGCCTGCGCCGGAGGGCCACGGCGTCCCCGCGAAAAATGAGCCACACGGTGCGCTCCTCCACCCGCCGGGGCCTTCGCGGGGACCTGACCGGCAGTTCCGGGATCCTGTCCTGGGCCAGGGCCGCGCAGAAGTCCTTCGCGGGGCACTGGCCGCACAGGGGCGCGCCGTTTGGCAGGCACACGGTGGCCCCCAGTTCCATCAGCGCCTGATTGAACGCGCCGGGGGCCCGGAGAGGCATGACAGCCCGGACAGCCTCGCTCACCCGCCGTTTCGTCTCCGGGGAGGTCACGTCGCCCCCGTCCCCGGAGACGCGGGCGATGACGCGCAGCACGTTGCCGTCCACCGCCGGGACGGGCTGTCCGAACGCGATGGAGCAGATCGCCCCCGCGGTGTAGTCCCCCACGCCGGGGAGGGCCCGGACAGCCCTGTAATCGGCGGGGAATTGGCCGCCGTACCGCTCCACAATGACCTTCGCCGCCTTTTGCAGGTTCCGGGCCCTTGCGTAATAGCCCAGTCCCTGCCACAGCTTCATGAGCCGGTCCTCCGGCAGGACGGCCAGGGCGGGGATGTCGGGGCACTCCTCCAGAAAGCGCCGGTAGTAGTCCAGCGCCGCCGCCACCCGGGTCTGCTGGAGCATGATCTCCGACAGCCAGACGTGATAGGGGGTCGGCTCGTCCCGCCACGGGAGTTTGCGGGCGTTGTCCCGGAACCACTCCAGCAGAGGGAGGGGCAGTCTGTCCAGTCCGTCCACGGCGGGACCCCCTTCCTTGTTTTTTCTTACGGGATATGCTATCATATTCCCGGCGGTTTTTCAACGCCGGGAGGTGGGGGTTTTATGAGAGATCAGAGACAGCGCCGGAGATCCCCGGTGCTCCGTTGGATCGCCGCTGCCGTTCTGATCATCGCCGCCGGGGCGGCGGCCGCTGTGCTGTACCGGCTCTACGTCATCCCCCACCCGATGTACGACAACGCCCACTTCGGCATCGAGACATATATCAGCTCCGTGGACGCCGACGGGGACGGCGTCCACGACCAGGCGGACATCCTCCAGAGCGTCCGGGCCTATCTCGCCACCGGGCCCAAATACGGGAGCGCCTACTACGGCTCCGGCTACCCCGACGACGGCTACGGCGTCTGCACCGACGTGGTGGCCTTCGGCCTGCTGGGGGCGGGGTACGACCTGCGGGAACTGGTGACCCGGGACATTCTGGACCACCGCGGCGACTATGACGTCGAGGCCGTGGACAGGAACATCGACTTCCGCCGGGTGAACAATCTGCGCGTCTATTTCGAGCACACCGCCATGGAACTGACCACCGACCTGTCCCAAATCGACCAGTGGCAGGGCGGCGATATCGTGGTGTTCCAAAAACACATCGGCGTGGTGTCCGACAAGCGCAATTCCCGCGGCGTGCCCTTCGTCCTCCACCACGGCAGTCCCAGACAGACCGCCTACGAGCAGGACATCCTGGAGAGCCGGGACGACCTGGTGGCCCACTTCCGGATCAGCTGAACGGCAGAGGCCCGCTCAGCAATGCCTGTT